>NZ_JBGFGP010000040.1:0-22991 GCF_041224545.1 Sedimentitalea sp. XS_ASV28 | reverse complement strand
ATGGTTGAGCGGTGCTTCAACAAACTCAAGAACGCCCGGCGCGTCGCAACCCGCTACGATAAGACGGCTGAAAGCTTCCTGGGCTTCATCGACATCGCGTCAATCCGACTTTGGATCCGTCATTTGTCAACATGACCTAGGGCAGCAAGAAGTTCGGCCACGTCGTTATTCTGGGCGGCACGAAAGATATCAGGCGGTGTTTGTTTCGGGTCTATAAATTCACTCAAAGCATTACTCATTAAAACAAATACCCTCTATAGCAATAGTTGAAATATTTTTCAAGAAATTCAGTATGTTTCTGGTTATTGTCGAATTTCAGAAGATCGGTAGGCGGACCTTTTTCCTGATAATAACGTGGGTCGCGGCTGATCGTCAGGCCGAACGGCGAGAACAGCAAATTCGGCTCGACGGCTTCCAAGCTGACCAGGATCAGTTCTTTTGAGAGCATGTTCGTGAAGCCGAATTTCACCTTCGCCATGACATAGCCGTACATATAGCTGCCCCGCCATTCCGGTCGGAACAGTAAGAGCAGGCATTCATAATCCTTCCCTGCCTTCAGACCCTTGCCAAGCTCAAACTTCTCGAACTCATCGGGCTTTGTGAAATCGGGCAAGGGAATGAGGAAGCCGTCATAGAACAGGCCCGAGCGCCAGAAATCTGACGGGTTTTCCTTCTCAATGGCAAACGGGCAATAGACGAACGTGACCTTGATCATCGAACCTGTCACATCATCCATACGGATTGCGATATGCTTGAAGTTGGATTTCTCCAGTTCCGGCGTGAGAAGGAATTTTCCGATCTCTTTCCGTAGCATGTCAACTTCTTGCCGGTCGATGCTGCGGTTCTGGTACATCTCGCTGAGGCCGTGAGACAGGCGTTCAAAGTGTTTGAAACGCATGTCGCGTGTAACAACGCTGTGGCTCTGAGGACGGTCAAGCTGGCGCACGAACCTGTCCACGAAGGCGAATGGCTTATCTGGAATGTTGCCGTGGCGCTCCCAGTCCTGAAGTTGATCTTTGGTTAGCCGCTCATCGCGTGCAGCCAGAACCCGTCCTGATGCGCCGTCGAAGTCCTGCATAATTGCGTCCCGCGTGGCCAGCCAGCCGTATTTCTTTCTGTTCAGCCGCTTCTTTTCCGCTTCCCGAAAGGCGACAAGAACCTCGAAGCAGAATCCCTTCCATTCCTTCGGATAGGGAATTGAGGGCGGCTCTACCGCTTTTTCCCGTGACCGTTTGTGGTGACTTTCCACAAATGCCCGGAAATCTATGGGGTCTTCTTGGCTCATGCCTGCAAGCGTAACCGCACGTCGGGCTGTGACCAAGAGGATAGCATTATGAGTCAGGGGCAAGGCGGATTTAGCGGAGCTGCAAGCGGCGCGGCGTTCGTCATCAGCGTGGTCGCAGCCTATCTGCTTCTGCCGCACCTGTTCGATGCAACCTGGCCGTGGCTGCTGGATTATACGGTCCGCACCTACGGCCCCGCGCCCCTGTCATGGCTGGCTTTGGCGTGGAAAGCGGCGCTGGCCCTCCTGACCTACAACATCGTTCGCAGCCTGCTTGCCCTCTGGGTCACAGACCTCGGCATGAGGCTGGGACGCCGTTTCATCAAACGCATGGAGAAGGACTAAGGATATGCGTAAGGCTCTCTACTACTTTGATAAATGGCTTCGTACCGACAAGCCCATTGTCGTGTCCCGCGTGACCGAAGAGCACATTGAGACGAAACGGGTCATGAACTGGCCCCTGATCGTCGGCTGGATGTTCGTTGTTCTCGTCACCCTCAAATTCACCGGGATAGTGGAGTTTGAAGAATGACGGAGGATCGTGACAACTCAGGGTTTCCGTTTGGCTCTGCCCGTTTTGCGACGGAAGAGGAAGTGCGCCGCGCCGGGATGTTCGAGCAAACCCTAACCTCGATCTATTGCGGGGAACTGAACGGGCGCTCGATCTGGCACAGCGGCGACGGTCCCGTTCTGCTGAAGGCGGGGGCGCGCTCCGGCAAACTGCGGGACATCATTGCCTACACGATCTGCCGGGGTGTCTATGACGGCGGGTCGATGGTTGTTCTTGATGTGAAGGGCGAACTGGCTGCAATCTCTTATGATCTGGTGAGCGGCGATGACACCTAAATCCGCCGTTTACTTCAACCCGCGTGACCTGCACGGCCTGCCGTCTCACAGGATGAACCCGCTTGGGCATATCCGCTGGTCCAGTCCGACCCTTATTCCTGATCTCAAAGTCGCCATCGAGAACCTGCGTCCCCGCTCAGGGGCGCAAGGTGCTGTCTATTTTGAGGAAAGTGCTGATCGGATCAGCGAGGCGCTTGGCCTGATCGTCACCAAGATCGACGGGGAACTGAGCCTGCCGGGGTTCTACAAGGCAACAACAGCACTTGTCAGAAACGATGGTGAGTGGCGCGATATCGCCTGGGAGATGCACAGCTCCGGCATTGATCTGTGCCGTTCGGTTGAAGCTGAAATACATGCCGCGCGCGAAGATTCGTCGGGCGGCTTCAAGGGTATTATCGGAGAAATCCAGCGCGCCGTTGCCTGCCTGTCCGATCCTCAACTGATGGACGCCCTGTCGCCGCCCTATGACTTTGATCTGGCTGACCTCTGTTCGGAGGATCACCATACACAGCTCTACCTGATGGTGCCGCCGGACATGATTTCGCCGTGGAAGGCCGTGCTGAAAAGCTTCTTCGTCCGGGCTGTCACGGAAAAATCCCGCAAACCCCAGGCGGAAGAACTTCTTCTGATGCTGGATGAATGCGGCCAGCTTGAAGGGTTTCCGCTGGTGCCGAAGCTTTTCACTTACGGGGCCGGGATCGGCGTCAAACCGTTCGCTGTCTTCCAGAGTTTCCGGCAGATGGACAATGTGGCTCCGGGGGCGGAGCGCATTATTCCCTCCAGTGCCGCCCTCCAGATGTATTTCGGGATCAGGGACCTGGATACGGCGCGCACTGTCTCGGCGATGCTGGGCGATGAAACGCTTGGGTTTGATGATGAACTGACACAGAGCCGTGCAAAGGCGGACCGCCTGTCACTGCTACAGAAGCTGATGGGCGGCGGTGATCCGTTCCAGCTATCGCACAAACTGCGCCAGAAATCCTTTGAGAGTGATTACCGCCGCAAAATCCGCCGTCCGCTGATGACACCGGATGAATTGCTGCGTCTGCCGGGTGAGCGGATGCTGGTTTTCGCGGACAACCTTCCCGGTGCGATCTTCGCGCAGCGTCGCCCCTATTGGGACCAGCCGTTCATGGCCGGGCGCTACCATCCTAACCCGTATCATCCGCCGCTGGATCGCGTCACCGTCGCGACCAGTTCCGGCCACAAAGAAGAACGTCCCGTCATCCGCGAAGCTGTACCGGATCGCTTTGCCCACCTGCCGCAATACCGGGACGGCATGTGGTCTCACATCGGGGAGGACAAGACGTGAAGGCGGTTATTACTTCACGCGCGGGAAGTTTTCGGGACAATGCGTCCGTGGACCAGCTCTTCAAGGTCGAGCTTGTCTCCAAAGCTGTCATGGAACTTGCGCATGTCTTCTTCGGCGCGGTCCATTGCAAAGAGGATATGCCGCAAGGCTTTGTCCGGGCCGCTGTTAAAGGCCACGTCGAAACTGTCCTGGAAAATGCTCGCTGCTGTGAACTCCGGGTCGGCACCTGCTGCAATGGCGGCGTCGGCCAATGCGCGTACCTGGGCACTCAGAGTGTCATAGTCAAAGTTGTCGGGGGGTGGGGCTGTGGTCACTAAATCTCCTATTACTGGTCAGATCGAAATCCTACCAGAGTTCGATTCCGCCCGGCAAATTTCGCGTAAAGAAGATGTGCGCATGCGGATCGGGCTTGTTGGCGAGGCGCAACAACGCGAGCACTTCGAACAGGTATTCGAGAAATGTGAGCGTCGGGACGAGTTGTTCACGCATCTGCTGTTCCGGGCGGAGACGTCTTACATCAGTCGCCACCTTGAATGCGGGACTGCCCCGCAACCCTCTCCGATGGGAGATACGGACGCCTATAACGATCAGGTTCGCCGCCTGCGCGCAGGCTTCCACGCCCGCCCCGAAACCAAAGCGTTCAAGAAGCGCGCCTCCATACGCAGCCATACCAAATGGCAGGCACTGGCTGTCTCGGTCCAAAACACGATTCAGCATCAGCATGACACGCGGCTGTCCCGTGATGACTTCATGGCGCAACGTGCCCGTAGACCGATCCTCAGTCGCGGATTTCAGCGGGCGATCCGACGGTAGTCCATATCAGTAACTTCTAATCTTCTGATCTTGCTCAATTTTACGTTGAAAAGGAGAAAGCTGATGTGATATGTTCTACCTTTGTTCTTATTCGCTGACGGCATCGCCTCGCGGACCATAAGAGCAAAACGACAAATCCCGAAAACTTAGACCCAAACCAAGGAAAGGAGCATTTCCATGGACAGTACAACTGTGCCCAACAAACCAATCGAAACCCTGCGCGATAGCCGCCTGAAGGCGAGCATCTGGGAGAACGAGTCCGAGAAAGGCCCGTACTACACGGTCTCTCTTGCCAAGATTTACGAGGACAAGGACGGCCATCTCCAGGAAACCCAGTCGTTTTCTGCCAGCGAACTGCTGCGTGTGGCCGAACTTGCTCGTGAAGCGCACGGCGTTGTCCGCGATCTGAAACGTGAACGCAGCCAGGAGCGGAACACCGAGCAGCAGGCCGAACAGGGAAGCAACCGCTCCCGCTCTGAGCGTCCAGCACGCTTCCGCAGGTGACTTACCGAATAACCGACGGGCGCTTGGCTATGTGGGGCCGCGCCCGTTCTGACACCAACAAGAACAAGAGAAAGGACGCACCATGAAAGATAGAGGGAAAACGAAAACAGAGCAGAAGGACCTGAGCACGCTCGGGCCGCCACGATCACTCGGTGACCGCCTGCTGGAAGACTATGGGTCTGAACTGGCGGGCGAAGGTCTTTCCGGAGACCAGCAAAAAGAATGTCTGCTCGCCCTGTGGCAGGTGATGGTGGCGTTTGTTGATCTGGGGTTCAGCGTCAAGGCTGGGGATAAACTTTTCCCCGAAAGTGACGTCGGCTTCGATGATGTGCTAAACTACATCTGCCTTGAAGACCTGCCGCGTGAAACAGTCGTATCCCCTGACAATCAAAAACAAGAGGAGCGACCATGAGCGCAGAACACTTCAAGAATCCCGATACCGATACCCCCAAAGCCCTGATCTATTGCCGCGTATCATCCGCCCGCCAGGTAGAGGAAGGCCACGGCCTTGAATCACAAGCCACGCGCTGCCGCGAATATGCCGAGCGCAAAGGCTATGAGGTGATCAGGGTTTTCCATGAGCGCGGTGTTTCCGGCGGGCTGATGGATCGCCCGTCCTTCAATGAGCTGATCGCCTTCATCAAGGCGATGCGGCGCGAAGGCATCATCGTCATTATTGACGATATCAGTCGCTTTGCCCGTGACATTGAAAGCCACTGGACGCTGCGCCGGACCCTGAAAGACCTTGGCGGCAAGCTCGAAAGCCCCTCTATCACATTTGGAGAGGATTCCGATTCCGTCCTGATTGAGAACCTGTTGGCGTCCGTCTCACAACACCAGCGCCAGAAAAACCGCGAACAGACCACCAACCGCATGCGCGCCCGTACTATGAACGGCTACTGGTGCTTCCCCGCACCGCCGGGCTTTCGCTATGAACGTGTGGCCGGACACGGCAAGATGCTGGTCCGGGACGAACCGCTTGCCACGATCATTGCCGAAGCCCTTGAAGGCTTTGCCTGTGGGCGCTTCGCCTCGCAGTCAGAGGTAAAGAGCTATCTCGAATCCGAACCTGCATTCGCCTCCCGCTTCCCGAACGGTTTTGTCCGCTATGAGGAAGTCATCCGCCTGCTGACCCGTCCGCACTATGCCGGGTACATCGAGGTGCCTGCATGGGGCATCACGCTTCGCAAAGGCCAGCATGACGGACTGATTTCGCTCGATACCTATACCCGTGTGCGGGACCGTATCCGTGAAGGCGCGCGTGTTGCGGCACGGTCGGACATCAACGAAGACTTCCCGCTGCGCGGCTTTGCCCTTTGCGGTGACTGTGAACACCCGCTGACCTCCTGCTGGTCGAAGAGCAAGACGGGCAAGAAACATCCCTACTATCTGTGCTTCCACAAGGGCTGTTCCTCCTACCGCAAATCCATTCGCCGCGATATGATCGAGGGGGAGTTCGCCGTTCTGCTCAATGACATCACTCCGTCACCTGAGAACCTCTCGATTGCCAAGCGCATGTTCAGTGCTGCGTGGAATGAGCGCCAGGACCGCGCCCGCGAAAACGCGGCGCTCTATGCTCAGAAGATCAAGGAACTGGATGCGCAGGTCGAAGCTTTGCTCTCCCGTCTCATGGAGGCGGACACCAGCACGGTTATCAAGGCGTATGAAAAGAAGATCGGGCAGATCGAACAGGAAAAGCTGCTGCTCGCTGAAAAAGCCGAAGCAACAGGCAAGCCGAAAGCAACCTTCGAGCAAATGTTCGAACTCGCGATCAGATTTCCTGCAAGCCTTTGGAAAGTATGGGAAACAGGTCGCTTCGACCTGCAACGACTCGTCCTTAGACTGGCATTCAAGGACCGTCTGGCCTACTGCCGCGAAACAGGGTTTCGAACCCCGGAGGTTTCGTTTCTGTTCAAAGTGTTAAGGGGGGAATCCGTGCCGGATTGTAAAATGGCGGATCGGGTGGGATTCGAACCCACGGTACGTCTTCACGCACGCCAGTTTTCAAGACTGGTGCCTTCGACCGCTCGGCCACCGATCCGCGACGTGAGGTTTCTTTACACGCCATATCATTTGGGCACAACACATCTGGAAAAGTGGCTTTCAGTCATTCATTTTGGTGTGCTTACCGTGGTCGCTGTAGATTTCACTGTGGTTCACGCAGTCAACAGCAAAGCCGTGGACCTGTCCCGTATTAATGCCACCCCAAGTACTCGTTTAAGCCACTTTTCTTTCGAAGGCGACCGGGCTTTTCCAGCCCAATGCTGAGTGCCGCCTTCGCGGATTGTAGAAGCGGTTGATTTATTGGAAGATGGCCAACTCGACATCTCTGCGCGTCTGCCAAGGCCTCCGCCAGATCAGCTCAGCCTTGATCGTCTTGAAGAACGTCTCGACTGCGGAGTTGTCATAACAATCGCCCTCGCCGCTCATCGATACTTGGAAGCCATGCTGACACAGTAGCATCTGATAATCGTGAGAGCAATATTGACCGCCGCGATCCGTGTGATGGATGCGGCCTTTGGGAGGCTGGCGGAGCGCCACGGCCATCTTTAACGCTCGGATCGCGAGGTCTCGTTTCATCCGGTTGCTGACCGCCCAGCCAATCACACGGCGAGAATGCAAATCCAAGATCACGGCGAGATACAGCCATCCTTGCCGGATCCACACGTAGCTGATGTCGCCCGCCCATTTTCGGTTGGGCTCGTGCGCTGTGAAGTCCCGGTTCAGCAGATTGGGCGCGATGTTGAAGGCATGATTGCTGTCGGTCGTCACCTTGTATTTCTTTGATCTTTCGACCCGTATGCCGTTCTCGCGCATCAACCGACCGACATGACGATGCCCGACGCTCAGGCCCGGCTCCTTCAACTCTTAAGTCATCCCTGGCCGTCCATAGCTGTCCAGACTGAGCCGGAATTTTTCCTTGATGTGCGCTAGAACAACCATGTTGCTCCGCTGCCTTTGGCTGGCTGGGCGGCCGCGAAAGGCGCGCAGGCCACATTAACTGACATCCAGAACCTGGCAAAGGCGGGTGGTCGGGAATTCGTGGCCATGCTCTTCGATGAACCGCAACCTCGTGACTTTTGGCTCGCGCAGAACTGCGTTGCCTTTTTAGGATGTCTCTCTCCTCCTTCAGAATGCGGTTCTCTCGTCGAAGCCGCTCGTTCTCAAGGACAAGGTCGAGGTCCTTGTCCGGCACAACATCCGTGTCGCGATGCGGTGACCCATTTGTTCAGCGTCGACAGGCCAACGCCCAAATCCAATGCCACCTGCTTGCATGCCAGCCCGCTCGTCAGCGCGATCCGCACCGCATCAGCCCGGCCGTTTCGTCCCCATGGATCGTCTCCTTTTCTGCAATAAATGCTATCAAAGGAGCGGCATCAAAACGCGACACGTCCATCATTGTGCAGCAAGTCCCAATGGCTTGCTTCAGCAGCTTACATAGTGGACTGGCTGGATAGGTTCTCGTTTGCCAGTGCGACGCCTTCTGCGTCAGACATACCAACGACAGGCAGGGTGCGGCTTTCAACGCTCACGCATGACGATCACAACGCGGCGTTTGCCCGTCTGGTGGCGCGCTTCAAGCGACGGTGCTTGCGGTCGTTCCTGGCGTTCTCGGGATGAATGTGACCACAAAAGTATGCGCCACCAATCTCTCAACATGGCCTTCCAAAACTTCGCCCGTACAGCTGATCCATCGACCACGCGATACGGTCAGTTGGATCCTGAGCCCAGATAAGTTCGCAGTTCGGTTGCCGCCGCCGCGTTGCCCCCGGGCAGCAGGGTTGCGTGATCCAGATTGGCTTCGCCCATGTCCGGAAGTTGATGCGCTATGCCTTTATGACAGTTGATGCAGGTTTTTTCGCCGGTGAACAGAAAACGCTCATGCGCCTCTGCGGCACGCTTGCTCTGGCGCGTGATGTCCATCGACGCCGCGGAATGACAGTTGCGGCACTCAAGCGAGTCATTCGCCTCAAGCCTTGCCCATTCGTGGCGCGCAAGGTCGAGGCGCTTTTCCAGGAATTTCTCGCGGGTGTTGATTGTACCGAAGATCTTGCCCCAGACCTCCTTGCTGGCCTGCATCTTGCGCGCGATCTTGTAGGTCCATTCATGCGGCACGTGGCAATCCGGACAGGACGCACGAACGCCCGAGCGATTGGAATAATGGATCGTCGGCTTGAGCTCCTGAAACACGTTGTCGCGCATTTCGTGGCAACTGGTGCAGAATTGCTCGGTATTGGTGATCTCGAGCGCGGTGTTGAACCCGCCCCAGAACACTATCCCCATGATAAAGCCGCCAATGGTCAGGAAACCCAGTGAAAAATAGGTGCTCGGCCGGCGGATGATCCACCAGACGCGTTTGACAAAGCCCCACATCAATCTGCCTCGCCCGCACGGGATTTCACATGGTCAAGAACGCTGTCGACATCCACAAAGGTATTCTCGACCAGCGGACGCGCGTCATGCTGCACGACATGGCATTGTGTACAGAAATATCGTCGCGGCGTGACGGTGGCCAGCGTCTGGCCCTCGCGGTTCATGAAATGGGTTACCGAAACCATGGGGGCCTGGCTGACGTCAATCGCCGTGCGGCTGTGGCATGTCAGGCATTTGTTGGCGTTCAGGTCGATCTGGTAATTGTCGATCTTGTGCGGAATCAGCGGCGGCTGGTCCGGATAATTGCGCACCTGCCGGATATCGGAGTTCACGACGCCGGGAATCTGCGTCGCCTCGCCATCCTGGTCCAGCGGCACGTCCGGGCGCAAGGTTGCCACCTGATTTTCCGCGACGGCAATCGTGCCGACGATCAGGATGACGAGAAGTGGCAGAAACTGCAGATATTTCATCTCACACCTCACACGGCTTCTATGCGCACGGCGCATTTCTTGAAATCGGTCTGTTTCGAGATCGGATCGGTGGCATCAAGCGTCACCTTGTTGATCAGCCTGCGTGCGTCGAACCACGGCACGAAGACCAGCCCGCGCGGCGGTTTGTTGCGCCCGCGGGTTTCGACGCGGGTGCGTATCTCGCCCCGCCGCGAGATCACCCGGATCTCGGAGCCGCGCCTGAGATTCATGTCTGTCGCATCATCCGGGTGCATGTAACAAACCGCGTCCGGGACCGCGCGATACAGTTCCGGAACCCGTTGCGTCATCGAGCCGGAGTGCCAGTGTTCCAGTACCCGGCCGGTCGACAGCCACAGCGGGAAGTCTGCATCGGGGCTCTCAGCCGCCGGTTCGAACGGCAATGCAAAGATATTGGCGCGGCCATCCTTGTTGCCATAGAAATCGATCGCCTTGCCGTCGCGCACATACGGATCATGCTCGCCGTTGAAACGCCAGCGGGTTTCCTTGCCATCGACCACCGGCCATCTCAGGCCCCGTACCTCGTGATAGGTGTCAAACGGCGCAAGGTCGTGACCGTGGCCGCGACCGAACTCGGCATATTCCTCGAACAGCCCCTTTTGCAGGTAGAACCCGAACGCCTCGGCTTCGCGATTGGCATATTGATCGCTGACCTCGTCGAGCCCGAATTTATCGACCTTGCCGTTGGCAAACAGCACCTCAAAGAGGCTCTTGCCCTTGTATTCGGGGTTTGCGTCCAGAAGCTCGGACGGCCAGACCTCGTCGGTGGTGAACCGCCTGGAGAACTCGACCAGTTGCCAGAGATCGGATTTCGCCTCGCCCGGCGCATCGACAAGCTGGTGCCAGAACTGCGTGCGCCGCTCTGCATTGCCGTAGGCGCCTTCCTTTTCGACCCACATGGCGGCGGGCAGGATCAGATCCGCAGCCTCGGCGGTGACCGTGGGATAGGCATCCGAGACCACGATGAAATTCTCGGGGTTCCGATAACCGGGCAACCCTTCGTTCATCATGTTCGGCGCGGCCTGCATGTTGTTGTTCACCTGCACCCAGTAGCAGTTTATCTTGCCATCCTTGAGGTCGCGGTTCTGCTTCACGGCGTGACTGCCCAACCACCCCGGCACCGTCCCCGCCGGCAGCTTCCAGACCTTTTCCGCATAGGCGCGATGCTCGGGATTGGTGACAACCATGTCGGCGGGCAAGCGGTGCGAGAACGTTCCGACCTCGCGCGCGGTGCCACAGGCCGATGGCTGACCGGTCAGCGAGAAGGGCGAATTGCCCGGCGTCGAGATTTTCCCGGTCAACAGGTGAATGTTGTAGATCAGGTTGTTGGCCCAGACGCCCCGTGTGTGCTGATTGAAGCCCATGGTCCAGAGCGACATCACCTTGGTCTTTGGATCGGCATAGAGTTTCGCCAGTTCTTCGAGCCGTGCGGCGGGAACGCCCGACATTTCCGCCGTCTTTTCCAACGTGTATTCCGAAACGAATTCGGCATATTCTTCGAAACTCATCGGTTCGGCGGCATTTGCATTGCCGGCGTTCGCGGCGTTGACTTCGAGCGGATCCTCCGGGCGCAAGCCATAACCGATATCGGTCACCCCGCGTTTGAAGTTGACGTGATCACGCACGAAATCGGTGTGCACCATGTCGTTCTGGATGATGTAGTTGGCGATGTAGTTTAGGATCACGAGATCGGATTGCGGCGTGAAGACCATCGGAATATCGGCGAGGTCAAAGCTGCGATGGGTAAAGGTGGACAGCACCGCCACCTTGACATGCGGATGGCTGAACCGTCGGTCCGAGATACGGGTCCACAGGATCGGGTGCATTTCGGCCATGTTCGAGCCCCAGAGCACGAACGCATCGGCATTTTCGAAATCATCGTAGCAGCCCATCGGCTCGTCGATACCAAAGCTGCGCATGAACCCGGCCACCGCGCTTGCCATGCAATGGCGGGCGTTGGGGTCGATATTGTTCGAACGGAACCCCGCCTTCATCAGCTTGGAGGCCGCATAGCCTTCCCACACCGTCCACTGGCCCGAACCGAACATGCCGATTGCCTCGGGGCCTTTTTCGGCCAGCGTCTTTTTCCATTTCTCGGCCATGATATCAAAGGCCTCGTCCCAGCTGACCGGCTCGAACTCCCCGTCCTTGTGATAGACCCCGTCGCGCTTGCGCAGCAGCGGCCGGGTAAGCCGATCCGCGCCATACATGATCTTGGACAGGAAATAGCCCTTCACACAGTTCAGCCCGCGATTGACCTCGGCCTGCGTATCGCCGTGGGTGGCGACGACCCGGCCTGCCTTGGTGGCGACCATGATCGAACAGCCGGTGCCGCAAAAACGGCACGGCGCCTTGGACCATTTCAGGTCGGTCAGGGCCGCGTCGGTCACCAGGTTCTGGGCCGCCACCGGGATCGGCAGACCGGCGGCAAGGGCTGCGGCCGCAACGGCCTGGGTCTTGATCAATTCACGTCGGGTGAGTCCGCTCATTGCAGGGTTCCTTGAAGTTCGGGGGCGGTGGCGGACAGATCGTCCGCCTCGCAAATCCGGTGAAAGACAAGCGCCGCGCTGGCGACGCCATCGAGCAGCTGGATATGCGCGAGACAATCGGCGATGGCCTGATCGCTGCCGGTTTCCAGTAGCACCACGATCTTGCCCGAAGGATCGGTCATCGATACCTCTGCATCAGGCATCCGGGCAATATGGTCGGCGATCCGGCGCATCCGCTCGGGTTGGCTGCGCACGAGCAGGCTGGAGATGTGGAGGGGCCGGTTCATGCGGCAAGGCCTTTCATTCTGCGATCGGATAGTGTGATCGCGGTGTTGGGACACGGTGCGAGACAGGCACCGCATCCGGTGCAGGACGCGGTTTCCAGGCGGATACGCCCCATCGGGCGCACGTCCGGATCAAGGCGCAAGGCCTGTGGCTCGCAGATATCGGTGCACAACTGACACGCGATCCCGGCAGCCAACAGGCAGGTGCCGGAGATCTCCGCCACCACCGGCCAGGGCGGTGTCTGCTCCGTATCAAAGACAGACGCATCACACGCGTCGGCACAGGCCTTGCAAAACGTGCATTCCGCACCGCGCAGGGAAACGCGGACGTGGCGATTTTCATCCAGTTCCAGAATGTTCTGCGGGCAGGCATCGACACAATCCCCGCACCCGGTGCATCGACTTTGAACAGTTGCGTCATCAGTCCAGGGCGGCCGGAATTCCGGGACAGGAGCCGAAATGCGGCTTCTCAGGAAATCGCGTCTGGTCAAAGAGTTGCTGGCGTTTGCTGGCATGGGGCACCCTTTAGCCTTGCGGAGGCCCAAGGAACATTTGCGAAATCCAGATCGCCAGCCCGTAGCTGCCTACAAGGGCCACGGCGAGCGCGGGTGCCAGCACGACAGCCAGAAACAGGAACACGTTCCTCTCTTCCTTTTTGGTCGCAGGCTCAGAGGCGCTGTCCATGTTCACTCCTTTCACAAAGCTGCCGGCATCCGGACCGATCCCAAAAAGCTAGCAGGGTCGCGGGCGATCGCTTTGATGCAGATCAATCCAGACGCGAATATACGCGCCTGCCGGGCGACCTGCGATCACGGGCTGCCGGGATAGCAGGTCATATGTCTTTTCCTGATCGCGGCGGGCGCGTATGACAGGGTCATGTCCGACCACCTTGATACCATCTTTGCCGCACTGGCCGATCCGACGCGGCGGGAGATCCTCACGATGCTGCTTGAGGACGACATGGCGGTGACGGATGTTGCCGCGCCTTTCGAGATGTCGCTGGCCGCGATTTCCAAGCATCTCACGATCCTGACACGCGCAGGTCTGATCAGTCAGGAAAAGCGCGGTCGTGTGAAATGGTGCAAGCTTGAACCCGACGCTCTGCGGGGCGCTTCGGTCTGGATGCAGGGATTCGGACAGTTCGAACCCGTCAATCTGGATGCGTTCGAGCGGTTCCTCGCACAGGAGCTCGACGCCGAGACCAAGGCAAACGGTTGAAACGCGCGCTTGTCTGCGGCTGCGCTAGTGTTCGTCCCTGAGCAGCAGCAGCAGCGCAATCACCGTCAGCGCGACCCCGACCAGAACCAGCCCGCCGGGCGCTCCGTTGCCAAGCGCGATCTCCCACAGGATCACCCAGCTGGGCGTGAGATAGGTATAGGCCATGACCTTGGCCGACGGCAGCCGAACCGCAGCAATCCGCACCAGCAGGAACGTCCCGGCGGTGGCGAAAAAGGACAGGTAGGCTATGGTGATCCAGACCAGCGGCCGCAACCCGGCCCAGTCGGTAGAGCGAATGTCGGTCCATCCGACAACCATCAATATCAGGCACCCCGCCGCGATTACCGCGAAAGTGAAGGCGGCGGCCGGTTCCTGCCTGCTCAGCAGGCGCATGACCGGTGGATAGGCGGCATGCGCAACGCAACCCCAGAAAAAGATCGCCTCACCCCTGCCGACGTCAAAGGCGCGCACCGCCGCCCAGTCCGCGCGAAAGATCACCCAAAGCGCCCCGATGGCCCCGATCGCGAGTGCCAGCGCCATGCGCGACGTCGTGACCTGGCGCAGCAGCAACCAGCCGATCACGCCCGCCATGATCGGTGTCAGGGTAAACACCGCAGATGCACTGACCGGTGGCGCGGTCTTGAGCCCTTCGAACATCAGCACGAAATAGATGACATAGAGCCCTCCGAGCACCAGATAGCGCCACGGCGCGTCAAAGGTGCGGCGCGGTATCCCGGTCGTGGCCAGCGCCAGCGCCCCCATGATACCGGCGGCAATCGCAAACCGCAGCGCGGTCAGCGCCATCGGGGCGATCTCGTTGGCAATCAACGATCCGAGTGAAAACGATCCGGCGACGAGCACCGAGAACAACAGCATGCTGAGGTGTCCCTGGGCCTGCGGCGTCACAGTCGCCATTCCGATGCGCGTTGCTTGAGGAATTTGGTAAAGGCCTGCACCTTGCTTGTCCTGTGCAGATCCACGTGCGTGACCAGCCAGATGGACGATGCCCATTCGGATTGTGGCGGCATGACCGGGACAAGATCGTCGCGCTGCGCCGCCAGCCAGGATGGCAGGAACCCGATCCCCGCGCCGGCAAAGATTGCGTCCTGCATCGATTGCTGGTCGGTGACCAGAAATGTCGCCACCTCGGGCGGGATGTTGTCGCGCAACCAGCGGGCGTGGGGTGCGCGGTTGTTTTCATCGTCATGCGTCACGAAACGGTGGGCACCAAACTGCTCCGGGCCGTCGGGCACGCCATGCGCTGCGGCATAGGATTTGCTGGCGAACAAGCCGGCGTTCAGCGTCGCGAAGGGTTGCACGACATTGTCCGGCTGGTCCGGCGGCGAACCGGCCCGCACCGCCACATGCGCTTCGCCATATTCAAGGCGAAACAATCGCTCGCCGGTAAGGAAGCGAACCACGAGATCGGGGTGCATCTGCTGAAATTCGGTCAGGACCGGCACCAGCAGTGCGGACAACGCGCCGAGAGAGGTGACAACAAGTTCGCCGCCGACATCGTCTCCCTGCCCTTTCAGACGCCCCGCCAGCTGGTTCAGCTGATCATCCGTCGCCTGCGCCACGCGCAGCAGATCGGTGCCCGCTTCGGTCGGTGTGTATCCGCGCGCATGACGTTGAAACAGCTTGACGCCCAATCGCCCTTCGATCGCATCGATATGCCGAATGACCGTTGCATGGTGAACACCCAGAACCTCTGCCGCCCCGCTGACGGTCCCCATGCGCGCAACCTGGTACGCGGTGCGCACTTCGTCCCAATTGTCCATCCGCCGCCCTCTGTGCAAATTTCAACAATTAGCGTGCTTTCTGATCAATTGCGTTCGATGGCACAAGGCTTATTTGATGGCCCGACCAAGAGAACTGCCGCAAGATCACATATCGGAAAAGGGATTGATACAATGACCGGAACCATTTTGCACATCGACGCTTCTGCCCGTCGCCAGGGATCGGTCTCGCGCGATCTCAGTGCCAGCATCGTCGAGCACCTGAGGCCAGCACGGACACTGCGCCGCGACCTGTCCGACCCTCTGCCCCATATCACCGAGGATTGGGTTATCGCCAATTTCACCCCGGCTGACACCCGCAGCGACCGTCAGAAGGAAATTCTGGCCTTGTCCGATCAGTTGGTCGAAGAAATCGAAGCCGCCGACACCATTGTCATCGGCATGCCGATGTACAATTTCAACATTCCTGCCAGCCTCAAGGCGTGGATCGACCTGATCGCCCGTGCCGGGCGCACCTTCGAATATACCGAGTCCGGGCCGCGTGGCCTGCTGACCGGCAAGCGCACGATCGTCGCCATCGCGACCGGCGGCTCGCCTGTCGGGTCCGAACTGGATTTTGCAACTCCCTATCTGCGCCACATCCTGGGGTTTGTCGGGCTCCGCGACATCGAATTCATTGCCGCCGACCGTCTGAATGCGGATCGGGACGCAGCCGTGGCCGCCGCGAACGCCAGGATTTCCGCGCTCGCAGCCTGATCGCGCGGCTTTTGTCGAAAACCCGCTCCGAGCACTTGACTCGGGCGGGGCATCGCGGCTAATCGACCGTCAAACACCCGGAAGCGCCATGACTTCCGGTCCCCTTTCACGGGGATCGCCCTCCACCAGCGTGTTACGCCCGTGGGGGCGATTGCGCATTTTGGCGTCCCATCCCATGTTGGGCGCAACGGAAACCGGTACGGAGGCCAATTGGCCATGTTTGAAAACCTATCCGATCGTCTCTCTGGCGTGTTCGACCGGCTGACCAAGCAAGGGGCGCTGTCCGAAGAGGACGTCAAGACCGCCCTGCGCGAGGTTCGCGTTGCCCTGCTCGAAGCGGATGTCTCACTGCCCGTCGCCCGTGATTTTGTCAGGAAAGTGCAGGAACAGGCCACCGGCCAGGCCGTCACCAAATCGGTCACACCGGGCCAGCAGGTCGTCAAGATCGTGCATGACGCGCTGGTCGACGTGCTGCGCGGCGAAGGCGATCCCGGCGCGCTCAAGATCGACAATCCGCCTGCTCCGATCCTGATGGTCGGCTTGCAGGGGTCGGGCAAGACCACGACCACCGCAAAGCTGGCCAAGCGTCTCAAGGAAAAAGACGGCAAGCGGGTGCTGATGGCCTCGCTCGACACGAACCGCCCCGCCGCAATGGAACAGCTGGCCATTCTCGGCCGCCAGATCGGTGTCGATACCCTTCCCATCGTCAAGGGTGAGACCCCGGTGCAGATCGCCAAGCGCGCCAAGACCCAAGCCAGCCTTGGCGGGTATGACGTCTATATGCTCGACACAGCGGGCCGGCTACATATCGACGAGGAACTGATCCAGCAGGCCGCCGATGTACGCGACGTGGCGAACCCGCGTGAAACCCTGCTGGTGGTTGACGGGCTGACCGGCCAGGACGCGGTCAATGTCGCCACCGAGTTCGACGACAAGATCGGTGTCACGGGCGTCGTCCTGACCCGTATGGACGGTGACGGACGCGGGGGTGCCGCCCTGTCGATGCGCGCGGTCACCGGCAAGCCCATCCGTTTCGTCGGCCTCGGCGAAAAGATGGACGCCATCGAAACATTCGAACCCGACCGGATTGCCGGCCGCATCCTTGGCATGGGCGATATCGTCAGCCTCGTGGAGAAGGCCCAGGAAACCATCGAGGCCGAACAGGCCGAAAAGATGGTCAAGCGCATGATGAAAGGTCAGTTCAACATGAACGACCTCAAGATGCAGCTTGAGCAGATGATCCAGATGGGCGGCATGCAGGGCATGATGGGCATGATGCCCGGCATGAAAAAGATGGCCAAGCAGGTCGAGGATGCCGGGTTTGACGACAGGATCCTGAAACAGCAGATCGCGCTGATCCAGTCGATGACCAAGAAGGAGCGCGCCAACCCGCAACTCCTGCAGGCCAGCCGCAAGAAACGCATTGCCGCCGGCGCGGGGATGCAGGTGTCGGACCTGAACAAGCTGATGAAGATGCATCGCCAGATGGGCGACATGATGAAGAAAATGGGCAAGATGGGCAAAGGCGGCATGCTGAAACAGGCCATGAAGGGCATGTTCGGCAAGGGTGGTATGCCCGCCGACATGGACGCATCGGCGCTCGAAGCGGCGGCCAAGCAGATGGGCGGCAAGCTGCCGGGCGGCCTCGGCGGCATGGGTGGTGGCATGGGCCTGCCCCCCGGCCTCTCCGGCTTTGGCAAGAAGAAGTGACGGTGATGCGGCCCATTCTCTTCATGAATACCATCGCTGCGGCTGTGCAACCGCCCGTCGGCGTGATGCGGCGCGCGCGGCAAAACGACCCTGCCGAAGGCATGTTGCAGGTGCGCCCGTGACACCGCATCTCGCAGATACCCCGGTTCTGGAAACCGAACGCCTGATCCTGCGCGCGCCCGGCCCGCAGGACTGGCCGGTCTTTCGCGCGATGATGGCGTCCGAGCGATCGCGTTTCATCCGTTCCGGCGAAATTGACGAAGGACAGGCCTGGCGCGCGTTTGGCCACGTCATCGGCCACTGGATCCTGCGCGGCTGGGGAAATTTCGTGATGACCCGCAAAGGGGATGATGCCGCCCTCGGCGCGGTCGGGCCGTGGTTCCCCGCCGGCTGGCCCGAGCAGGAAATCGGCTGGTCGATCTGGTCTCAAGAGGCCGAAGGCCGGGGCTTTGCATTCGAGGCGGCACAGGCGGCGCGCGGCTTTGCCTATGACGTGCTGAACTGGGATGGCGCGGTCAGCTATATCGATCCGGACAACACCCGTTCCATCGCGCTTGCCGAACGGCTCGGTGCATGCCGTGACGATGACGCCGCGACACCCGGCGACGCGCCCTGTCTCGTGTATCGGCATCCGGTTCCTGACGGCTTGGCCGATGGCGGTATGGAGGCCTATTCATGATCGGCGGCGCATTCAAAGCCTCGCGCGAGCGTTCGGTTGGTCGCCGGCCTGTCCACGGGGTCGAAAAGGAAAATGACCATTGCCGCGATTCCCTGTTCAAACCGAAAGGATGGGCTCTTGACTGACCACGTCGCCCGCGCCGCCGCGCTGCTCAAGGAACATCGCGAAAGTATCGACCGGCTGGATGCGATCCTCGTCTATACCCTGGGCGAGCGGTTCAAGCACACCCAGGCGGTTGGCCGCCTCAAGGCCGACCACGACCTTCCCCCGTCCGATCCGGCGCGCGAAGCGCAGCAGATCGCACGTCTCGAAGACCTGGCGAAACAGGCCGATCTGGATCCTGAGTTCGCCAAGGCTTTCCTGAATTTCATCATTCAGGAAGTCATCCACCACCACGAAAAACACAAATCTTGACAAACCAATGCACCCCAGGTGCAAAGCCATTCACAGGAGACACGACAAATGGCCATGAAAATCAGACTTGCCCGCGGCGGCAGCAAGAAGCGCCCCTTCTATCGCATCGTCGCAGCCGACAGCCGCATGCCGCGCGACGGCCGCTTTATCGAAAAGCTGGGCATCTACAATCCTCTGCTGCCGAAAGACAGCGAGGACCGCGTGAAGATGGACATGGAGCGCGTTCAGTACTGGCTGAGCCAGGGCGCGCAGCCCACCGACCGGATCGCGCGTATGCTTGAAGCGGCTGGCGTTCGCGAAAAGACCGAGCGTAACAACCCGCAAAAAGGCACCCCCGGCGAGAAAGCCAAGGCACGCGCCGAAGAAAAGGCCGAGAAGGCAGCCGCTGCCGCTGCTCCGGCAGAGGAAACCGCCGAATAAATGGTGGATCCTGTTGAAACGCCCGGATTTTCCCGGGCGTTTCGCGACGACCTGACCCGGTTGATGGCATGGCGGCGCGACGTTCGCAACTTTCGGACGGACCCGCTGGACCCGGAGCTTTTGGAAACCTGCCTGTCCACCATGTCGCTGGCGCCCTCTGTCGGCCTCAGTGAACCGTGGCGTATTGTGCGATTGACGTCTGCGGCCGCGCGCGGTCACGCGCTCGACAATTTCCGCGAGGCCAACGCAGATGCGCTCGCCGGATACCATGGCGAAGACGCGCAGCTATATTCCAGCCTCAAGCTGTCGGGAATGACTCAGGCGCCGGTACAACTGGCGGTGTTCTGCGATGACGCCACGACGCAGGGGCGTGGCCTGGGCACCCGAACGATGCCCGAGATGCGCCACTATTCCGTCGTCTGCGCGATCCAGCAGTTCTGGCTGGCCTCACGCGCGCACGGCATTGGCGTCGGCTGGGTGTCGATCCTTGATCCCGCGCGTCTGGCCCGCGACCTCGCGGTTCCCGATGACTGGAAACTGATCGCCTATCTCTGCGTAGGATACCCCGAGAGCAGCTCCGACACGCCGGAACTCAGCCGGGTTGGCTGGGAAGACCGCTCGGGTCCCGCGACACTTCTCGACCGCTGACAAGACGAGGTTCGGTTGATGTTTCGTTTGATACGCCTCTTGATGTTCACGGCAATCGCGTTTCTCGTGGGTTTGTTCTATGAGCGGTCACAACAGATCGAGCGCTGCAAGCTGGCGGGTGGCGAGCAGGTCGATGGAATATGCATTGGGGTCCCGAATGACGGATGATCTTGTCTGTGTTGGCGCGTTGGCAGGTGCTTTCGGCGTACGCGGCGAAGTACGTCTCAAGAGCTTTTGCGCTGTCCCCGAGGACATCGCCGATTATGCCCCGCTCAGCAACGAGGACGGCAGCCAGCTCTTTTCCGTCACCCTGACCGGCACCACGCAGAATGGCTTTACCGCACGCCTCGGCGGCATCACCACCAAGGAACAGGCCGATGCCCTGCGTGGTCTTCGCCTGTTCGCGCGCCGCCGGCTTTTGCCAACCCTGCCGGAAGACGAGTATTACCATGCCGACCTGATCGGCATGGCCGTGTTCGATACCGGGGGACAGCAGCTCGGCACCGTCAGATCTGTCATGAATCACGGGGCCGGCGATCTGCTCGAAATTCACGGTCCCGGCCTGAAGGACACGGTCCTGCTGCCCTTTACCCGCGCTGCGGTTCCCACCGTTGATCCCGTCGCCGGCCGGATCGTTGCCGATCCTCCTGACGGGCTGTTCTGAGGTGAAGCGGATCGTTATCCATGCCGGGTTTCACAAGACCGGCACGACAACGGTCCAGGCGACATTGCGCGCCAATCACGAGCTTCTGAGGCCACACCTGAGGGTGGCCCTGCGCTCTGAGATGCCAGATCTCTGCGACGCGGCGCGCGATTGGTCGGTGTCACGGCGCGACGCGGATATGAGCCGATTTTGCGATCACGCCGCCGCGCTTGCCCGCAGTTGGGATTCAGCCGACCCGCGCCCGGTGCTGCTCTGCTCGGAAGACCTCGCCGGTCGCATGCCCGGCCGGCGCAATCTGAGCAGCTATGACGCCACACCCGACCTCATGCAGGCGCTTGTCAAAACCCTTGCACACATTCACCCCGAGGCCGACATCCGACTGTACTTTTCGACCCGCGCCGCCGCGCCGTGGCTGGCCAGTTGTCACGCCCAGCACCTACGCGCCATCCGCATGAAGATGGACAGCCGGACCTATGCCGAAACCTACCGCGACTCTGCCGATCTTGCCCGGATCGTCGAGGCGGTGCGCCGAAAGGTTGTCCCCCACCCGACAAGCCAATGCGCACTCGAAACCAGCGCGGTCCGGCACCTGGGACCGTTTGATCCGGTTCTGGAACTCTGTGACCTAATGGGATGAACTGCCTTCCCACCAAACCGCTGCTACCGTGGCAGGCATAGGTGGAGAGAGGAGCATCAGATGGACATCAAGGTTCTGGGCATTGATTTGGGCAAGACCGTTTGTAGTCTTGCCGGGCTGGATGAAGCCGGAGCGATCGTGTTTCGTAAACGGCTCCAGCGGCATCGGCTGCTGGACTTTCTTGCAGCGCTGCCGCCCTGCGTGGTTGCGATGGAAGCCTGCGGCGGGGCGCATCACATCGGGCGTTTCTGTCTTGAGAAAGGACATGAGCCTCGTTTGATGTCGCCGCTTTATGTCCGGCCCTATGTGAAGGTTCACAAGAACGACGATCGTGATGCGGAAGCGATTGCCGAAGCCGCGACGCGCCCAACGATGTCCATCGTTGCGATCAAATCGGAAGAACAGCTCGACCTTCAGGCTTTGCACCGTGCGCGGGAGCGTCTTGTTTCGGACAGGACGCGCCTGATCAACCAGGGCCGAGGCTTCTTGATGGAACGCGGCATCCGGGTTGGCACTGGGCGCCACGTTTTCCAGAAGGGACTGGCCAGATTGTCCGCAGGGGGTGCTTCCGATCTTTCACCCCGAATGCGCCTGCTCGTGACTGATATGGCGTCCGAATTGGACGTGATCAATGAGCGGGTCGCGGCGATCGATGCCGAGATCAAGGCGCTGGCCAAGCCAGATGCCGATATGCAGCGCTTGATGGAGATCCCCGGCATCGGTCCGACGATTGCGACAGCGCTCGTAGCAGCTGTCGGCACCGGCAGCTCCTTTGGCAAAGGTCGTGATCTTGCCGCATGGCTCGGATTGGTGCCGCGGCAGATCACGACAGGCGGCAAAGCCAAGCTGATCGGTATCTCGAAGCACGGTAACCGATATTTGCGCAAGCTCTTCATCCGCGGAGCTCGAACGGTGCTGCATCTCGTGCGTGACAGGACGTCACCAATAACGGCTTGGGCAGACGCTCTGAAGGAGCGAGCGCATGTGAACGTCGCGGCGGTCGCCATGGCCAACAAGATAGCACGTATTGCCTGGGCTGTTCTGACGAAGGGTGAAAGATATCGGCCGAATGCCATGAGCGGCTTGTAGTCAAGCGAACGCGGCACCGGACAAAGGAATCTGCAAGCGAGGAGGACATGGACCAACGACCGAACGGCGTCTTGCAAGCCTGACGGGGAGCATGGCCCTTGAGTGCCGATGAGCTAACGAGACACAAGACGCGCGACTTCCCATCTTGGTCAGGGGCGAATCGAATGGCCCCGAAAAAAGACCGAATACATAGAAGCAGGGTCAGCGGCGCATCGACAAATCACTTGCAGGGGAAGGCAGTTCATACATGCCCCCCGCACTGCGCGACCGGATCAAGCCGCAACGCCCTGCCAATACCCGCCATGCGCCCGAAATATTGCAGGCCCTGCTCAGCGCAAACCGCAAGTTTTCGGATGCCCGGAACAGGCAGACTGCCAAACGCGAGATACTCGATACCGTCAGGAAATATTACACAGAATAGCAAGCCGCCGCATACTGGATCTGTTCACCGTCGTTCATGTCCAATTTCCGGACGTGTATGGCCTATTTTGTTGAAAAACTCGCCCTTGATCGAAGGGGCGTCGGCTGATTCAATTCCTGCGTTGGATGGGAGGATCGGCGATGATGGGACCGCGGCAGGAGGCGCAACCGGCGCTGTTTTATGAGTTCTCGCTAGAGGATCACG
>NZ_JBGFGP010000009.1:0-328 GCF_041224545.1 Sedimentitalea sp. XS_ASV28 | reverse complement strand
CGCCCGCTGGAGCGCCGCCTGTATGAGATCGGTCGCAAGCACTGCGGTAGCCTGTCGAAATGGCACATCGGCCTCGCTAAGCTTCAGGAAAAGACCGGCAGCAACGCCCCCCTGAAGAAATTCCGGCTGAACATTCGTCAGATCATCGAAGACGATCACATGCCGTTCTATTACATGGAGTTGACAGTAGATGACCTGGTGATCTTCCGACCACGCTCAACGCAGAGCGAACTCCTACCCGATATCCGACTGCCTGAATGGGCCGAGGACAAGGCGAGAGATATCGCCAGAGAAAAGGGTCGGGACTACTACGCGATGAGATCGGATT
>NZ_JBGFGP010000006.1:0-223 GCF_041224545.1 Sedimentitalea sp. XS_ASV28 | reverse complement strand
GCCGGCATCCGCTCCGAACTGCCCGAAAAGGACCGCCTGGCGCTGTTTTCTGGCCACTCGCTGCGCGCCGGCCTCGCCAGTTCGGCTGAGGTCGACGAACGCTATGTCCAAAAGCAGCTGGGGCACGCCTCGGCCGAGATGACCCGCCGCTACCAGCGCCGTCGCGACCGGTTCCGCGTGAACCTGACCAAGGCCGCTGGTCTCTGACCCCCTGCCCCATCAC
>NZ_JBGFGP010000004.1:0-337 GCF_041224545.1 Sedimentitalea sp. XS_ASV28 | reverse complement strand
CGCCCGGTCGGAATGGGGATCTACGTCAGTCGCCAGGTCAAGCTTTTCAACCAGCGCCTTCAGCTCTTCCCGCATGCCCGCTTCCTGGACATCCGCGAGTTCTTCGGCCTGTTTCATCTGCTGCTTGCGAAACACCGCCGGGATAGGAACCCCGAAGGGCAGCAGGTCTTCGGGCCGCGCGCGACAATGGGTGACCTCCACGTGGCTATTGTTGCGATGCGCGAGCGCCGCAGCGTGCGCAAGGACGTTATCGCCCTTGCCGTCACCGCGTACCGGAACCAGGATCTTGCGTATCATGGCATTCTCCCTCAGAAGAGTCCGTCGATTTGTCCCTTTT
>NZ_JBGFGP010000080.1:0-281 GCF_041224545.1 Sedimentitalea sp. XS_ASV28 | reverse complement strand
AGGCCAAGGCTATCCTGCAGGAGCGCGGCGCATGGTTTCTTTTTCTGCCGCCATACAGCCCCGATCTGAACCCCGTCGAAATGGTATTTTCCAAGCTGAAGGCGCATCTGCGGCGGATCGGTGCCCGAACCATCCACAATGTATGGCAAGCCGTCGGTGAAATCCGCGATCTCTTCGAACCCGACGATTGCTGGAATTTCTTCAACGCGGCAGGGTATGATGACGATTAAATGAAAAATGCTCTAACAATAAAATTGGACCACACAGTGGGGCTGATCACA
>NZ_JBGFGP010000161.1:0-6023 GCF_041224545.1 Sedimentitalea sp. XS_ASV28 | reverse complement strand
GCCGTCGGCATGCCCGCCTCTTGCTCCTTGATCATCCCGATAATCTGCGCCTCGGTAAAACGGCTCTTTCGCATTCGTCTGCTCCTTCAAGGTTGGGCAGACTCTACATCATGATGAGGGATTTCGCGGGGGGCAGGTCAGAGGGCGTTGGCGCTGCGTTGCGACCCGGCACTTCGGTCAGCCAGGAGAGCGACGGTGTTCGGCTGGCCGGGGAAGAGCTCGAAGGCGTCTTCGATGGTGATCAGCCGCTCGTGCTCACTTACATGAGTCAGAAGGTGGCGGGCGAAAGTGGTCTTGCCGGTCGAAGTGCCTCCGCTGATCAGGACGTTGAGCCGGGCCTCGACCAGGGTTTGCAGCGCGGCCTTAAGGTTCTCTTCGGCGAGGGAGGCGATGTTTTTCATCTTCTCGGCGCGGAGCGCGTCGAGCGAGACGGCCTTGCCGAAGAGATAGGCGGGGGCGTAGTCTCGGACGCTGCCCGAGGCGAAGAGACGGATCGTGATCGAGGCGCCGCGATCAATGGCGGGCGGCACGGCGACCTGGACCCGGAGGGGTCGGCCCGCATATTCCACCTTGCCGGAGACGAGGGGGTTCTTTTCAGAAACGCGGGCCTTGGCGTCGCCGACGATGGTCTGGGCCATATTGAGGGCGGTGGTGCGATCCACAGTCTGACCTTCGTGGCGCATGGTGGCGTCGCCCGCGACCTCGAGCCAGACCTTGCCGTCCGGGTTGATCGCGATCTCGACCACGTCGTCACGCCTTAGAAGGTCGCGGAACGGGTCGAGATAGCGTTCGAGGTAGGAGGCTGGTGATGCCTGCTCCATCAGTAAATCACCACATCCCGGTCCACGAGCACGGTGACCGAGGCGCCCTGATCGACATAGATCGTCGGTGCGATCGAGACCTGGTCGGCAATAACCGATCCGACCGCGTCCTGAAGGTCGCTGCCGACATCGCCCAGGACGATGCTGGTCGTTTCATTGTTGGCGCTCTCGGCCGCCACGGCCGGTGCCGCCCCGATCACGGAAATCAACGCTGCCCCACCGAAGCGTTCGGCGAACTTGGTGTCGACGAGACCGGTGAGACCCGAGCGACCGAGCCGGTCCCCGCCCACGGCCGCGATTTCCATCGAGGTGCCGTCCGGGGTCAGGACGCGGGTCCAGAGGATCAGGATGCGCTTTTGGTGCATGTCGATGCCGGAGCGGTATTGGCCAAAAAGGCGGGAGCCCCGGGGGATCAGGATCCGGTCCCCGGAGAAGGCCGGGACCGGCTCGGAGACGACCGCCACGACAGACCCGGGCAGATCGCTGTCGATAGCGGTCTGGAGCGCCGCCTGGATGACGGACCCTTGGGTCAGCGTGCGTTCGGGATGGGTGAGGCGGGCGGCCTCCTGCACCTCGAGCGGTCGCGCGCTCTGCAAGAACTGTTCATTGCCCGAGAGGACCGGCCCGCCAGTGCCAGCGGCCGCCGGATCGGCCACCGCCGCGCCACTCGCACCGCCACGCGGACCGTCGGCATAGACCACCGCAGGCGATTTGATCTGCGCGGTCAAAAGCTCCTCGGCGACCCGCTCGGCCTCGCGCAGACGCTGCTCCTCTTCCTGGCGGCGGCGTTCTTCGAGCAGGCGTTGATCGGCGATCAGCCCTTCGCGGTCCAGCTCGGCCTCGAGGCCCTCGCGCTGCGCCCGTTCGGCATCGAGCATGGCCTGCAGTCCTTCGATGCGGGTCTCGGTCTGGCGCTGCAGGTTGGCCAACTCGGCCTCCTTCTCCGCTATAAGTGCTTCCAAGGCCGCCTTCTGCTCATCGAAAGCTTCGCGCAGGTCTGCGACGGCGGAGTGGATCTCCGAATTGCGGGCGGCCTGGCTGGCGGCGAGGGCCTCGCGGAGCTTGGCGATCTCGGCCAGCACTTCGGCGCTCGCTTCAGGGGCAGGGGCCGCGGGCACATCGAGCGCTTCCTCGACAGCGATCAGCGCGTCGTTGACCCGTTGCTCGGTCTCGTCGGGAGGAAACTCCAGCCGCCCACCGGTGCCGGGGCGGCGATCCTGAAAGGTCTCGACATCGGAGGTCTCGAGCGCACTGTCGCCCTCCTGCAGGCCGGTCGCCAGGAAATACGCCACCCCGGCCCCGCCGAAGGCGATGGCCGCGGCGAGGGCGCCGACCCCGAGGCTGTTGCCCCGGCGTTTGGATTTGCCGCGCTGGCTGAATTGATCGAGGCGGTCCTGAAGATCGGGAGGGGTTTGATCGGCCATGGTCAGTTGCTCACGTAGATGGCGCCTTCGTCGCGCCAGGCGCAGAGCGCCTCATCGCCGATTCGCAAGGTCCAGTAGGTGTTCACCCCGAGGACGCGAACGGTGTTGCCTTGCTGGGTCCAGTTCACGGTGCGCTCGCGGCCCTGGTCATCGGCCTTGAAGAGGGCGGGCTGGCGACCGTTCTCCGGGAAGACGAAATACGTATAGCGCCCGTCGTCGTAGATATGGCTGGGGCGGAAATCCCCTTCGCCCGAGACGCGGTAGTTGTAGTTCCGCGGCGCCTCAAACCCCTTCGGTTGGGAGGCCGCCGTCGCACGGCGTTCCTCGTCGGGGTAGCGGAAGCGCACCTCGAAGAACATGCCGGTGCGGTTCGGGATCGAGCCCTCGCGCAGGTGAAAGGAATTGGTGCGGCGGTTGGTGATCACCGTCATGTTGGTCGAGGCCTGCGCGACATGCGGCTTGATGGTCAGCACATTGCCGAGCTCCGGGATTGGATCGACCTGGAAGCTTTCGGTGTCGCCGACGATCACCGCCTCAAACCGTTCCCCCGCTCCAAAATGGATCGTGGTCGAATGCCTGAGATCGGTTTCGATTCGGTAGACCTGGTTCTCATTATAGACAGCGGTGCGGATGCGGATATCGAGCGGGCCGCCTTGGGGCGTGGCCTCGGCAAGGGCGGCGGCAGGCAAGGCAAGCGCCAGGAGGAGCGCGGGCAGGGATTTCATCTTGGTCAGTTCTCCAGGGTCTCGGCGTCGACGCGGTAGGAGGTCACCACGAAGCCCAAGGGGTTGGCCCAGACATCCTGAAGGCGCTGGCGGGTTTCGGGCTCAAAATCGTAGCCGACGGTGGCCACGTAGGACCGGGTCACGGTGCGGGTGTCGCGCGGACGGCGCAGCGTCCGAGTGAAGCGGACCTGGGCCACGCCACGCTCGATCTGGTTCACCGACTTAATCACGACCTCGATCTTGGCGTCGCGGCCGTAGACGGTGATCGGGTAGTCTTCATTCGTGGAGGACCAGAGATCGCGCAATGTGCGGGCGGCGTCGCCATCGGAACGGTCAAGCACCGAGTTGATGCGTTGCTCGCCATCGGTCAGGTCATAGGTTTCCCGATCATCGACATAGGCCACGAGATTGGCCTGGATGATGGCGTCGCTCTCGGAAAGCGTCAGCGCCTGGACGGCGGCGACCCGGTCCATCTCGCCGGTTTCCTTGTCGACCACGACGACGAAGGTCTCGGTCGATTTGAGCGGAAAGAGGCTCGCACCCGCGACCATGCCGGCGACGCCGACCAACACGCCCGCCGCCGCGACGAACCACGCAAAGCGCTCGCGCCGCCTTGGCCCGTAGATGAAATCCGCCTCGAACGCGTCGCGGTCACTTGCTGCGGAACTGGTTACAGTCTTCTTCAAAGTCGTCGTCTTTCACATCAGGGTTTGCGGAAGGCCTTGGCGGCGGAGAGAAGCGCGCCGGGGCTTTGCCGGATCATCTCGCCGGTTTTGACCACACCTGCGTTGGCCGTCTGGTTCAGTTCCTGCGGAGACTTGCCGGTGACGAGGCGCGAAGTGGCACCCGTGCCATACTCCCGCGTGTTCACGAAGCCCTGCCGCGCGAGGCCGGTCAGACCCACGGCATTGGAGGCAATGCCGACAACGCCGGTGAGGTTGGAGGCGATGTAGGGGACCGAGGCCATGATCCCGGCGCTGAGGATCAGGATCACGAGGAAGGGCAGGATCAGGCTCACGGTTTCGACGTCACCGGGATCGGCGGAGGCGTCCCCGATGGCCTCGGCGATTGCCACGATGATGCCCGCGGCCCCCGCGGCCGCGACCGGCATGAGCGCATAGCCGATGGTGGCGCGGGTCCAGGCCTCGAAGAGGGACTGGGTCGGCTTGAACAGCGAAGTCACGATCATGAAGGGGGCGATCACGATCATCAGCGCGAAGACGATGCGGGCGAAGGCGATGATCCCGGCGGTGACGGCGGCGAAAACGGCGGAAAGGACGAAGAAGATGGCACCCAGGACCGCGCCGAAAACCCAGCCCGCTCGGTCGCCGATCGTATCGCCATAGGCGGTGATGCGGGCGACCATGTTGTCGAGGCTCTCATAGACCCCGGCCTCGTCGCCCGAGCCGGTGAGGGCGAGGATCGAAGCGCCGACGGAGTCGGGCACCCGGGTGACGATGTCATAGATGACGCTGAAATTGTCCCAACTTTGCGCGAATATCCCCACCAGTGCTACTTTCATCCCGAAAGCAAAGCCGGTGCCGAAGGGCAGGGGGCGGAGTTGCATGACCGCGTTGATGCCGAGGAGGACGACAAGGAGCGTCGCGCCCGCCGAGATGACATTACCGACCGAGGCCGCCGAGGAGACAAAGCCGTCCTGCGCGACGGTGTTCACCGCGGCGTCGACCTGGCCAAGGATGTCGCGAATGACCCCCATCTACTCGGCACAGTCCTCCACGACTTGCGCCTCGAGCGCATCGGCCCGCGCGTAGAGGTCCAAGACCTTGAAGGGGAGGCGCGGATTGTCCGAGGTCTGGAACCGGGGCAGGGTGGTGAGCGCCTGATCCCAGGTGAAGTCGTCCAGCAGGCAGGTGCAGGTTTCCGAGGCGAGCGCCTCCTCGGCAATCAGGATGCGCAGGATCGCGCGGTAGCCGTTGCGGAGATAGGCCGTCTCCGCCAGATCGGCGGGCGGTTTCGGGACACGGCATGCGTCGGCCTCGTCCCGCGCGATGGCCATCGAGTTGAAGGGTGTGTCACCGGAGGGCTGCGTGGTCGGGGTTTGGGCCAACGCGACACTGGGCAGGGCGGCTACGACAAGTGCTGCAAGACCAAGAGACCGGATTGGCGCCAAGCTGCGGGTCATGGACATCCTCATGGATCCACCGCCATCGAGCGGAACTTGCGCTCGTCCGCGAGGGTCGCGGCATCGACGACACCAAGCTGGCCGGCGCTGACGCCTTGCGCCGCTTCCAGCCGCCAGATCTGGGTCAGGATGATGCCAAGCTCTGCGGTGACGCGGGTGTTGAGATCGACGGCGGCTTTTAGCCCGTCCTGATCGTCGATGAGCCCGACCATGGTCTCGAGCCGTTCGAGGCTCTGCCCCGCCTCTTCATGGCTTTCCTGCGCCGCGACCGACAACATGGCGCTGGCCCCGGCGGAGGTGGCGATGCGGTTGTCGGCAGGCTGATCGGAGCCCGAGAGCGTGCTCAGACGTTCCGAGGTAAAACCACTGCCCGACAGCACCCGCTCGACCGAGGCCGAGAGTTCTGCGCCCGGATTGAAACCGCTTAGGAAATCGCCGCTGGCCAAAGACTGCGCGGTGTTGAGGGGGGCGACCAGTTTGCCACGCAGCGCGCGGAATTCTTCGACCGTGGCAAAGAGTTCTCCGAGCCCGCTGCCTTCAATGAGCGAGGTCAGTTGCGCCTCGAGGTTGGTGAGCTGCGAGAGCTGGGTTTCCAATTCCAGCCGCATGGTCGCGAGTTGCTGCATCTGGACGTTCAGGTCCTCAGCCATGTGCTCGAGTTGCGCGACGAACTGCTGTAGCGCTGAACCGTCGAAAGTCGGCACACCCTGAGCGGTGGCGGGACCGCCGCATCCGAGCGATAGGAAAGCGGCGGTGACCAGAAAATATCGTCTCATTCGGGAACTCCCATCTGCATGAAGTCGCGCTCGGCCAGCCGGTCGGCGACGAGGTGCTGCGCGTAAGCCGCCTCGCGCTGCTGGTTGGCGGCCATCAGCCGGACGCGGAGATTGAGGATGCGACCGATCTCGGC
>NZ_JBGFGP010000160.1:0-5333 GCF_041224545.1 Sedimentitalea sp. XS_ASV28 | reverse complement strand
ACCGTTTCACCGAGGCGCAGATAATCGGGATGATCAAAGAGCAGGGTTCAAGCGTTTAGCGATTGATCCAGTGGATCAATCGTAGCGCAGAACGGCATGCCGACGGCTGAGGTATGCCTCAGGCACGGTCTGAGCACCGCGACGTTCTACAAACTGAAGGCACTCGAAGACGAGAACGCCAAGCTCAAGTGCCTGTTGGCGGACACTATGCTGGACAATGTCGTCCTGAAAGACCTGCTGGGAAAGAGCTGACGACATTGACTAAGAGGCGAGACGCGGCGCTCCGGGTGATGCGGGATCACAACTTCTCGCAGCGCCGGGCCTGCAGGCTGATCGGTGTCGATCCCAAGACAGGCCGGCACGAACGCCCGCCGGACTGCACCGAGATCCGCAAGGAGATGCAGAAGATCGCCGGTACGCGGCGTCGGTTCGGATAGCGTCGGATCGCCGTGCCGCTGGAACGCAATGGCATGAGCATGCACCACAAGAAGCGCTACAGGATCTATCGCGAAGAAGGCCTGTCCGTTAAGCGGCGGAGAGGCCGGAAACGGGCGCGCAGCACGAGGACACCAATGCCATTGGCTGCGTGTGTCAACGCGCGTTGGTCATTGGACTTCGTGTCCGACAGCTTCGGCGCCTCACGGAAGTTCCGGATGCTGCGATGATCGACGATTGCACGCGGGAATGTTTGTGTCTTGTCGCGGACACCAGCCTGTCCGGCGTACGGAGTGCCCTGAAGCTCAGCGCCCTGATCTGGGTCTACGACAAGCCCGACTGCATCGTCAGCGACAACGTCCTATGTCGGGAAAATCTGGCTGCTTAGGTCAGCAGGTCGTGTGGCATCCGGCGGACCAGATACCTTGATAAGGTTGCGCAGACGGGCTCTGCCTTCAAGAAATGATCTCTGCCATAGCAAACACAGGGTAGCCCTGCTGGAACATCCGGTCGATGCTTTGCACGTCGAAGGCGATGTTCTTCTGCGCTTGCGCCAGAAGTTGCTGCGTGCGGCTGACGTTCTGCTGAAGCGCCGATTACGGCAGGTTGGCGAGATTGCGGGTCTGGTTGATCAGCATCTGCGCCTCGTTCTGAAGCTGGGCGATCTGGTTGTTGATCGGCTCTAACGTTCGGGCTGCGGTCAGCAAGTTCTCGGCATGGTTGGTCGGATCATAGACGATCCGGCCGAACCCGCCGAAGAAGGCATGGGCCGGTGTCGTGAACACCGGGGCCAGTGCCAGAGGGGCAGCAAGCGCGAGGGCAAGGGTCGAGGCGCTCACCATCCTGGGGAATCGGGGCAGTTTGTACGTCATGGAGTGATCTCCTCTTCTTCCAGCATGATGCCGAACTCGTCCTCATCGACGACGAGCGTGGCAGGTCCTCGCGTGTCGCTGCGAGATTGGTGAGGTCGGCGGCCCAGTCGGCGCCGCACGCTCGAAGCCAGGCGGCGAGGAAGCCGTTCGGGCCGTGCTCGGCGAAGACCTCGGCAATCAATGCCTGGTCGGATTTGGCGGAAACGGCGCAGGGCAGGAGGCCGACATCGCTGCCCAGTTCGAACAGCCGGTTGCCGCGCCGCGACTGGCAGTAGTAATCGCGCTTGGGCGTGGCCCGCGCAAGGCTCTCAATCTGCCGGTCGTTGAGGCCGAAGCGGCGATAGATCGCGGTGATCTGCGGCTCGATGGCCCGCTCGTTCGGCAGCAGGAGCCGCGTCGGGCAACTCTCGATGCTCGCGGGCGCGATGGTGGAGTTTTCGATGTCGGACAACGACTGCGTGGCGAAGATGACGCTGGCGTTCTTCTTTCTGAGCGTTTTCAGCCATTCGCGGAGTCGCTCCGCGAAGGCATCTTCATGGAGCGCCAGCCAGCTCTCGTCGATGATCAGCAGCGTGGGCCGCCCGTCCAACCTGTCCCCGATGCGATGGAACAGGTAGGAGAGGACGGCGGGCGCCGCGCCGGTGCCCACAAGGCCCTCGATCTCGAACGCCTGCACGTCCGCCGATCCCAGATGCTCGCTTTCGGCGACCATAGACACCGCCGACACAGTAGGCCCGCAGTGCCTGCTTCAGGTCGTTCGATTGCAACAGCACGGCAAGGCCAGTGATGGTGCGTTCCCCCACCGGGGCCGATCGGACGATCAACGAGACCGAAGCCGGGATCGTGCGCCGCATCTACGCCGATTATCTCGACGGCCAGTCGTCGCATGCGATTGTGATGGCATTGAACCGAGAAGGACTCGCGGGTCCCCAGGGCAAGGAATGGGGACCATCGACCATCCACGGCAATCCCAAGCGCGGGACCGGCATCCTGAACAACGAACTCTATATCGGCAAGCTGGTCTGGAACCGGCTGCGCCACATCAAGGTTCCCGATACCGGCCGGCGCGCCTCCCGCCTGAACCCGGAATCCGAATGGGTGACGCAGGAGGTCCCCGAACTGCGGATCATTCCCGACGATGTCTGGACGGCCGTAAAGGAGCGCCAGGACCGGCTCGCCTATGAACCCAAAGCCGAGACGACCACCAACTTCATGAACGACCGCCGGCGCCCGAAGCATCTCTTCGCGGGCCTGATCAAATGCGGCTGCTGCGGGGGTGGCTATTCGATGATCTCGAAGGATTTGCTTGGCGGCTCGACAGCCCACAACAAGGGCACCTGCAACAACCCGGCTCAACATCCGCCGCGATGCGCTGGAAGCCTTCATCCTCAACGGGCTTCGCAAACATCTGATGGACCCGGCGCTGTTCAAGGAGTTTTGCACCGAGTTCACCAAAGAGGTGAACCGGCTGCGCATCGAGCGCGGCGCCGACCTGGAGGGTTGGAAGCGGGAACCGGAGCGTATCGACAAGGAACTGGACAAGATCGTCGACGCGATCGTGCAAGGTTTCCCGTTGTCGAAACTGAAGGACAAGTCCGAGAAGCTGGAGGCCCGCAAGGCTGAACTGACGGAGAAACTGGCCAATGCCGACGAGCCGCCGCCCCTGCTGCATCCTATCCGTCCGGCGAACCTGCCTTTCGGTTCAGTTTTTGAAGGTGCCGTGCCACAGCCACCGCCATGCTGCCCAAACGGCGGCTGATAAGCAGGCAGCGAACATGGTGTATTTCGTTACGAAGTGCGCCCAGTACGCCGCAGTGGAGACTGGTACCCAGTTTGTCCGGTCCTCTCGAAGCATAATGTAGTTTTGGCCTGCTTCATATTTGGTCTCGACAACCACTCCGCCGATCAAAAAATGCAAAGCGATAGATGCGCCGAACAGAAGCCAAACTCCGATTGCGAGGTGCCGGCTCATAGCTTTCGCCCATCGCCAGCTTTGGCATTCCACACCCACGGTATCAGTTCGTCGATGCGGTTGATTTTGTGATCTGGCAGACGCTCTAAGAGCCATGCGAGCCATGCTTCGGCGTCAACACCGTTCATCTTGGCCATTTCGATCTCGTCGTCCGACCAGAACCGCTTCTTCTGACCCTTCTTGCCCGCCATGGATCGCCTCAAGATGTACACTATCCATGGTGGACACTATCAGCGCACTCTGAGCTGCGCCAGAGCAGCCAAACCGGACGGATACGCCGCATCCGAACATGATGGTGTGGATGGCTCCCCCGACGGCATCGCAATGTGCCATGCTGGTGCTGTCAAAGGACCAACAAAGGAATGGGAGCCATCCACATGGAGATTACAACACTCGGGATCGATATCGCCAAGTCGGTTTTTCAATTGCACGGCGTCGACGCTGCCGGTCAGGCTGTGCTGAGAAAGCGCCTGCGCCGAAATCAGCTTCTGGACTTTGTGTCAAAGCTCCCGCGCTGCCTGGTGGGCATTGAAGCTTGTGGCACGTCCCATCATTGGGCGCGTGAAATCTCAAAGCTTGGTCATGATGTCCGGCTGATTCCGCCGACCTACGTGAAGCCCTATGTAAAGCGGCAAAAGAACGACATGGCCGATGCCGAGGCGATCTGCGAAGCGGTAACGCGTCCGAACATGCATTTTGTTCCAGTGAAAACGCCCGAGCAGCAGGGTGTTTTGGTCCTGCACCGGACCCGCAAGATGCTGTCCCGTCAGCGGACCATGATGTTGAACGCCTTTCGAAGTCACCTGGCCGAATTTGGGATCATCGCGCCGAAAGGCCCCTATCACGTGATGCAACTGGCCAAAGCGCTGCGCGAGGGCGCGCACGATTTGCCGGAGGTCGCACGCACCGCCCTGATCGGGTTCGCAGACCAGCTCGCGGCCCTGTCTGCAGAGATAAAGGCGCTCGAACGGCAACTGCGCGCCTGGCACCAGGACAATCCGGTCAGCCAGCGGCTGCAAACCATTCCTGGCATTGGCGTTCTGACTGCCGCGGCCCTGGCTGCGAGCATCCCCGACGCGTCCGTCTTCCGGTCTGGCCGTCATTTTGCTGCCTTCCTCGGACTCGTGCCGCGACAAAACTCGACCGGCGGCAAAGACCGGCTGGGGCGGATCACCAAGATGGGCGACCCCTATTTACGCACCCTGCTGGTGAATGGGGCGACTTCCGTGATCCGGCGCATCGAGAAGGCGGAAGGTCGGACCGCAATCTGGATCCGGCGGCTCTTGGACAAGAAGCCTGCGCGGGTCGCAACTGTGGCGATCGCCAACAAGACAGCGCGGATCGCATGGGCCGTGATGTTGCGCGAAGAGGATTACAAGGCGCCCGAAATGGGCTGAGAATAGTGCGGTGCGGGTGAGTCGCGTGCCGCTTGACTTGCGAGGGCATGGACAGTGATGATGATCTAACAGGAAAGACCGCAGCTGGGACACCCCGAAGTCGTCGCCCGGGCAGTATTGCTCGCTACCATGATTGGGAGCCGACCTGCGGACTTCATCAAGGCCAGCGGTCATGAAGCGCCGCGACAACAGGCCGGACACATGACCGCAATCCGCAAAGATCACGGTCGCCTGAAATAACCCTTGCAAAAACGGAGCCATCCACACATGCTAACACTCTATGCGCAGCGGATCGGCCAGCTCTACGAACACCTGCAAGACGAGGACGGCCGCGCCCGCGTCGCCGAGACCTTCCGGTCGCTAGTCGACCAGGTAACGCTGATGCCAGGCAATGGCGAACTGGCAATCGTCCTGCGCGGCGATCTCGGTGCGATCCTGCGGTTTACGGCCGGAAAGAAAAAACCCGACTTCCTTGCGGAGGCCGAGGCTTTTGGACAACCTGCTGTCGCATGGATCGTTGGTTGCGGGAGTAGGATTTGAACCTACGACCTTCAGGTTATGAGCCTGACGAGCTACCGGGCTGCTCCATCCCGCGCCAGAGTGTTCTCTGTTGGGGTCATCGAAAGAGAGATACCGTATTGAGGGTTTGTTAGGTTT
>NZ_JBGFGP010000159.1:0-45887 GCF_041224545.1 Sedimentitalea sp. XS_ASV28 | reverse complement strand
GATGAACCCCTGGCTCACCTTCGCCTTGTCATGCCCGTACGGCACAAGGTCATCGCTCGAAATCCCGAGCTTCGCACCAATCTCCTGGATCGGCGCCTTCTCCGCTTCACGCGCTATCTCAATATCACTCTTGTAGGCCATTGGTCTTATCCTCCCAGGGTATCGCCGGTTTTCAGGGCCACGCTACCGGCCCAGTCTGCTGCCGGCTGCTTGCTGCCGCCTGCGGGTTTCACGCGTTTCATCCGGATGCGTCCGCCGATGCACTGCACGGTGACGCCCTTTTCGCTGATTTCCATGATCCGGCTGGAAATGCCGTCGCCGGGCACACGCTCGCAGTCATAGACGCTCAGTTCTTCGTCCCCGTGCATGGTCCAGGCGCCGGGTGCCGGGTTGGTGCCCCGGATCAGGTCATAGACCTGCTTGACCGGCTTGTTCCAATCGATCCTTGCATGTTTCTTGGTGCAGCGGCGCTCATACGTGGCGGCGCTTTCATCCTGTTCGCTATGGGGCGGATTGCCGGCGCGGAAGAGATCGCAAACCTCCAGTACCGAGTCGACCGCCGCCGGATAGATCTTCTTGAAATAGAGATCGATCACCGTGTCGTCGGGCGCGATGTCGCACACCCATTGCAGCAGGACGTCCCCCTCGTCCAGCCCGTCGGTGGGATAGAACCAGGAGAACCCGGATTTGGTATCGCCCATGATGATCGGCCAGTTCACCGCCGATGGTCCGCGATAGAGCGGCAGCAACGACGGGTGAAAACAGATCGAACCGTGAGTGGGGACGTCGCGTGCCGCCTCGGGCACAAAGACGTTGACATAGGCCATGACCATCAGATCGGCCTTGAATGCGGCCAATTCGTCCAGTGTTTCCTGATCCTTGAAATGCGCGGGCTGCTTGACCGGCAAGCCGCGCTCCAGCGCGTATTCCTTGATCGGATCGACAGGTTTGCCGTCGCGGTCAGGCTCGCAATACACAGCAACGACCTCGTCGACACCGGTATCGAGTATCTTGGCCAGGGCATCCTTGCCGAACGCCTGCTGGCCCATCACGATGATACGCATGGATTTGGTCATTCCGCAGCCTTCCGCGTCACTTCGCCCACTGCGCCGGATCCGATCACACGCTCCAGTTCCTCGCCGGTGTAGCCCAGCACGCTCGACAGGATTTCCTCGGTATGTTCGCCCAGCAGCGGCGAACGCTCAACCTCGACCGGGCTGTCAGACAGCTTGATCGGGCAGCCGACGCTGATGTATTCGCCGCGCTCCGGATGATCGACCTTGACCAGCGTACCGGTCGCATAAAGCCCTTCGTCCTCGGCGATTTCCTTCATCGACAGGATGGGACCGACCGGGATATTCAGCGGGTTGCAGATGTCCATGACCTCGAATTTGGTCTTGGTCATCGTCCATTGCTCGATGCGCTCGAATATCTCGTTGAGCTTGTCCAGCCGTTCTGGCGGCGTCTTGTAACCGTCCTTGGTTTTCCAATCCGGTTCGCCGATCAGGTCACAGATTTTTTCCCAAACCGCAGCCTGTGTGATGAAATAGGTATACGCGTTGGGATCGTCCTCCCACCCCTTGCATTTCAGGATACGGCCGGGCTGACCGCCGCCCGAGTCGTTCCCCGCGCGCGGCGTTGCTTCGCCAAACGGAACGCCTTCGCCATACTGGCTGTACTCGGTCAGCGGACCCGCCGCCAAACGCTGCTGGTCGCGCAGCTTCACGCGCGACAGGTTCAGGACACCGTCCTGCATCGCCGCCGAGACCTTCTGACCGCGACCGGATTTTTCGCGGTGGAACAATGCCGTCACAATACCAAGGCACAGGTGCAGCCCGGTGCCGGAATCTCCGATCTGCGCGCCTGTCACCAACGGCGGGCCATCGCGGAACCCCGTGGTCGAGGCCGAGCCACCCGCGCATTGCGCGACGTTTTCGTAAACCTTGCAGTCCTCGTATTTGCCCGGGCCGAACCCCTTGATCGAAGCCATGATGATGCGCGGATTGATCTTCTGGATGTTCTCCCAGCTGAAGCCCATGCGATCCAGCGCGCCGGGAGCAAAATTCTCGACCAGCACATCGCATTCCTCGATCAACCGGGTCAGAACCTCTTTACCCGTCTCGTTCTTGGAATTGAGCTCGATCGACCGCTTGTTGTGGTTGAGCATCGTGAAATACAGGCTGTCGGCGCCCGGCACATCAACGAGTTGCTTGCGGGTTGCGTCGCCGACACCGGGGCGCTCGACCTTGATCACATCCGCACCGAACCAGGCCAGCAACTGGGTGCAGGTTGGTCCCGACTGAACATGTGTGAAATCGAGAACCTTGATTCCTTCGAGTGCTTTCATGACTGTATTCCTGTTCGTGACTTACTTGCGTGCCTGCGGATAGCGCGCCTGCGCGACCACCGACTGCGGATTGAGGTTGCCGATATTGCCGCTTTCCTTGCCGGCGGCGGGGTCGATTGCGGCGTTGATCAGGGTGGGTTTGCCGCTTTCCAGCGCGGCATTGACCGCACGGCGCAACTCGTCTGGCGTGGTGACATGCTCGCCGACGCCGCCAAAGGCCGCCATCATCTGGTCATAGCGGGCATCGGGCACGAACACCGTGGTCGCCGGATCGTCGCCGCCACCCCAGTTTTCGCCATCTCCGCGATAGATGCCGTTATTGTTGAACACGACCACGCAGACCGGAAGGTTGTAGCGACAGATGGTTTCCACCTCCATGCCGCAGAAACCAAAGGCGCTGTCGCCCTCGACCGCCAGAACCTGCTTGCCGGTCTCGATCGAGGCCGCAATCGCGGCGCCCATGCCAATGCCCATCACGCCCCATGTGCCAACGTCGATCCGGTGCCGTGGCTTGTGCACGTTGATGATCGAACGCGCGAGATCGAGCGTATTTGCGCCCTCGTTCACAAGGATCGTATCAGGCTTGTCGGTGATCACCTGCTTCAGCACACCAAGTGCCGCGTGGTAATCCATCGGGATGTTGTTGTTCTGAAGACGTGCCGCCATCTTCTCCATGTTGGCCGTGGCCTTGGAATGCACCTGATCCAGCCAGTCCTTGGGTGGCGCGATGCCCTCGTTCTCCATCCCGTCAATCAGCGCTCTCGCGCAGGACCCGACATCGCCGACCAGCGGTGCCGCGATTTCCACGTTGCTGTCCATCTCCTCGGCGTCGATGTCGATCTGGATGAATTTCTTGGAACCCGGTTCACCCCACTGCTTGCCCTTTCCGTGGCTGAGCAGCCAGTTGATCCGCGCGCCCAGCATGATGACGACATCGCTCTCCTTGAGCACAAGCGAACGCGCCGCCGATGCACATTGCGGATGGGTATCCGGCAACAGGCCCTTGGCCATCGACATGGGCAGGAAAGGATAGCCCGATTTCTCGACCAGTTCGCGCACGGTGTCGTCGGATTGATCATAGGCCGCCCCCTTGCCGATCACGATCAACGGGCGTTTCGCCTCCTTCATCACGCCGATGGCGCGGGAAATCGCTTCCGGTGACGGGGTCTGGCGCGGCGCCGGATCAATCACCTTGACCAGCGACTGCGCCCCCTTGGCGGCCTCCATGGTCTGGCCCAGCATGGCGCCCGGGATGTCCAGGTAAACGCCGCCCGGACGGCCGCTGACGGCGCTGCGGATCGCGCGCGCTACCGCGATACCGATATCCTCTGCATAGGTCAGGCGATAGGCAGCCTTGCAAAACGGCCGCGCCATTGCGAGCTGGTCCATCTCTTCGTAGTCACCCTGCGCGAGATCGACGATTTCGCGCTCGGACGATCCGGAGATCAGTATCATCGGCCAGCAATTGGTGGTGGCATTTGCAAGCGCGGTCAGCCCGTTCATGAAGCCGGGCGCAGACACCGTCATGCAGACACCCGGCTTCTTGGTCAGGAACCCGGCAACCGACGCAGCGTAGCCCGCATGCTGCTCGTGCCGGAACGAAATCACCCGCATGCCCTGCGCCTGGGCATAGCGGCCCAGATCGGTGATCGGGATACCCGGCACGTTATAGATGGTGGTGATGTCATTCAGCTTGAGAGCGTCGATCAACAGGTGAAACCCATCGGTCAAGTTCTGCGGCGCGATGTCTGATGCATCATCCTGCACGGCGGCGGATTGTGTCATTTTTGATCTCCGAATTCTTTCCGTATCTCTAGCCAGCTTCAGTTCTTGCTGATCCCATGCTTTCCAGCCGGGTCCAGGTCTTGTGAATATGGTCGTGCAACCTCATCGTGTGCTCGCGCACTCGTCGTGACGCGAGGTCGGCATCCCGCGCCTCGAGCGCCTCGATAATCTCGATATGATCTGCAACCGACTTGCGCGCGCGATCGCTCTCGCCCATCGCCCGCCTGCGGATCGCCTTCATATGCGTGAACAACCCGTCCGCTGTCGTCTTGAGCAATTCGCAACCTGACAATTCAAGAATCGTCTGATGAAACTTGATATTGGCATCCGAATACTCTTCGAGCTCGGCTCGGACCGCATCGCTGCTGTGGCGCATGGCAAAGCGGCGCAGCGCCTTCAGATCCGCATCGCTCGCCACCTCGGTCGCAAGCCGCGCGGCCATGCTTTCGAGCGCCGCCCAGGTCACGACCATCTGCAGGATCTCGTCGCGCGACTTGCGCAGGACGAACACACCCCGGCGCGGCACGATCTGCACCAGCCCCTCATGGGCCAACCGCGCCAAGGCTTCGCGGATAGGGGTGCGTGAAACCGCGAGGCGTTCGGCAAGCTGCCGCTCATCCAGCCGAAGATCGGCGTCAGGATGGTAGATATTCATGTTCAGAATGGCTTCTTTCAGAACCTCGAACGTGTGATCCTTCAGCGTGAAGTTCACCGAAATCGGATTCAGACTGTCACCAATCGACACGCGAAGCACCCCTCCCAAGGCGTTTCAGTCAGACCCCAGATAGAGGCGGCTGAAATTGTGTATGTGGTATACCATACATCAGGAACATCATCGGTCAACAGATTTTATATTGTGGAAAATCAGCAAACTACCTTGACAAAACTCTCTGTGGTATACCACATACCTGCGAAATCGAATCTGCCATTTGGAGCAAGGGATGCTGATCAGAGCAACGGATTCGGCACTTGTTGTGATCGACATGCAGGAACGGCTCGTGCCTGCCATGCAAGCCCCTGCGCGCACCATCGCAAATACGCGGCTACTGCTGACCGCCGCAAGACGCACCGGGGTGCCGGCACTGCTGACTGAACAGTATCCGCAAGGGCTTGGCAAGACAGTGCCAGAGGTACGAAACGCCGCAGAAGGCGCACTAGTCCTGCCCAAGATGCATTTTTCATGTATGGAAGACCCGGCATTCGCCGACGCGTTTCTCGCGCTCGGACGCAAGCAGGCCGTTATTGCCGGAATGGAGGCACATATCTGCGTGGTACAAACTGCCGAAAGCCTCGTCGAAGCGGGCTTTGATGTCTTTGTCGTTTCCGATGCGACAGCGTCCCGCACGCTTGAAAGCGAGCGCGCCTGTCTTGCCCGGCTAAGTGCGGCGGGCGTTGGCATCGTAACCGCGGAGATGGTGGTCTTCGAATGGCTTGGCCGCGCAGGAACCCCCGAATTCAAAGAGCTTTTGCCACTCATCAAGTAAAATTCCACACCGGGAGTCTAAGACGAATGAATATCCACGAATACCAGGCCAAACAGGTGCTGAAAGGATTCGGCGCTCCGATCGCCAACGGCGTTCCCATCACCAGCCTGGATCAGGCCGAGGCGGCCATTGCATCGCTTCCCGGTCCCGTCTGGGTTGTAAAAAGCCAGATCCACGCGGGCGGACGCGGCAAGGGCAAGTTCAAGGAACTGGCCGAAGATGCCAAGGGCGGCGTCCGCGTGTCCTTTTCCGCCGAAGAGGCGCTCGACAATGTCAAGGAAATGTTCGGCAACACGCTGGTGACCAAGCAGACCGGCCCGGCAGGCAAGCAGGTCAATCGGCTGTATATCGAGGACGGCGCCGACATCGACCGGGAACTTTACCTGTCGATCCTGGTCGATCGTGAAACCGGCAAGACATCCTTTGTGGCGTCGACAGAAGGTGGCATGGACATCGAAGCCGTGGCCGAGGAAACACCCGACAAGATCCATACGATCGGCATCACCGCATCGCAGGGCGTGACCGACGCGGACGCGGAAAAGATTGCCGACGCCTATGAGCTCACCGGCGACACGCGCGCGCAGGGGAAGGCACTTTTCGCGCAACTCTACGAAGCGTTCACCAGCAAGGACATGAGCCTGTTGGAAATCAATCCGCTGATCGTGACCAAGGCGGGCGATATACAGGTGCTCGACGCCAAGGTCTCGTTTGACGGCAACGCCCTGTTCCGCCATCCCGACATCATGGAATTGCGGGACGAAACCGAAGAAGACGACAAGGAAATCGAAGCGAGCAAATACGATCTTGCCTATATCGCGCTGGATGGCGAGATCGGCTGCATGGTCAACGGTGCCGGCCTCGCGATGGCGACGATGGACATCATCAAGCTCTACGGCGCGTCACCCGCCAACTTCCTCGACGTGGGCGGTGGTGCGACCACCGAAAAGGTCACCGCCGCGTTCAAGATCATCACCTCGGACCCGAACGTCAAAGGCATTCTCGTCAATATCTTTGGCGGTATCATGCGCTGCGACGTCATCGCGGAGGGCGTGGTGCAGGCGGTCAAGGACGTCGGCCTCAAGGTGCCACTGGTCGTGCGGCTGGAAGGCACGAAAGTCGAAGAAGGCAAGGCCATCATCAATGACAGCGGCCTCAATGTGATCGCAGCGGACGATCTGGATGACGCCGCACAGAAAATCGTCAAGGCCGTGAAGGGGTAAGAGCATGTCCATTCTGATCGACAAGAACACCAAGGTCATCGTTCAGGGCCTGACCGGCAAGACCGGCACGTTCCACACCGAACAGGCGCTGGCCTATCACGGCACGCAGATGGTCGCAGGCACCCATCCGAAAAAGGGCGGCACCAACTGGACCGGCTCCAATGGTGAAAGCCTGCCGATCTACGCCAGCGTTGCCGAGGCCAAGGACGCCACCGGCGCCACCGCATCGGTGATCTACGTTCCGCCCGCAGGCGCGGCCGCCGCCATCGAGGAAGCCATCGATGCGGGCATCGACCTGATCACCTGTATCACCGAAGGCGTTCCGGTGCTCGACATGGTGCGGGTCAAGGAAAAGCTCGCGGCCTCGAACAGCCGCCTGATCGGCCCCAACTGCCCCGGCCTCATGACGCCGGACGAGTGCAAGATCGGCATCATGCCCGGTTCGATCTTCAAGAAGGGATCGGTCGGCGTCCTCTCCCGCTCGGGCACGCTCACCTACGAAGCGGTGTTCCAGACCACTGCGGCCGGGCTGGGCCAGAGTTCGGCGGTAGGGATTGGCGGCGACCCCGTCAAGGGAACCGAGTTCATCGACGTGCTGGAACTGTTCCTCGCCGATGACGAGACCCAGTCGATCATCATGATCGGCGAAATCGGCGGCAGCGCCGAAGAGGACGCTGCACAATTCCTGATCGACGAAGCCAGGAAGGGACGCAAGAAGCCTGTCGTCGGCTTTATCGCCGGGCGTACCGCCCCTCCGGGCCGCACGATGGGCCACGCGGGCGCAGTGATCTCGGGCGGCAAGGGCGGTGCCGAAGACAAGATCGAAGCGATGCAAGCGGCCGGTATCCGTGTTTCGCCCTCGCCTGCAAAACTGGGTGAAACTCTGGTCGACCTTCTGGGCTGACCGCGCAGGGGCGGAAGGCGTCACACCTTCCGCCCACAGCGACGCGCGCGTCAAAACCACACCCGCGACTAAAGTCTGCACGATTGCCGCGATAGAATATTGCGCATGAGCGGCAAATGCTTTCTACATCGAACCCGACGGATCGGCCAAACGGCCTCCACCTGTTTCTATCCGGCCCGCCGGATTGCGCAACTTACGGAGCTGACTGTTCTCATGCCTTACAAAATTCTCATTCTCGGCGCGTCCTATGGCTCGCTTCTGGGCACCAAGTTTCTCGCCGCGGGGCATGACGTCACCCTGGTCTGCCGCGACAAGACGGCGGCGCTGATCAATGGCAAGGGCACCGAGGTACGGATCAAGCTGCGCGACGAGGACAACCACCGCAGCATCCTGTCAGGCGATCTTGACGGCACGTTGGACGCCCAGACGCCACAGGATGCTCAGCCGCAGGAATATGACCTGGTCTGCCTCGCGATGCAGGAGCCGCAATATTCCCACCCGTCCCTGCGTGAGCTGCTGGCCAAGGTGGCCGAAGCGCGGGTGCCCTGCATGTCGATCATGAACATGCCCCCCCTGCCCTACATGCGCCGCATCCCCGATCTAGATTGCACGCCGCTTGGCGGCGCCTATCAGGATCCGGACATCTGGACCAAGTTCGACCCGGCGCTGATGACCCTCTGCTCGCCCGATCCCCAGGCCTTCCGCCCGCCGGAGGAAGAAGCAAACGTGCTGCATGTGGGGCTGCCGACCAACTTCAAGGTCACCCGCTTCCACGACACCAAGGCCGATGCGATGCTCGCCGAACTGGAACAGGGCATCCTCGACTATCGCATCGACGGCAAGGACGTGCCGGTGAAACTGCGCGCCTTCGACTCGCTGTTCGTTCCGTTTGCCAAATGGGCAATGCTGGCCACCGGCAATTATCGCTGCATCCAGCCCGGCGATCCCATCGCCATCCGCGACGCGGTGCATGGCGACCTCGACAAATCCCGCGCGATCTATGGCGCGGTGAATGATCTGGTGGTGGGCCTTGGCGCCGAGCCCGAAGACATGGTGCCCTTCGAGAAATACGCGCGCGCCGCCGAGGGTCTCCTGAAACCCTCCTCCGCCGCCCGCGCCATCGCCGCCGGAGCTCCTGCCATCGAAAGGGTCGACAAGCTGATCCTGCTGATCACCCAATCGCTCGGCCAGAACAACGCCGACCTCGCCGCCACGGTGGAACTGGTTGACAGGAAACTGGCGGAGAACCAGCAGAAGGCAAGCTGATCCCCTGAGTCCGACCTCAGTCCGGAAGGCGTCTTGCAAAAGCTCCAGCGGACCTTTTGAGTCTGTAGGGGGGGCAAGAACGAGCGGGTACGCAGCGCGCTATTGATGCAGATCGGGCCGGGCACGGGCTGGGCTTAGCGCCCCCGCCGCTTCACATTCCCGCCGCGCTGCCCCGGTCGTCCGGCCGTTGACCGCCCACGGGAGTTGACCGCCTGTTCGCTGGCTTTCTCGACCGCGTATTGCCGCGCCAGCGGGTCGTCGGACACCACGAGGTCCACCGCTTCCAGCCGCTTGATCTCGTCGCGCAGGCGGGCGGCCTCTTCGAATTCGAGATTCTCTGCCGCCTTGCGCATGTCGGTGCGCAAGCCATCGAGCACCGCCTCGAGATTGCCGCCATGCAATGGCTTGTCGATGGTCGCCGTGACCCGCGACATGTCGGTGTCGCCCTGATACAGCCCGGCCAGCACGTCCTCGACATTCTTCTTGACCGTTTCCGGCGTGATCCCGTGCTCTTCATTATAGGCGATCTGCTTGGCCCGGCGGCGGTCGGTTTCGCCAAGCGCGCGCTCCATGCTCCCGGTGATCTTGTCGGCATACATGATGACCCGCCCGTCCGCATTCCGCGCCGCGCGTCCGATCGTCTGAATCAGCGAGGTTTCGCTGCGCAGGAATCCTTCCTTGTCCGCGTCGAGAATGGCAACCAGCCCGCATTCCGGGATGTCCAGCCCCTCGCGCAAGAGGTTGATCCCGATCAGCACGTCAAACGCCCCAAGCCGCAGATCGCGCAGGATCTCGATCCGCTCCAGCGTGTCGATGTCCGAATGCATGTAGCGCACCTTGATACCTTGCTCGTGCATGTATTCGGTCAGGTCCTCGGCCATGCGCTTGGTCAGAGTGGTCACCAGCGTGCGGAACCCGTTGGCCGCAACCTTGCGCACCTCGTCGAGCAGGTCGTCCACCTGCGTCTCGACCGGGCGGATCTCGACCACCGGGTCCAGCAGGCCGGTGGGCCGGATCACCTGTTCGACAAAGACACCGCCCGCCTGTTCGACCTCCCAGGACGCAGGGGTGGCCGAAACGAACACCGATTGCGGACGCATCGCGTCCCACTCCTCGAACTTCAGCGGCCGGTTGTCCATGCAACTGGGCAGCCGGAATCCATGTTCGGCCAGCGTGAACTTGCGCCGGTGGTCCCCTTTGTACATGCCGCCGATCTGAGGCACCGAAACATGGCTTTCGTCGGCGAACACGATGGCGTTGTCGGGGATGAATTCGAACAGAGTTGGCGGCGGTTCGCCCGGCGCACGCCCGGTCAGATAGCGCGAGTAATTCTCGATCCCGTTGCAGAACCCCTGCGCCTCGATCATCTCGATGTCGAAATTGGTGCGTTGCTCCAGCCGCTGCGCCTCAAGCAGTTTGCCCTCTGCAACCAGATGGTCCAGCCGCTCGCGCAGTTCCTTTTTGATATTGATAACCGCCTGATTCAGCGTTGGTTTCGGCGTCACATAGTGACTGTTGGCATAGACCCTGATTTGTTCGAACGTGTCCGTCTTTTCCCCGGTCAACGGATCGAATTCGGTTATGCTTTCAAGTTCTTCGCCAAAGAACGACAGCCGCCAGGCCCGGTCTTCGAGGTGCGCCGGAAAAATCTCTAGACTGTCACCGCGCACGCGAAAGCTGCCGCGCTGGAACGCCTGATCGTTGCGGCGGTATTGCTGTTCCACGAGGCCTGCCATGACCTTGCGTTGGTCATACTCCTGCCCGACCTTCAGATCCTGTGTCATCGCGCCATAGGTTTCGACCGAGCCGATACCGTAAATGCACGAAACCGAGGCCACGATGATCACGTCATCGCGCTCCAGCAACGCCCGGGTCGCCGAGTGGCGCATCCGGTCGATCTGTTCGTTGATCTGGCTTTCCTTCTCGATATAGGTGTCGCTGCGCGGCACATAGGCTTCGGGCTGATAATAATCGTAGAAACTGACAAAATACTCGACCGCGTTGTCGGGAAAGAACCCCTTGAACTCGCCGTAAAGCTGCGCGGCCAGTGTCTTGTTGGGCGCAAGGATGATCGCCGGTCGCTGTGTCTCTTCGATGACCTTGGCCATGGTGAATGTCTTGCCGGTGCCCGTCGCACCGAGCAGAACCTGATTGCGCTCACCATCCCGCACGGCCTGCGCCAGTTCCGCGATTGCGGTGGGCTGGTCTCCCGCCGGCTCGAACTCGGTGGACATCACCAGCCGCTTGCCGCCTTCGAGCTTTTCGCGAGGTGCCGCATCGGGCGCGGACATCATCGGCATCGAGCGATCGGTATGAACGTGAGGCATGTGGTTCTCCGGGCGGCAGGTTCCTCAAACTTGTTCTCTTTCCGTCCGGGTTCAACCCCGGATTCAGAGCATCTGCGTCGCTCATGCCAATTATTGTCATGAGAACACCGCCTGCGCGCGAGCAAACCACGCTTGCCCCGAGACGCTAAATCGCTGATAAAAGCCGCAACGACCACAGGAGCGACCAATGCGTGCACGCATCTACAAGCCGGCGAGAAACGCGATGACATCGGGCATGGCCAAGACCCGTACCTGGGTGCTCGACTTTGTCCCGGCCAGCGCGCGTGATGTCGATCCGCTGATGGGCTGGACCTCCTCGGAAGATACGCAGAGCCAGGTACGGCTGCGCTTTTCCAGCAAGGAGGCCGCGCTGGATTATGCCAGGGACCATGGTATCGACGCCCAGGTGATCGAGCCCAAGACCCGCAAACAGAACATCCGCCCCGGTGGCTATGCGGACAATTTCGCTGCGAGCCGGCGCACGGTCTGGACCCATTGAGGCCCCCGGCAAAGCGCATCGAGATTCGCCCGGCCGATCCCGACACACCGACGATCCGCGCGATGATCGACGCGCATCTTGCACATAGCCGGGAAACAACCCCCGCAGACAGCATTCACGCCTTGCCGGTTCAGTCCTTGCGTGCCCCGGAAATTCGGTTCTGGGCCTTGTTCGGGGATGGTGTGCCGCAGGGGTGTGGCGCACTCAAGGATCTGGGTGACGGTCTGGTGGAGATCAAGTCAGTTCACGTTGCGCGGACTGCGAGACGCCGCGGGCTGGCACGTCGGATCATGCTGTTCCTGCAAGCAGAGGCCGCCAAAACCGGAAACACGGCGATGGCGCTTGAGACAGGTTCCGAGCTGCTTCCGGATTTCGAAGCTGCCCGCGCACTTTATAATTCTCTCGGGTTCACCCCATGCGACCCGATCCCCGGCTATGGCCCTGACCCCAACAGCGTATTCCTGCACCTTCGGCTTGATCCGCACGCCTCCTGACCACAAACGCCGCTTGTCGAAATACCCTGCAACGCCTTAGTTGCACCCAGCTTCGGCCCAGGTCCTGAGATGCCGCTTGAAGGCGCCGCCAAACGGGTGTTTCTTGTCGAGTGAACGCTCCATGCTGGCGCTCAGATAGGCACCGGCCTGATCGCAGAGCCGTTCCTGTGTCCATTGGTGACAATTCGAACAGGTCTGCTGTTTCCAGTATTCCTCGGGCAACCCCTCCACCGGCGGAAAGAGCGGCGACATCTTGATGAGTTCCGCAATCGACCGCCCGGATATCTCTGGCAGGTCGGACACGAGGGCCGTTTCAAAGCTGATCGGACCCGCCGCCGCAGGGGCCGGGGGTGTTGCTGGCACAGCTGCCGCCGCGACCTCGGGCGTGGCGGTCACGCCCTCACCCTCTGGATCATGACCGGCTTTCTCGCGGAGCGCGACGAGCTCGCCATTGGCGAATTCGGCAAAGACACCCTCGGGGTAGGCATCAAGATAGGCCTGGTAGGATTCGGTGCTGGCCTCCGACTGCGCCATTTCGAACATTTTCTGTTCTTCAGCGGATGGGCCTTGTGCAACCGGCGCGGGGTTGGCCGCTTCCGGTTGCGACAGTTCCCTTTCCATCAGCACCGACAAAAGCGCTCGGGCATCGCCGGCATAGGTCCCGTCAGGGTATCCGCGCAGAAACAGCATGATCTGGACCGGATCACCCGAAGCCTGGACCGAGTTCCAGAGTTGTAGCTCCTGCAGTTCCGCCGGCGTCAGCGGCTCTTCTTCGGCAAAGACAAAGTCACTGGTCAGCGAGGAAGAGTCCCATGGCGTCTGCTGCCCCGCCGTTCTGTCGATCACGTCGATCCGCACCTTCTTGAACATCTGTTCGATACGCATGCCCGGAGTGGTGATTTGCGACGCCAGAGCCTGTGTAAAAGGGCTGTTGCCGTCCTGCCCGTCCAACGCAACGCCGCCCGGCGCGGTCGCATAGGCCAGGAACGTGCCGGTCGGTGCCTGCATCTCGGCAAGACCGTTGTCGTTGAATTGCGGGATATCGGTGAACGGATTGTTGCGACACGCATCGAGGATCATGATATTGGTCTTGTTGCGCGCGGAAAACATCTGGCGCAGCACCGATTGCGCCTCGACCGCCACGAGGTCGAGATCTGCGGCATCCGCAAGCGCCACATCCACAGGCAAGAGATAGTTTGTGCCAAAGGATTGCACACCATGCCCGGCATAATAGAACAGCCCGGTCGCATCCGCCCCGGCGTTGCGCAGGTCGCGACCAAAGCGGGAAATGCCGCGCTTCATCGCGGCCTGGTCGCTATCGAGAAGCAGCGTGACATTGAAATCGAGCCCTTCGAGCGTTTCCGCGATGAGCCTTGCGTCATTCGACGGATTATCGAGCGGTGACACCGCACTATAGGCGGAATTGCCAATGACAAGGGCCAGACGCTCCTGCGCCCGCAGCGGCGCAGCCACAAGCAGGAACAAAAGACAACAGACATTGAATGCAATGCGCAGGTGCAACGCCCTCTTCCTGTTCATAGCCGCTTTTCCCAAAGGGATCGTGTATTTTCAGCGCCAAACTTCGCGAGAAGTCAGCCAAATTCAGATATTTTCAATGCAACTATCGCTTTTCTCCCACAAGGGTGCAAGTTTCCTGTTACTCTGACCCAAGTGCCATGCAACCGTTTAGAATTTGTTAACTTTCGCATAAGCAGGGACTGCCATGATACTCCGATTTGTCCGCCATTCGCTTTATACCTGCCTGCTGGGCTGTTCGCTGTTGATTGGAGCGCCGCCAAGCGCCGGCGCACAAACCACGGATCCTTTTGAAAACGGCTGGACCCTTGATGCAGCAGCGTCGGAGTTGCGGTTCATGTCGATCAAGAAGGGCAATGTCGCGGAAACCAACACCTTCGCCACGATCAGCGGACTGATCACAGAGGAGGGCAAGGCGCAGATCCGCGTTCTGATGGACTCTGTCGATACCAAGGTCGACCTGCGCAATGTGCGGATGCGGTTCCTGTTCTTTGAAACCTTCCTGCATCCGGAAGCGACCATCACCGTCGATCTTGATCCGGCACAACTGACCGACCTGCACACCAGCCGGCGCAAGATGATCGATGTCGACTATACCGCAACCGTGCACGGTGTTTCGGTCAGCAAATCCGCCGAAGTTGCGGTGACCCTGATCGATAATGATCGCGTGGCTGTCTCGACGACGACCCCCATCGCGGTCACGCTGGAGGAACACAACCTGGAAGCCGGGCGCATAAAGTTGCAGGAAGCGGCCAATGTTGACATAGCGCCCCTGGGAATTGTCAGCTTCGACTTTGTTTTTGACCGTTCAAGCCCCGGCACACCACCGGACATGGCGGTGCTGACGAATGTCGTGGCGCCGGGTTCTGCCGCGCTGGAAACCAAGGGAAACCTTGACCGTGAAGCCTGTGTCGGGCGGTTCGAAATCCTGTCGCGGACCGGCAATATCTACTTTGCGACCGGCAGCGCGCGCCTCGATGCAAAAAGCACGCCACTGCTCGACAACCTGTTCGATATCGTGAACAGATGCCCGGAACTCGCCATCGAGGTGGCGGGACACACGGACTCCGATGGCAGCGATGTCGCCAACCTGCGGCTGAGCGAACGCCGCGCTGAGGCGGTTGCCGGCTATCTTCAGTCAAAGGGCATCCCGGCGTCACGGATGCGTGCAATCGGCTATGGCGAAGCGCAGCCTTTGGTTGCCAACACATCGTCCGAAAACAAGGCGCGCAACCGGCGGATCGAATTCGCGGTGATCAACTAGGCCGGTTCATCGGCCTTGCGCTGCACCCCTTGAATACCCCTGGCGTGACGTGATGTAACTGCCTGACCCAGCGGGCGCACTTGCCGCGCTCACCAGATCAGTCAGAGGCTTTCCGGATGACAGCGCAAACCGAAACACCCCGGGTTCTGGTGACTGGAAGCGCGGGGTTCATCGGATTTCATCTGTGCCGATTGCTGCTGGCCGAGGGCTTTCGCGTACACGGCTATGACGGGATGACGGATTACTATGATGTCACGCTCAAACGGCGGCGGCAGCAGATCCTTCTGCAAAACCCGGAATTTTCCACGACGGAGGCGCTGCTCGAAGACGACGATCAACTGGAGCGCACGGCAACGGAATTCCAGCCGGCAGTGATTGTCCACCTGGCGGCACAGGCCGGTGTACGCTATTCGCTGGAAGCGCCGCGCTCTTACATCGACAGCAACATCATCGGCACGTTCAACGTGATGGAAGCCGCGAGAAAGCTGAGGGTGCGCCATCTTCTGATGGCCTCGACATCCTCGATCTACGGCGCGAACGAAGACATGCCCTTTCGCGAGACGGACAAGGCCGACCGTCAGTTGACGATCTATGCCGCGACAAAAAAGGCGAACGAGAGCATGGCGCATTCCTATGCCCATCTCTGGAACATCCCGACCACGATGTTTCGCTTTTTCACGGTCTACGGACCGTGGGGGCGACCCGACCTCGCCTATTTCAAGTTCACGGATGCGATCCTGGGCGGACGATCCATCGACATTTACAATCACGGTGACATGTACCGCGATTTCACCTATGTCGACGATCTGGTGCGTGGCATTCGCTTGCTGATCGATGCGGTTCCGGTGCGGCCGGAAACACCAGATGACATCGCCCCCGGAGACAGCCTGTCCACAGTTGCGCCCTATCGCGTCGTGAATATCGGAAACTCGGAAAAAGTACGTTTGCTCGATTTCATCGAGGCGTTGGAAGATGCGCTCGGCGTCAAGGCACAACGCAACTATCTGGGAATGCAAAAAGGCGACGTTCAGGCGACCTGGGCTAATGCCGACCTTTTGCGATCCCTTACGGGATATACGCCGCAGACCGATTATCGCGAGGGTCTGAAAGCCTTTGTGAAATGGTATCGTGACTACATGCGCGGGTGACCCGACCGGGCATTGATCATGGGAGGGCGTGAACAATTCGAAACCGATCGCATTCGCTGGAGCAGCAGCAACAAGATGATCTCCGGGGAACGGAACCCGATCCATGTTATCGATCCGTCGATAGAGGGCGATGTCCTGTCCTGCACCGTCACGAAGGTGAATAACGGCGCCAATACCTCGGCCGCCTATCCGGTCGAATAAAACCCCGTTTCGCGACCATGCGTTCACATGCCGTGCACATCCTGAACATCCCGCCCGGGCATGGTCGGTTCCGGATCGGCATCGCCCGCATTCTCAAAAAGAGGCACTTGCCAGAAGCGAAAAAAAGTTGTTCCATCACAGAAGGGGAAAAGTTCCACTCAGCGGAACTTTAGGAGAGGCGCTTCTTGCCAACGATGCAAACCATCGACCGCGCTGCTGCGGTCCTTCGTGTCTTGTCTGACGAAACGTCTGACGGCCTGCGCCTGTCGGATGTCGCCGAAGCCACCGGGCTGGGTAAAAGCACGACGTTGCGATTGCTCGGGGCACTCGGAGAGGTCGGCTATGTCGAGTATGACGCAGCCGCGAGGCGCTATCGACTGGGGTACGGTCTGTTTGCATTGGGCCTTTCCGCACGGCGTTTTCATGTACTGGACCAGGCCCGCACGGCACTGGATCGCCTTGCTGAATCGACAGGCGACACCGTATTCCTGTCGATCCGGGATGGCGATCAGGCGGTTTGCGCCGACCGGCGCACAGGTTCTTATCCAATACGCTCGCTGACCCTTTCGGTTGGCGACCGGCGCCCGCTTGGTGTCGGCGCAGGCTCGCTCGCCCTTCTCGCGTCCGAGCCCGATGACGAAATCGACAGGGTTCTTGCGATCAGTGCCCCGGAACGTCGCAATTTCACCCGATTTGGCGATGACGCGCTGCGACGCATGATCGCCGCAGCGCGCAGGGATGGCTACTCTTTCAACGACGGACAGATCGTCAACGCGATGAATGCGGTTGGCGTCGCTGTTCTGGACGATGCCGGACGCGTCATAGCGGCGCTGTCAATCGCCGCCATCCGGGAACGCATGGAGGAACCGCGCCGTGCCGAACTGGTCGCGCTGCTGCAGGCCGAGGCCCGCGCCCTCGGGCGGAGACCCCCTGAAAACGCCGAAAGGATCATTGGTGCCGATGGATAATGCACATAACCTCGATCGCGAACGCTTTGGCGAAATGTTCGCGCTCATGCATCGCATCCGCGCCTTCGAAGAGGCGGCAATCGCCGCTCAGAAGGAAGGGCTGGTTCTCGGCGCAATTCACCCGTCGATCGGCCAGGAAGCCGTCGCGGCAGGGGTATGCTGCAACCTGCAATCCGCCGACCTGCTGCTGTCCACGCACCGCGGCCACGGGCACACATTGGCGAAGGGAGCCGACCCGCTGGCCATGATGCGCGAGTTGTTCGGCCGCGCAGGCGGAACCTGTGGCGGCAAGGGCGGATCGATGCATATCGCCGATTTCGGTGTCGGCATGCTTGGTGCGAACGGAGTTGTCGGCGCCAACATTCCGATTGCCACCGGCGCGGCACATGGCCTCAAGCTTCAGGGATCGGAGCAGATTGTCGCCTGCATCTTTGGCGACGGCGCGATCAACCGCGGACCGTTTCTGGAGGGATTGAACTGGGCGCGCGTATTCGATTTGCCGGTGTTGTTCGTGTGTGAGGACAACGGTTTTTCGGCAACCACCCGCACGCGGGACATGACCGCCGGCGCAGGAGCCGCAGCACGTGCAGAAAGCCTCGGCATTCCGGCGGTCGAGGTTGACGGCAATGACGTTCTGGCCGTCGATGCCGCAGCGCGGACTGCCATTGCCGATATTCGCGCCGGAAAGGGACCGGTCCTGTTGCACTGCCGCACCTATCGGATCACGGGCCACACGGCGGTCGATCCCGCCCTTTATCGCCCTGCCGAAGAGGTCGAAGCCCAGCGCGGGAATTGTCCAATCGCCCGACTGGGCGCGGCCTTGACGATGGCGGGCATGGAGCCCGATGTGTTGGCGAGAACCGGTCAACAGGCCGTCGATGAAATGACCGAAATCGCAGCGAAGGCACGCGACACGGATTGGCCCGATCCGATGGCCGCCTTCAGCGATGTGCAGGACATGGGCGATCCCCGCGAGAGGGCATTCTGATGGCAACGGACACCTACCTGAACGCCGGCCGACGGGCCGTGATCGAAGAAATGCAACGCGACAAGGCGGTCTGGGCGCTTGGCGAAGACCTTGGTCGTGGCGGTGTCTTCGGACAGTATCGCGACCTGCAAGACATGTTCGGTGCAGACCGGATTGCCGACACGCCGATCTCGGAGGCCTGTATCATGGGCGCCGCGGTCGGTGCAGCCATGACCGGCACGCGGCCCATCGTCGAAATGCGGTTCTCCGACTTTGCCCTCTGCGCGATCGATGAACTCGTCAACCAGGCGGCCAAGGCGCGTTTCATGTTCGGCGGGCAGATGCGAGTCCCGATGGTCGTGCGCGAACCCATCGGCATGTGGCGGTCGTCCGCCGCCCAGCATTCGCAATCGCTGGAAAGCTGGTACACCCATATTCCCGGCCTCGTCGTGGTTGCCCCTGCCACGCCGGCCGACAACCTCGGCCTGCTGAAATCCGCGATCCGCAATGATGATCCCGTCGTTTACCTCGAACATAAGAACCTGTGGGGGCTTGAGGGTGAATTGCCCGAGGGAGAGCACGTCGTACCGCTGGGCAAGGCCGACATCGCCCGTCGCGGGGATGCCGTGACCATCGTGACATGGTCGGGGATGCGCCACGGGTGCCTGCGCGCCGCCGAGGCGCTCGCAACAGCCGGCATCGAGGCCGAGGTGATCGACCTGCGCACGCTCTGGCCATGGGATCAGGAGACCGTGTTCAACTCGGTCAGGCACACCGGTCGCCTGCTGGTCGTGCAGGAGGCGGTCAGCGTCTCGGGGTTCGGTGCGGAAATCGCCGCAAGTGTCGCCGAGGCCTTGCACCACGAACTCAAGGCCCCGGTACGCCGGCTGGGCGCACCACGCATTCCTGTCGCCTACGCGCCTGCGCTGGAGGATCGCGCCCGTGTCGGCGACGCAGCTATCATCGACGCCGCGCGGGCGCTTGTCGCGCCTTGCCCGGCAAACTGAACCGGCGGAAAGCCCGCCACAACGACGATTAGGGAGGACCAAGATGCAATTACTCAAGTCCATTATGATGGCAGGTGCGGCTGTCGCGACGCTCGGCGTTGGCGCGGCGCTGGCGCAGGATTACAAGCCCGAATACCGGGTCTCGACCGTGGTGCCCGCACCGTTTCCCTGGGGAATCGCCGCCGAGAAATGGGCGGAACTGACCGCCGAACGCACCGATGGACGGATCAACATGAAGATCTATCCCGGTGTGCAACTGGTGCAGGGCGACCAGACCCGCGAATTCACCGCGATCCGTCAGGGTGTGATCGACATGGCCGTGGGCTCGACCATCAACTGGTCACCCCAGATCACCGAACTCAACCTGTTCAGCCTGCCATTCCTGATGCCGGACTACGCGGCGCTGGACGCTCTGACACAGGGTCCGGTGGGCGAAAAGCTCTTCGAGATCATCGAATCCAAGGGCGCGGTCCCGCTGGCCTGGGCCGAGAACGGTTTTCGCGAGGTGACCAACTCGAAAACCCCGATCCGCACACCGGAAGACATGAAGGGGTTGAAGCTGCGGGTCGTCGGTTCTCCGATCTACAACGACATGTTCACTGCAATGGGCGCGAACCCAACCCAGATGAGTTGGGCAGACGCGCAGCCCGCCCTGACCACCGGAGCCGTCGATGGGCAGGAAAATCCGCTGACCATCTACACGGTTCTGAACATGCACGAACTGGGCCAGACCAATGTCACGCTTTGGGGCTATGTGGCCGATCCGCTGATCTTTGTCGTGAACCCGCAGGTCTGGGAGAGTTTCACCCCAGAAGATCAGGACATCTTGCGGCAAGCCGCGGTTGATGCGGGCGCCCACGGCATCGAGATCGCCCGCAAGGGGCTGACCGAGGACGACCAGAGCGTGATCGAGGAAATCAAAGGGCATGGTGTCGAAGTCATCACCCTGACCGAAGAAGAGCGCCAGGCTTTTGTCGACGTGACGCGACCGGTCTATGACGCCTGGAAAGAGAAAATCGGCACGGATCTTGTCGACATGGCCGAACAATCCATCGCCAACCGCTGACGAAAACGACCGCCGGGTCCGGAACCGGGCCCGGCCCAGACAAAGGGCGCGACATGGACAGCATCGAGCAGCAACCTGACAGTGAAACCGGAACCGGACACACCGTCGTCCCCGTTCGGATCGAAGAAGCGCTTGGCGCTGCGGCGATGGCTCTGATCTGCCTGATCTCCTTTGCCAACGTGATCGTCCGCTATGCCACAAACGTCTCTTTTGCCTTCACCGAAGAATACTCGGTATTTCTGCTTGTCTTCATGACATTCGTGGGCGCTTCGGCGGCTTTTGCCGGCAATGAGCACATTCGCATCACATTTTTCGTCGATCGCCTGCCCGTCTTCTGGCAGCGCCTCTGCGAGGCGATCACCGTGCTGGCGACCACGCTGATGTTCTCGCTCGTCATCTATTTCGGCGCGCGCGTCACCTATTCGGAATGGAAATGGGAGGAAACGACACCGGGGCTTGGCAATCCGTCTTGGATTTACACGATCTGGATGCCAATTCTCTGTATCGCCATCCTGATGCGGGTGCTGGGTCGGGCATGGGCGCGCTTTCGCAACGGGCGTCGCGCATGATCCTGGCCAATATTCTCCTGCTGGCCGTGTTCGTCGGTCTGATGCTGATCGGTACGCCAATTGCAGTCGCGCTCGGTTTGGGCGGCGCCGTCGGGGTCTGGCTGGGGCTTGATGCAACCGCACTGGGCATGATCGGTCCCAATACCTATGCGGCCGTCGCAAAATATCCGCTGATCGCGATCCCGCTGTTCATCCTGACCGGAGCGATGTTCGAACGCTCCGGCGTGGCGGCGCGCCTTGTCGAATTTGCGCAAGCGCTGATCGGGCCGCGCCGGGGCGGGCTGGCTCTGGTGGCGATCCTCGTCTGCATGATCATGGGCGGCATGTCCGGATCCGGTCCTGCCGACGCTGCGGCCGTCGCCACGGTCATGCTGCCGTCGATGGTCAAGGCGGGCTATCCCCGTCCGTTTACCGCCAGTGTGATCGCCGCCAGCGCCTCGACCGCGATCCTGATCCCGCCCTCCATCGCGATGATCGTCTATTCCGTCATCATACCGGGCATGGACCTGCGCGCGCTCTTCGCCGCCGGGATGATCCCCGGCCTGCTGCTGGGCGTCGCGATTGCCGTTCCCACCCTGATCCTGAGCAAACGTCACGATTTCGGGGCCGACGAGCAATCCGAACGGCCGCCCTTCTGGCCCAGCCTGCGCCGCGCCCTGCCGGGCCTGATGGCTCCGGTGATCATCCTGGGCGGGCTGCGCTCGGGTCTTTTCACCCCGACGGAAACCGCCGTGGTCGCCGTGTTCTATGGTCTGTTCGTCGGCACCGTCCTCTATCGCACGATGGGATGGCGCGATGTCTATAACGTGCTTGCCGAAAGCGCCAAGATTTCGGGCGTCCTGATGATCATCCTGTCACTTGCCGGGCTGTTCGCCTGGGCCGGGTCGACCATGGGCGCATTCTCGGCAACGGCGGACCTGCTGCTGAGCGTCAGCGACAACCAGTGGGTGATCCTGTTCCTTGTGATGTTCGTGATGCTGCTTGCGGGAATGGTGCTGGACGGGGTGTCGATCTATCTCATCACGTTGCCGTTGCTGGTGCCGATCATCGAGGCCTTTCAATGGTCCTATGTCTGGTTTGGCGTGGTGCTGGCGATTAATATCGCGATGGGCCAGTTCACGCCTCCTGTCGCGGTCAACCTTATGGTCACCGCCAAGATTGCCGGCATACCGCTCGAATCCACGTTCCGCTGGGTCGGCTGGCTATTGCTGGCGATGGCCGTGGCCCTGGCTCTCATCATCATCTTTCCTGAAATAGCGCTCTGGCTGCCCCGGCTGCTAGGCTATCGCATCACCTGATCCGAGGACCAAATGACCGATACGAACGAAATGACCGGGGGCGAGGCCCTCGCCCGCACCCTTCTGGCCCACGATGCCGGTCCGATTTTCGGCATGGGAGGATTCCAGCTGCTGCCCTTCTACGACGCGGCGCGGCGTCTGGGTCTGAACCACCACCTGATCAACGACGAACGCTGCGGCACCTTTGCCGCCGATGCCTATGCCAAGGTATCCGGCCGGGTCGGGCTGGTGGACGCGACGCTGGGTCCGGGCGCGACGAATCTGGTCACGGGGCTGGTCGAAGCGTTGAACGCCGGATCGCCTCTCGTGGCCATCGTCGGCGACACGCATCGCGATCACAGCTGGAAAAACATGACGCAGGAAACCAATCAGGCCGACATCCTGCGTCCCGCCGCCAAGGAGGTGATCCGGGTCGAAGCGGTGCATCGCATCCCCGAACTGCTGCGCCGTGCCTTTCAGGTGGCCACGACCGGGCGCCCCGGGCCCGTTGTTCTGATCGTGCCCGAAGATGTGTGCCACGGCACGCACGGCTTTGGCGACGCGGATTTTGTCTGTGACCCGCGCTATCAATCCGCCCCAGCTCTGCGCTGCCGGCCCGAGGCAGAAACCCTGGCCAGAGCGGCGGCGATGTTGGCGGCGGCGGAACGCCCGCTGATCCTCGCCGGAGGCGGCGTGCATATTTCGCGGGCCGCGACGGAGCTGACGAAACTGGCCGAAACCGCACGGATACCCGTTGCCCACACCATGAGCGGCAAGGGCGCGATCCCCTGCACCAGCCCGCTGTCGGCAGGGCTGTTCGGGCGCTATGACCGCATCGCCAACACCATGATCGACGAGAGCGATTGCCTGCTGGTCATCGGCTGCAAGCTCGGTGAAATCGCAACCAAACGCTATACGGTTCCCGCACCGGGCAAGACCGTGATCCATCTGGATTGCGTCGCCGAGGAAATCGGACGCACCTATGCACCCGAATTGCCGCTCTGGGGCGACGCCCGTGAAGGGCTGCGCGATCTGGCCGAGGCGCTGGCAGGCAAGGCTGTGCCGGATGCCCGCGCCGCATGGTGCGATAGCGTCGTGACCCGCATGGGCGATTGGCGCGAGATGGCCCGCCCCCGGCTGGAAAGCGACGAAACCCCGGTCGCCATGGGTCGGATGATGGGCGAATTGAACCGACACCTGCCCGAGGATGCCATCCTGATCGCGGATGGCGGGTTTGCGGCGCATTGGGGCGGCCTGATGTATGACAGCCGCCGGGCCGGGCGGGGCTTCGTCCCGGATCGCGGCTTTGCATCGATCGGCTATGGCCTGCCCGGCGCCATCGGCGCCTGCATGGCCGCCCCTGACCGCGCTGTGGTGGCAATCACCGGAGATGGCGGATTCAACATGGTGCTGGGCGAACTGGAAACGGCGCGCCGACTGGGCATCGCGCCAACCATCATCGTGGTCAACAACGCCGCGTCGGGATATGTCAAGGCATTGCAACACCTGATGTATGGCGAAGGCAACTATCAGTCATCCGACCTGGAAGAGACGAACTATGCCGACGTGGTGAATGCCATGGGCTGTCTGGGGCTGCGGGTTGAAACGCCCGATGCCTTTGCCGGCGCGCTGAAACAGGCGCTGGCCGAAACCGGGCGCCCCTCGGTTCTGGATGTGGTGGTGACGCGGGATGCCTCCAGGATGCTGCCCGCCGCCGACAGTCGGGCGATTACCGTGAAGAAAGGGGACCGGGTTGCCTGACGATCCCCTGCTGGCGGACAGCGTATCGAGGCTCGGGCCGGAATATGCGGGCCGGGTCGTCGTCACCGGATCGCATGGTGGCGTCTTTGCCGCTTTTCTTGCGCGTCGTGCCGGGTTGCGTGCCTGCGTGTTTCACGATGCAGGTATCGGGCTGGATCGCGCCGGAATTGGCGGACTCGATTGGCTCGCCTCACAGGGTATGGCGGCGGCGGCTGTCGATCACGCAACAGCGCCGATCGGTCAGGCCCGCGAGATCCGGGATCGGGGCATCATTTCACATGCCAACGCGCCCGCCGCCGCCCTGGGCGTGACATCGGGACTGTCCTGCAAGGAGGCGGCCGACCTGCTGCGGGCCGCTGCGATGCCGGTGGGCGACTGCCCCGACGTTCGGGAGGGCCGCGAGGAACTGTCCCCGGCAAGGGCATTGCGCGCGCTGGTTCTGGTGGATTCCGCCAGCCTTGTTGCGTCTGCGGACGCGGGCAAGGTCATCGTCACCGGGTCGCATGGCGCGATCTTCGGACATGATCCGGCAAATGCGCTCAAGGCGCAGGGGTATCTCGCGCTGTTCAACGACGCGGGCGGAGCGGCAACCTCTCGCCTGCCCGCCTTGCAGGAGCGCGGCATCGCCGCCGCGACGGTCGCCGCCAGCTCTGCACGCATCGGCGATGCGCGCTCCACATGGCAACGCGGTGTCATCTCTGCGCTGAACGCGCAGGCTGCTGGGCTCGGGGCGACGACCGGCATGAGCGCGCGCGATCTCGTCGAGCGGTCGCTGACGATGTAGGTGGCCGCTGCTTACGCTGACAGGCGGCGGGGCAGACCCGGGCATTCCTGGCAAGCCCCGTGTGAGCGTTGTGACCACCCCGCTTCCCGCATAGTCTTGCGCCAACACTCCAAACTATCAGGTGAACCGCACGTGACCCGTCTTTTTTCCAATTCCAAACGCCCGGTTCACCTCGGACGGTTTCCGCTTGAAACCCTGAAGCGCACGGAGGAGATGCCCGATCTTTCGGCCGTTCCCGCGACGCGGCAACTGTCGTTTTCGCGCAAGGACGATCCGGTGTCGATCGTGAACGCCATGCGGGATCATCAGGCGGTGATGGACGCGATCCGGGGCGGTTTCGTGAACGAGACCAAATCCACCTGCCCGGATGATCCGGCCGAACGGGCGAACCACATCAAGGCGTTCTGCCATTTTGCCGACGCATCGATGGTGGGCATCGCGGAGCTGCCAGCCGCAGCACATCTGGCGCAGCCTTTTCGCAACCCTGATATAGACAGGCTGGCCGACCGGCTCAGGACGCAACAGACCAAGACGCTGGCGTCGGGGATCGACATGGTGATGGCCGATTTGCGCGAGTCAATGGAGGCACCGCCGAAACCCGTTGCACCTCATACACACGTGCTGGCAATCCTGATCGAGCATCAACGCGACCCCCGCGATGATGAACGCGGCTCCGACTGGATCCGGGACGCGCAGGATCATCGCGGTTGCATCCTCGCGTCGGAAATTGCGGTGGTTCTGGCCAACTATATCCGGCTTCTGGGATGGGAGGCGCAGGCGCACACGCAAAGCACATCGGATGTCTGTCTGAATCGGGTCGCAGTCGCCTCCGGGCTTGCTATCGTGCAGGGCGGGGCGCTGGTCAATCCTTTCGCCGGAACCCGTTTCAGCATCGCGGCCGTCACCACCACCTTCGCGATGCGGTGCGATCTGCCGCTTGCCGTCACCGGTGGGCCCTATCCCCTGCGCAAGCGCCCGGCATTGGCGGAGTATCCCTACGAAACCCGCGATTTCATGGAGGGTGGCCACCCGTTCGAGACCCTGCGCCGTGTCGAAAAGCCGACGACATATATCGACGAAGACCGCGTTGCCCGCGTTCCCAAACGCGCGGACATGTTCGCGCGCGCGCAGTTCGGTGAAATGGGCAAGCGCCTGCAAGACAGCGCAAAGGGAGGACATTACGTGCGCAAGTCGGCGCCCGCCTTTGCGCAGCGCCGGCTGCTGGGCGCCTTCACACTGTTGCAGGATGGTGAGCCGACCCTCCAACGTCTTGCCGGGGATGCGTCGCGCAATGCCGAAAACCTCAAGGCGGTGAGCTATTTCCTCGGGGCGGATGCTGTCGGGCTCTCGGCCTGCCCGGACTGGACATGGTATTCCCACGATGCGGTCGGGGCACCGATCGTACCCGAGCATGATCAGGCCGTGTCGATGGTCATCGACCAGGGTTTTGAAACCATGGAGGGTGCCAGCGGCGACGACTGGATCGCGGTCAGCCAGTCGATGCGCGCCTATCTGCGATTTTCGCTGATCGGGGGGGTGGTCGCGCAACAGTTGCGCAACCTCGGCTACAAGGCCAAGGCCCATACCGTGATGGATGGCGAAGTCCTGCAACCACCCCTGTTGCTGCTCTCGGGCATGGGCGAGGTCAGCCGCATCGGCGAGGTCATCCTGAACCCGTTCCTGGGCCCCCGCCTGAAATCGGGTGTGGTGACAACCGACATGCCGATGACCCACGATCGGCCGATTGATTTCGGCCTGCAGAAATTCTGTGAATCCTGCAACAAATGTGCCCGCGAATGCCCCTCTGGCGCGATCACCGCCGGTCCAAAGCTGATGTTCAACGGCTATGAAATCTGGAAATCCGACAGCCAGAAATGCACCACCTACCGGGTGACGCAGCCGGGCGGCGCGATGTGCGGACGCTGCATGAAAACCTGCCCGTGGAATCTTGAAGGGTTGTTTGTCGAAAAACCCTTCCGTTGGGCTGCGATGAACATGCCGTCGGCCGCGCCCCTGCTGGCCTGGCTGGACGATGCGCTTGACAAGGGCACGATCAACCCCGTCAAGAAATGGTGGTGGGATCTGGAACTGGACGAAGATGGCGGCTATCACCCGACCAAAACGCCGGTCAACCACCGGGAATTGCAGAAAGATCTCGACCTCAGGTACGAAGATCAGACGCTGGCCGCCTATCCGGCGAACCTAGCCCCGCACCCCTATGCCTACCCGTTCCCGATGAACCGTGAACAGGGCATCGAAGCCTATCAGGCGATGATCACCGCCGAGGAATACCAGAAACGGCTGGCAGCGGGCGAAACCGACGGGCTGGCGCATGAATACAGGGCCGATGTCACCAGCCCGGTTCTGCATGTGGAGATCTCGCTGGCGCAGGACATGGCGCCGGGCATCACAAAATATGAATTGCGTGCGCTGGACGGGGGCGGTCTGCCCGAATGGCAGGCGGGCGCGCATATCGATATCGTCGTGGCTCCCGAGTTCCTGCGCCAGTATTCGCTATGCGGGGAACCGGCGGACCGTTCGCGCTACCAGATCGCCGTCCTGCGAGAGGACGCGGGACGTGGCGGCTCGCGCCTGCTGCACCGGATCTTTCGCGAGGGGCGCAAGATCTTCGTCTCGCGCCCCATCAACCACTTCCCGGTCGCAGTACCAGCGCGGCGTCACCTGTTGATGGGCGGCGGGATCGGCGTCACGCCAATGATCGCGATGGCCCATGAATTGCATGCGGACGGCCGCGATTTCGAGTTGCACTATTCGATCCCGTCCCGCGCAAGGGCCGGGTTCCTGCCGGATTTGTCGGGATTTGACTGGGCCGACCGGGTGCATCTGCATATCTCGGACGAAGGCGGCCGCGCAGATTTCGCGCGATTGATCGGACCCTACGAGCGCGGAACGCACATCTATGCCTGTGGCGCAGACCGATACATGCAGGCCGTCATGGACAGTGCCCGGCAGGCGGGCTTCCCGGAGGACGCGCGGCATCTCGAATATTTCTCGGTGCCGGAATTGCCTGACTACGAAAACCACCCGTTTCGCGTCAGATTGGCCAGATCGCAGCGCGAGTTTGAGATTCCGGTGGATCAAAGCATTGCCGACGTGCTTCAGGACAACGGGTTTGCAATCGACATCAAGTGCTCGGATGGCATCTGCGGCGTCTGCAAGTGCGGTTTGCTGGAGGGCGAAGTGGAACATCGCGACCTTGTGCTCTCCGCTCACCAGCGCGAGTCGTCCATCATCACCTGTCAATCCCGCGCCACGCAGGCAGGAGGCATGCTCGAACTGGATCTGTAGAGACCGGGCGGCTTGAGCGGAACATATTTACAAAACTAGAATAATAGCTATATTGACGGCATGACAACACATAGTTCAGTCGTTCACGCGCTTGCGGCGCTTGGCCATGATGCCCGCCTTTCAATCTTTCGCCTGCTGGTGCGAGCGGGTCATGACGGGCTGAATGTCGGGGATATCGGGCACGAGCTTGGCATACCGGCGTCAACTCTTGCCCACCATCTCAAGTCGCTGGTCGAGGCCGGGTTGGTCGTTCAGGAACGTATGGGACGCCAGATCGTGAACCGGGTCGACTATGACGTGATGCAGCGAACCGTTTCGTTTCTCACCGCCGAATGCTGTGTCGGGGTCAAGCTCACGCGCGACGATGCCGCCTGAGTCCAATTGATTTTTGAGGCAGATTTTTCGGGGCAAAAGAAACTATTTATCTAGGATAATAGCCATGACCACCCTCACGCGAACCACCCGTGCCCGTGTGGCCGACATCGCCCACAGGCTCTGGACCAGCGAGCGGGTCTGGCTCGTGTCATTCGGTATTCTGGCGTTCCTGTTGCTGTTCGATCCGGCCCAGGCTGCGCAGAGCGCCCGATTCACGGTGATGAATCTGGCGGATGTCGCGCCCTTTCTTGCGCTGTCGATCGGCATCGCCGCCTATGCCGGGGCAACAGGCGCGGATGGGTTGATCGCGCGGGCCTTTACCGGCGCACCTGCCATGATGATCCTTGTCGCGGCCTTCGCCGGGGGGCTGTCGCCCTTCTGCTCCTGCGGCGTCATTCCGTTGATTGCCGCATTGCTCTCGATGGGCGTGCCGCTGTCGGCGGTGATGGCGTTCTGGTTGGCGTCGCCGGTGATGGACCCGTCGATGTTCGTGTTGACCACCGGCGTTCTGGGGGTCGAATTCGCCATTGCAAAGACGATCGCCGCAATCGGATTGGGGATATTCGGCGGCACCGTCGTTCATGTTCTGGCCAAGTCAGGTGGATTGTCCGACCCGTTGCGCGACAATATCGGCAATGGCGGATGCGGCGGGGCCAGGGTTCGCACCGCTCAACCTGTCGTCTGGGCCTTCTGGCAGGAGAACGAGAGGGTCTCGAAATTTATCCGCGAAGGTATCAGGACAACGCTGTTCCTGGCAAAATGGCTCACGCTCGCCTTTGTGCTGGAGAGTCTGATGCTGGCGTGGCTGCCAGCTGACCTTGTGGCGCGCACTCTGGGCGGCACCGGTCTCGCCCCCATCGGCATAGCGACCCTGGTTGGCGTGCCCGCCTATCTCAACGGCTATGCCGCGCTTCCGCTGGTCGGCGGGTTGATCGGGCAAGGCATGGCACCAGGTGCGGGCCTGGCATTTCTGGTGGCCGGTGGTGTGACCTCGCTGCCGGCGGCAATCGCGGTCTGGGCGCTGGTCAAACGCCCCGTCTTCCTGTTGTATCTCGCCATCGCACTCGGCGGTTCCTTCGCTTCCGGACTGGCATTCCAGCTCTGGAACGCGCTCTGAACCCGTCATGAGAGGGTGACGTCCAAATGATGACGGAACAGACCAGAATCATCTCGGCCCTCGGAGTCGTGCAGATCCTGTCATGGGGCAGCACCTTCTATCTGATGGCCCCGCTGGCACAGGACATGGCGCGGGATACCGGCTGGGAGATGAGCCTCTTGTCCGCGGGCGTGTCGCTTGGCCTGCTTGTCTCCGGGCTTGGCGCACCGGCCATCGGCAGTTGGATTGCACGTAGCGGCGGGCGGGCGACCCTGTCATTCGGCATGATATGCATCGCCGCGGGTCTCGTCATGCTGGGGCTGGCACCGTCACCCCCGATCTATCTTGTCGCCTGGAGCATCATCGGCGTCGGGATGGCGGCCGGGCTTTATGATGCCGCATTCTCGACGCTCGGCCACATCTATGGCCAGAACGCCCGGTCCGCGATCACGCATCTGACGCTGTGGGGCGGGTTTGCCAGCACGATCTGCTGGCCTTTATCCGCGTGGTTGGTCGAGTTGCACGGCTGGCGCATCACCTGCCTGATTTATGCGGTCATACATCTGACGGTGACCGTTCCGATATGCCTGTTCCTTTTGCCGCGCGCGGCAGCGCAAGCAGGGCACCCCGCCAGGGATTTCGCTGCCCCGCCGCCAGCACGCATCGGCGCGGGCGATCTGCGTTTTTTCTGCGTCGCGGTGATCGGCGTGATCTTGTCGTTGCTGGCGACCATCTGGTCCATCCACATGGTGACCATTCTGACATCCGGCGGCCTGACCATCGCCGCCGCAATCGGGCTTGGCACATTGATCGGTCCGGCGCAGGTGGGCGCGCGCGTACTCGAAATGCTGGGACGCGGACGTCACCATCCGATCTGGACGACCGCCGCCGCGACGGGGCTGATCCTTCTGGGGTTCGCCGGTCTGCAAATGGGCCTGCCGGCGTCGGTGGCGCTGATCGCGTTTGGGGCTGGAAACGGCTTGTGGTCAATCGCACGTGGGGCATTGCCGCTGGCGCTGTTCGGCGCAGGAACCTATGCGGAAACCATGGGAAGACTTGCGCGGCCAATGCTGCTGGCCAGCGCGGTGGCACCGCTTGTCGGGGGGGTCCTGATCGAAGGGATCGGTCCCGCCGCAACGATGACGACGCTTGCGGCGCTTGCAATCATACCCTGCATCGCCACCGCAATTCTCTATCGTTGCATCCTGCGTGACAGACGTCAGGTCAGCCGCTCGAACGACTTTGAACCGCTCCTCTGACCGATAGCGTCACAGCACCACCGGTCTCAGGCGTTTGTCAGCCGGAACCGGGCCTGAGACGAGAGCCTGCCCAGCGGCGAGATCATCGACCGCCCTGCGAGATCGACAAGATGCGCGAAAACGTTGCGTTCGGCCGCCGGCAAAAGAGCGGGCTGAACATCGGTATAGATGCGTTCGGCAAGGTCGCGCGCCGTCGCCGGCCCCGAGTCGAGTGCCGCCAGGATCGACGCCTCGCGGCCCTTTCGATGACTGATGAGCCAGTCCAGCCTGCCCGACGGGTCGGTTACGGGCGCCCCGTGGCCCGGATAGAACACCCGCCAGTCGCGTTCGGCAAGCCGATGACAGGACAGCATGAAATCGGTCAGATCCCCGTCAGGCGGTGAGACCAGCGAGCTGGCCCACCCCATCACGTGATCCGCGGTAAAACACCGGTCCTGCCAACCAAGCGCGATATGGTTGCCGATGTGACCCGGCGTATGGATGACCTTAAGCGCCCAGCCGTCGCCCTCGATGGTATCGCCATCCGACACCGCGTGATCGGGTTCAAAGGTCTCGTCGATGCCCTCGCCGCCGCCCGCCAGACCGTCGGCGGCCAGTCGCTCCATTACCGCGCTGCGACCCGCATGGGCGGCACCGAATGCAAGAATCGGCGCTCCCGTGCGCTGCGACAGGGGGCGGGCAAGCGGCGAGTGGTCGAGATGGGCATGGCTCACCACGATATGGGTGATGCTCTGCCCCGGCGTCACAGCATTCAGGATCGCATCGAGATGCGCCGGATCCTGCGGGCCGGGATCGATCACGGCCAGACCGCGCGTGCCGAGCAGGTAGGTGTTGGTGCCGCGATAGGTCATCGGCGACGGGTTCGGCGCAAGAACGCGCCGCAAACCGGGTTCCAGCGTTTCGGGCATGCCCGGAATCGGGTTGAAATCATCTGGCGGCTGGGTCATTGCGCTTCCTCTTGCCGTGGCGGCCCGATAGGCTTAGCCCATGTTCTTCCGGTGGCTCAAACAATATATGCCGCGCAGCCTGTATGGACGGGCGGCCCTGATCCTTATTCTACCGGTTGTGAGCTTGCAACTGGTGGTCTCCGTGGCCTTTATCCAGCGCCACCTCGAAGATGTCACCAGCCAGATGTCCTCGACACTGGTCAGGGAACTGGATGTGATCATTGCCGAGGCTGCCACGGCGGACACACCGCAAGAGGCGCTGGAATTGATGCGGCCTTTCCTGTCCGCATTCCAGATGGATGTGCAGTTTGTCGCACCCGACGCGGTGCCCGAGAGGGATTACATCCGGTGGTATGATTACTCTGCCCGCGTCGTCCGCCAGACCGTGCGCGATTCGATGCCCGATCTGCTGGCTGCCACATTTCCCGACAACCGGTCGATCCAACTGTATTTCCGATCCGAATTCGGCCCCGCCCGGATCAGTTTCAGCCGCCGCAGCGTGACCGCAGCAGCCCCGCACCAATTGATCGTGACAATGGTGTTTTTCGGAGCGTTGATGACGATCATCGCCTTTGTCTACATGCGCAACCAGCTGCGTCCGATCACCCGGCTGGCCAATGCGGCGCAGGCCTTCGGACGTGGCAGAACGGTGCCCTACACGCCAACGGGTGCGATCGAGGTGCGCGCCGCCGGTGGTGCGTTCCTGGATATGCGGTCACGGATAGAGCGCCAGATCGAGCAACGCACCCTGATGCTGTCCGGGGTCAGCCACGATCTCCGAACGCCCCTGACGCGGCTCAAGCTCGGCCTGTCGATGATTGACGAGGACGAAGCCGAGCCCCTGCTGCGGGACGTGGACGAGATGCAGCGTCTGCTCGACGCGTTTCTCGACTTTTCCAGGGGGGTTGCCGAAGGCGAGCCCGAGGCGACCGACCCGCATGACCTCGTCCGCCGGATCGTCGAGGACGCGCAACGCGCCGGCACCCCCGTGCAGCTGGGCGAGATGGCCGGCGAGGGCGTGGTCATGTTGCGCCCCATGGCGATCCGCCGGGCGCTGGAGAACCTGATCGGAAACGCCGTGCGCTATGGCTCCCGCGCCGAGGTCTCTGTCGTATTGCTTGAAAAATCGCTGCGCATTCGCGTCGAGGATGACGGCCCCGGCATCCCTGCCGATCAGCGCGCCGAATCGATCCGTCCGTTCTCGCGGCTGGACCCGTCGCGCAACCAGAACCGTGGCAGCGGGGTTGGCCTCGGTCTCGCCATCGTGACCGACGTGGCGCGCGCGCATGGCGGCGCGCTGCGGCTTGGCACAAGTGAAACGCTCGGCGGGCTCTGCGCGGATATCGTGATCGCGCGTTAGCCGTCAATCCGGGCGGCCATGATGGCGATGGCATGCTGATATACGGTGGCGGCGTTCCATTGCTGGATCACCTGGAAGTTGGGCTGTCCCTGCTGATAGCCGCGCCCCGGTTTCCAGCCCTTCTTGCGCAGGAAATTCGCCGTCGACGCCAGGGCATCGGTCATGTTGTAGAAATCGACACGGCCGTCACCGGTGGCATCGACTCCGTATTTCAGCGCGTTGCCGGGCAGGAATTGCGTGTGGCCCAGTTCACCGTGCCTTGCCCCCAGCGTCGCCGGGGTTAGCGTACCCTGATCGACCAGCTTCAGCGCACCGATGGCATGCGGCACAAAGAAATCCGAACGGCGGCAATCATAGGCCAGAGTCGTGATGGCCGACACCACCTGGCTATCGCCCATGAAACGGCCAAAACCGGTTTCCATGCCATGAATGGAAATCAGCACGCCCGCCGGAACCCCGTATTGCCGTTCCAGCGCCGCGTAGAACTGTGGATTGCGCGCCTTGCGCTGACGACCCTGTGCAACAATCGTGTCCGCGCCGCGGACCTGCATGAACTTGTCCAGCGAATATCGGAACGATTTCTGGTTCCGGTCCGCAGCGATGGTTCGCGTCGCATATTGCGCCTGCGACAAGGCCTGCAACCCACGGTCCTTGACCCCGGCCTTGCGCGCCTCGTTGGCGAAGGACGCCTTCCAAGCTTCGAATCCGGCCCCGGTATTGCCGCATGTCGCGGCAAGGGCCGACTGCGCCAGACCGGTCGCGAGCGCAAGCCCGAGGGCAAGCTGTTTGAAGGACAGTGACATCATGCTGCTCAAATCTCCGTCTGCCGCCATCCGAGTCTAGCAGACCGTCGTCATATGGAAACCGGCTTGTGCACATCATCGGCCAAACGACCGGTGCCCTGCCCGCATGCAAAAAGGCGCCCCGAAAACGGGACGCCTCTTTTCAACTCGCGCTTGATGCAGTGCCGGTCAGCAGCTGTAATACATGCCGTATTCGACCGGGTGCGGCGTATGCTCGTAGGTTTCGACCTCTTCCATCTTGAGCGCGATATATCCTTCGATCTGGTCCTTGGTGAACACGTCACCGGCCAGCAGGAAGTCGTGGTCATTTGCCAGCGCATCCAGCGCCTCGCGCAGCGAACCGCATACGGTGTCGATTCCGGCCAGTTCCTCGGGCGGCAGATCATAGAGGTTCTTGTCCATCGCCTCGCCCGGATGGATCTTGTTCTTGATCCCGTCAAGACCCGCCATCAACAAGGCTGCAAAGCAGAGATAGGGGTTTGCCGAAGGATCGGGGAAGCGGGCCTCGACGCGTTTGGCCTTGGGCGACTCGGAAAACGGGATGCGGATACAACCCGAACGGTTGCTTGCCGAATAGGCCCGCAGAACAGGCGCTTCAAAGCCGGGGATCAGGCGTTTGTAGCTGTTGGTGCCCGGGTTGGTAAAGGCATTCAGCGTCTTGGCGTGTTTGAGAATGCCGCCGATGTAATACAGCGCCTCATCCGACAGGTCCGCATATTTGTCACCGGCAAACAACGGTTTTCCGTCTTTCCAGATCGACATGTTCACGTGCATGCCCGAGCCGTTGTCACCCGCAATCGGCTTGGGCATGAAGGTGGCGGATTTACCATAGGCATGCGCGACATTGTGCACGACATATTTGTATTTCTGCAGCTCGTCCGCCTGCTTGGTCAGCGTGCCAAAGATCAGGCCCAGTTCGTGCTGGCAGGATGCGACCTCGTGGTGGTGCTTGTCGACCTTCATGCCAAGACGCTTCATGGTCGACAGCATCTCGGACCGCAAGTCCTGGCTTTCGTCGATCGGGTTGACCGGGAAATAGCCGCCCTTCACGCCGGGCCGGTGCCCCATGTTGCCCATCTCGTATTCGGTGTCGGAATTCCAGGACGCATCGGTCGCGTCGACTTCGTAAGACACCTTGTTGATGGTGTTGGAGTAGCGCACGTCATCGAACAGGAAGAATTCCGCTTCGGGACCCATATAGGCAACATCACCGATACCGGACGCTTTCAGATAGGCTTCGGCCTTTTCCGCAGTGCCGCGCGGATCGCGCTCGTACGGCTCGCTGGTGTCCGGTTCGACAACCGAACAGTGCAGACACAGCGTCTTTTCCGCATAGAACGGATCGACATATACGCTGTCGGTGTCCGGCATGAGTTTCATGTCCGACGCTTCGATCGACTTCCAGCCCGCGATGGAGCTGCCATCGAACATGAAGCCTTCTTCCAGAAAGTCCTCGTCGACCAGATCGGCGACAACTGTCACATGCTGAAGTTTGCCGCGCGGATCCGTGAACCGGATATCCACGTATTCGGCATCCTCGTCCTTGATCAGCTTGAGAACTGCTTCCTTGCTCATTCCTGATTTCCCCTCTCTGGAAAATGTATTGCTATCGGCTACAGGGCGTCCGAGCCGGTCTCGCCGGTCCGGATGCGGATTGTCTGCTCGACCGGGCTGACGAAAATCTTGCCGTCGCCGATCTTGTCTGTCTTGGCTGCATCGACAATCGCTTCGATTGCGCCATCCACCTGGTCATCATCGAGAACAACCTCGATTTTGACCTTGGGCAGAAAATCCACGACATATTCCGCGCCGCGATAGAGTTCGGTATGGCCCTTCTGACGGCCAAAGCCCTTGACCTCGATCACCGATAGCCCTTGCACGCCGACTTCCTGAAGCGCTTCTTTCACTTCATCGAGCTTGAACGGTTTGATGATCGCCTCGATCTTCTTCATGAGCCCCTCCTGACTGACGGTGTTCAACAGCGGCAGACCACTTCTATTTCGGGTCCACAATCGGTTACGCTGGCAACACGGGGGGCGCGCGTATCAAACCCGCTGACCTGCCTCATGTTTGGGCGATTTGCACAAAAATGGGGCGAAATTGAATCGACGGGATATTGAAATGCCTGAACTGTTAAGCGCAGCCCAGATGCGTGCGATCGAAGAGGCCGCCATTACGGCGGGCACCGTGACCGGGCTTGAACTGATGGAACGGGCGGGCGCGGGCGTGGTCGAGGCGATTCTGCAGGAATGGCCCGAATTTGCAGCGGGGGAACGCACGGCCTCGATCCTGTGCGGCCCCGGCAACAATGGTGGCGACGGTTTCGTCATCGCACGTCTGCTACAGGACAGGGGATGGCGCGTAACCTGCCATTTGCTCGGCGACGCCGGGCGTCTGCCTCCCGATGCACGCACCAATCACGACCGCTGGGTGGCGCAGGGCGCCTGTTTCCCGCTGAACGAGCGTAGCGCCGGCACCATCAAATCCATGCCCGACGTCGTCGTCGACGCATTGTTCGGCACCGGTTTGACCCGTCCTGTCGAAGGCGATGCGGAATTCGTTCTCGGCAACCTTGACACCATCCGCGCCGAGTTCGGCGTCCGCTGTGTCTCGGTCGACGTGCCATCGGGCATGTGCTCGGACAGCGGCAGATCGCTGGGGTGTTGCCCCAAAGTCGACCTCACCGTCAGCTTTCATACCGAAAAGATCGCCCACAGGCTCGACAACGCCGACATCTGTTGCGGCAAGGTCGTCGTCAAGGATATCGGCCTTGCCCGCACAGAACAGAGCGACGAACGCGCAGGCCATGTCTGGATGGTGGAACCGCCAGACCCCGCGACGCTGTCAAAACGCACCGACGGGCACAAGTATACCGAGGGCCATGCGCTGATCCTGTCGGGTGGACCCGGCCGCACGGGGGCCGCCCGCCTTGCTGCAAGAGGCGCGTTGCGGGTTGGCGCCGGGCTGGTGACGCTGGGCGTGCCGCCCCTCGCACAATCCGAGGTCGCCGCGCATGTCACCGCGATCATGCAGACCCCGATCGCGGACGCCGACACGCTCGCCGAACTGCTCTGGGATACACGTCTCAACGCGCTCTGCCTCGGTCCGGGACTCGGCACCGGCACGGCGCAGCGTGCACTGATCGAGGCGGTGTTGCCGCTTGCGCGGCCTGTCGTGCTTGATGCCGATGCGCTGAGCCTGTTTCGCGATGCGCCAGGCGACCTGTTCGACCTCTGCCACGATCGCGTTGTTCTGACCCCGCACGGCGGAGAGTTCGCCCGCCTGTTTCCCGACCTCGCGGACCGCCTGACAGCCAACCCCTCTCGCGGTCCGGCCTATTCCAGGGTGGATGCCACGCGCGCGGCGGCGGAACGAGCGGGCTGCACCGTCCTCTACAAGGGCGCATCCACGGTGATTGCCGCACCCGGCGGGCGCTGTTCGATCCACTCGGCGCAATATGATCGCCGCGCTCCGTGGCTCGCCACTGCCGGATCGGGCGACGTGCTGGCCGGATTCATCACGGGGCTCATGGCGCGCAGCATGGGTCCGATGCAGGCCAGCGAAACCGCCACCTGGTTGCACACCGAATGCGCCCTGAGTTTTGGCCCCGCCCTGATCGCCGAAGACATCCCCGAGCAGATACCCAAGGTCTTCGCGGCACTTGGAATGTGACCCGACTCCGCGTTCGGAGCCACTCTGTAGCGCCCGAGACAGCGGCTTTCCCAAAGCGTAATTTGCCCGAGTCCACACGCATTTCTTCTCGCATCCCCGCGAGAGCTTTGCTAAGCAACGCCAATCCGCGCATGTCCGCATGGCATGCCACGCGGATGTGCGGGTGTGGCGGAATTGGTAGACGCACCAGATTTAGGTTCTGGCGCCGCAAGGCGTGGGGGTTCAAGTCCCTTCACCCGCACCATTTCACGTTTATCGATGCGAAACACACGTAGTTCCTTGGAAGGTGAGGATATTTCCGGCGCTCTAGCGCCTCTTTCGCGGCAGTAGTTCAACGGCTCGATCAGGACCAGTTTCAGGATGGTCCGGCGCACTTTAAGACCGCCTTTACACCCGCTTATGGTTTCAGCCATAGCCCTGGACGTTGCGCCGATACAGGAAACAAAGGCCAAAACCCCAGGTCTTCTTGGCCATCGTCAGACCGAGCAGCAGTTCGGCGAACGAGATGCTGGTTCTCGTATCTAACGCCACAAAACGCCGATCAGAACGCGGTGTCGGGCAGGTGGCAATCGGCGCAGCGTCGGGTGGGGCCGCTCGGTTGGCCCAGTGCCTGTTCCCGTACATGGCAGGAGCGGCACAGGGTGTGAAACTGATCTTCGAACCGATCTGCGATCTGCTTGTCGGTGGCATGGCATGCGATGCAGGGCAGCCCCCCTGTCCCGTCGACAAATTCGTGGTGACAGGTCGCGCAGGCCACGCGGAAATGATCGTTATGCGCAAAGGTCATCGGCAATATCGGTTCGCCCTTTTCGAACAAGGCCGCACGATCGGACGAAACAGACGCAAAGGGGGGCCCGAGCACGACGAGCGCGACAGCGAGCAGCAGCAGGATTGCCAGCATCTCCTTCATGTCACTCCATTCCGAAGCAGGACAAACAGCAGAACCGCGACGCCGCCAAACATCAGGAAAACGGCGCTGGACGCCGATGGCGGACGCGACAGCCGAACCCAGTAGCCCCGACCGAGGCAGGTACACATCACGATCGCCCCGAGCGCGCCCCATTGCACCCATGTCGCAAGGTAAAACCCGCTGGGCAGCACGTGTAGCGCACTGGCCGCGACAACGGCGAATCCCAGAACACGATGGGTTGTGCGAAAGCTGCTGTATCGCCTGTGAACGCGCATCCGGTCGGGCAATCGCGCGAGACTGCAAAGCACCGCCATCGCCAGGAGGCCGATCAAACCGGCCCACATGTAGAACGGTGCGCCGGGCTGCAGGTAAACCCGTACCGTCGCGTCCCCTGCCAGAAACCAGAGCGCATGGGCTATCGCAAGCGCCAGCACCCAATAGCCGAGTCTTTCATGCCGCCGCGCCGCCTGTGATCGCGGATAGGGCACCATCTGGAACAGCAGGCCCGCCAATGCCAGGAACCCGAGCGCATTGCCGAAATCCCAATAATATCCGCCGCCCACCAGACCCGCGAGAAACGTCGTCGCGAATACCGATGCAATCACGATTGCGAGAATGGTCATTGGCCACCTAAGACATGTCGCACCACATTTCACGAAGCGAACCCGACAGCGGGCAGTAACAGGTGAGCCGGATCGGCCGCAAAGCGCGGCTGGCCCCGGTCAGGGCCAGGGATAATCGGCGATCTCTATCCCGGCCTCTTTCAGTTCTTTCACGACCTGTCGACGATAAACGACCACATCTGCCACCGGCAGGGCGCGGCGCCGCGTGACTTCCTCGGCGGAGAAATCCGCGCCGCCCTCTTCGCCCCATCGATCCAGAATGTAGTTCAGGACGCCAGCCACATCGGCATCGGACATATTGGTCGAAATCACACCGGGAACGTGCATGATGTAGGTCCGTCCGGTCTCGATACCGGCAATATAGCCAACCGAATCCTGAAAAGCGGGGATACCGCCTTCGATCGCACCGGCGCCATCCTGACGATGACATCCCGAGCAATACAGAAGGTAGTTGGCGTGCGGCGACAGCGTCGCTCCATTTTCCGACGAGGCGGCAGGTGCCGCGCCGATCCACGTCGCAGCCAGAGCAATCAGAACCCGTTTCATTTCAGCCTCATTCGGATTCGGGGCGCATCGCCTTGAGGTCCGCGTTGCTAAGTGCACCACCGCGCGCGCGCGCGACATCTTCCGCGGTGACAGTCTGGTCCAGCTCACCCAGATTGGCGAGCACCCAACTGCCGATCGAGGCAAGGTCCTCATCCGATACACCCGTGACCGGGATCATCGGCATACCGGCAAACCGCTCGCCACGAACGGTGATCGGCATGTTGAACCCTTTTGTCATGACAGTGCTGATATAGGCACCCGCGTTATCCCCCAGCGCCTGCCAGAACTCGGGCCGGTCCAGCGCCGGAGCAAGCCCCGGCGTGCCCGTACCGCCCGCGTTGTGACAGATGGCACAGTTATTCGCGAACAGCTCCGCACCATCCGCCGCCCCCTGCTGCGCCAGGCCAACGCCGGACAGCAGGGTCGCCGCGCCAAGGAGAACCCTCAGGTTCATTCCGCCGTACCCACGACAATCGACACGGTGCAATGATAGCCTTTGTCGGTGTTGGCCGTGCACCAGTTCACGTCATTATACAGGCTCATGCGGTAACCGGGGCGCTCGCCCTTGTTGTTGTTGCAGAAGGTCGCGGTCGGAATGAACGGTTTCCCGCAGCAGTCATTGTAGCTGATCAGGTATTCCTTGCCGTCATCCGGATTGCTGCAGGTGCCGACCCAGGACACCGCCGACACCGAAGATCCCGGCGGGCAGGTGGTCAGCGAACCGCCGGACTGATCGCAGAGGAAACCGTCAATGGCACAATGGCGCCAGTAGCTGCACGGATCCTCCGCTCCGCCCCCTTCGGATGCATGAGCGCGACGGTCGAAGGGCAGCACAGGCGACAGAACAGCGGCCCCGAACAGTGCCGATCCGGTGCGCGCCAGAAACGAGCGGCGGCCGTGTTGGCGTGCGGACGAGCGGATGTTGGTTTCGACACGTTTGTCGAGACGTTCAAGGAGTTTGTCGATGATACGGGTCATGGGCGGTTTCCTTCTTGATGGAACGAAGAGTTACGAGGTCATGCCGGCAACGGCGGCTTGATATGAGGGTATTCCGGTCTCGGACGCGGTGAACAGGCTTTCAAGCTGTTCCCGGCTGTTCACGAGACCCTTGGCGTCGACCTTGCCGTCCTTGTCGATGAGGATGGCGAAGGGAAGTTTGGAGACCCGGAAACTCATCCCGAGTTCCGAGGACAGGACATAGGGGAACCCCTGAAGCCCTTCCGCCTCGATCAGGCGGCGGTGCAGCGCTTCGCGGCCGTCCGATGCAAGGATCACATCCAGCCATGCGGCCTCGTCCGACTGGATCGATTTCAGCGCCGGCAACAGGGCCTTGCAGATCGGACAACTGGTCGAGAGGAAAAACACCAGCTGCGCGCGTCCCTCCTTGCCGGCGAGGGTCAGACCCTCGCCATTCAGGTTTGGCAACGCCATCGGCGCAACCTTGTCGCCCAGCCCCGGCCCGCTGTCGGAAATCATCGCCCCGACCGGAGAGACCCGCTCGAACAGGATGCCGACCTGGCGGGCCAATGCAAAGATGACTCCGATCTGAACGATCACGATGATCCAGAGCAACAGGTTGGAAAAGACGAGCAGGGTCATGTCAGCTTTCTCCTGCGCGGATATTGGGCAGGTGCGAGGCGAGTTTTTCGACGACCGCGTAGATCGCGGCAAGAACCAGTGCGGCTGCGATGGCCGCAGCGGCATCAACCGCTCCGATGGCCTGCGCAGGCAAGACGGCCACGATCAGGGCGAGTCCGGCGAGTATCGCGTTCCGGAGCAGCGTATACCCCGACACGATCTGCGGCGCACCACCGCAACCGCAGTCGATCTCGCTGCGCCCGCGCATCAGCGCGGTTGCCATCAGCAGGCCGTAACCGGTGAACAACAGGGCCGCGGCCACGGCGCCCGGCATGCGCGTCGCCGGGATCAGCAGGGCAAGCACGATACCGATTTCGATTGCCGTCAACACTCGCACGATCGGTGCCGCCCACCGGTCCGGAACCACCCCATAGCCCTGTGCGAAGCCCACGGTTTCAAGAAACCGTTCAAGCTTGTGCCAGGCAGCGCGCATGATCACGATCACCAGAAAGGTGGTGATCGTCACCGATGCAAGGGGGGCGATGGCCTCCATCTCAGTAGTCGGTCGAGAGGATGGTGGCAAAGAACGCGACGCCTTCGCTTTCGGCGGCCTTGGTCAGGCTCACCGTATCGCCAAGCGTGACTTCATAGCGACGCACGCCGCCAAGGTGATCGACACCGAACACCGCCGGAACATCACCACCGCTGACGGTGATATTGCCTTCGCCATTGGCTTCGGACCGCCCGACGACGGTTTCGCTCTCCATGTTGATCGCCCAGATTTCTTCGGCGGGCAGCTTGTGCGAGCCATCAAACGGGTTGGAATGCATCGTGATGAACAGCGTCTGCGACGGTTCGTGATACCCCATCAGGTTATATCCCGACGGTGCCCAGCCCTCTTCCGCAAACTCGATGGTCTTGACCAGCGTCGGCGTGTCTGCGCTGTCGTCAACGACCAGCAGGGCACCCGCGTAGGACACGTAGACCAGATTGCCGCCGACGCGCACCGCATTGCCAAAGACCGGGTTGGTATCTGCATCGAATATCTTGTCGGATCTCGCCGGGTCGCCAAAGCTGCCATCCGCCGCATAGCTGTATTTGACCACCGTGCCATCGCCGCACAACGTCGAGAACGCCATGTCATCCAGCGCCGGATAGGCGGTCCAGCAGCCGGGCGTCGGGATTTCGACGAGTTCCTTGTTTTCGGTCAGGTCCACAATGCTGACCGAGGTGGCGGGCGTCGCGTTCTGGACCACGAGATAACCGCCATCGGACGACAGATTGAGCACGCCGCGCTGGCTCAGGGTTTGGGCGAGCTTGTTGGAGACGATGATTTCGCGTTTGGCGGTGAGCGCCTGCGAGTCCCATTCTGTCACCACGGCCTCGACATCGCCATATGTATAGCGGCTCATGAAAACCGACGACGTATAGACGCTGGACTTGTCGGGACTCATCAGCATCTGGCTGAAGTTGCCGGCACCGATATTCCCCTCCAGAGACAGGTCATCGGCATTCAGTACGGTGATGGAGCTTGGACCGGAAATGCCCATGTCCATGACATAGACATGTTCTCCCTCGGAAATGCGCTCTTCGACAACAAGCGTTTCCGGTTCCAGGTCAACTTCCTGCGCGCCGGCCTGCCCACCAAGGACGGCCAGGAGCGAAAGGGCGGTTATAGCTTTGTTTTTCATGGGCAACCTGCTGGTATGTTGTGAATGGTGTTTCAGTTTCATGCGTCGGCCCGCCATCTGCCGGGCGCGAGCTGGGTGAGCGCGGAACAGGGCCTCAAACGATCCGACCGAACGCGCGGCACGACATTCGCGACTGTCCGCAACCGGGGCATCCGCCTCGTCATGCCGGAGCTGATCTCACAAGAGCCATTGCCGTCCCTCCCCATCATCGCGTTCCGGCTACGTTGCATCAGACGACACCACAAGGCCAAGATCGGGTCTTGGCCTGCCGCGCCAAAAGCCGGGACAAATGCGCCAATTTTATCTTTTGTTTTCAATGCAGACGCCCTTTCTTGCAGAAAGTTCAATCCAGACCGGCACCTGAAGCCACCCCTTTGATGCTACGAAGTGATCATCAGCCGATCAACAAAATTGTTGCTTGCAAGACGGTCGGGACCATGCCTGCAAGCACCGACGACACGCATCGGCGCCCCCTATTCCGCTTCTTTGGCCAGCATGTCCTGCATACGTTCGGACATGACGAACTTCTGCGGTTTTCCCGTGATCGTCATCGGCAGTTCGGCGACGACCCGCACATGTTTGGGCACTTTGTAATGGGCGATCTGCCCCTTGCAGAATGCCCTTATCTCCTCGGCTGCGAGCGCGCTGCCTGGCTTTTCTATGATCCATGCGCAGACGACCTCGCCGAGTTTGTCATCCGGAACGCCAAACACCTGCGCCTCGCTGACAGCGGGATGCCGGATCAGGAATTCCTCGATCTCGCGCGGGAAAATGTTCTCGCCGCCTCGAATGATCATGTCCTTGACCCGTCCCACGATCGAACAGAATCCCAGCTCGTCGAACACACCGAGATCGCCGGTATGCATCCACCCATCCCGGATGCTCTTGCCGGTGGCCTCCTCGTCGCCCCAATACCCCGTCATCACGGAATACCCTTTGGTGCAAATCTCGCCGCGTTCGCCAACCGGTACGGTCTCGCCGGACTCGTCGATCAGCTTCACCTCAAGATGCGGATGAATGCGCCCGACGGTTTCACAGCGCTTGTCGACCGGATCGTTGGTAAAGCTCTGGAATGACACCGGCGACGTTTCCGTCATGCCATAGCAGATCGTGACCTCCGACATGTGCATCTCGCTGCCGACCCGGTTCATGACCTCGATGGGACAGGGCGCACCCGCCATGATACCGGTCCGCAAACTCGACAGGTCGCGCGATCGGTTGCCAAGTTCTTGCAGCATCGCCACGAACATGGTCGGCACCCCGTAGAGCGCGGTCGCGCGTTCCGCCTCGGTCGCATCCAGGGTCTGCACCGGGTCAAAGGCTTCGCCGGGAAAGACGATGCGCGCACCCTTGCTGACCGCGCCAAGCACGCCCATGACCATCCCGAAACAGTGATACAACGGCACCGGGATCACCAGGGTATCCGCGTCTGTCATATCAATGCGGTCGGTCACGAACCTCGCATTGTTGACGATGTTGAAATGCGACAGGGTCGCGCCCTTGGGCAATCCCGTCGTGCCCGAGGTAAATTGAATATTGATCGGCTCCTGCGGTGTCAGCGTCGCATCGATGACCTCAAGCTGTGCGCGTTCGTCGGCCCCGCCGAGTTTTGCAAGGTCGTCAAACGGCATCATGCCTGCCCCCGGCTCGGCGCTCATCACGATGACGTGGCGCAGTTCGGGCAGGCTCGCGGCACGCAGGGCACCGGGTTTTGCACTCGCCAGTTCAGGCAGCAGCTCGCAAAGCATATCAACGTAGTTCGAGCTTTTGAACACCGGCGCGGCGATCAACGCCTTGCACCCCACCTTGTGAAGCGCGTGCTGCAATTCGGACAACCGGTAAGCCGGGTTGATATTGACGAGAATCGCGCCGATCCGCGCGGTGGCGAACTGAGTCAGGACCCATTCGAACCGGTTCGGCGACCAGATTCCGACGCGATCCCCCTTTTGCAAGCCAAGCGCAAGCAGACCCGCAGCGCATTGATCGATCCGCTCGTCGAACTCCCGATAGGTCAGGCGCAGACCGGTTTCGGAAAAGACCAATGCCTCTCGATCGCCGAACGCATCCAGCGTTTCACGGAACAACTGCGGGATGGTCACATCCTTCAAGTCCGGCTCCGTCGCGCCGACGACATGCGACCTGCCATCTACCGGCGCCGAACGATCATGCTCAACACTATTCAAACCAATCCTCCTCCCGATATGGCCGAAGCGAAACATGCGCGCCCCACCAGCCCGGCCGTCCACCGCTCGAGCCCTGCGACGCTTCTGTCAACACGCCATCCACTCCTCCGCCGCGCGACCTCTGTTCCTGTCACGGCGAACGGCACCTAATCATGGCGACGATGACAAATCTTGGTGTCGTGCGCCACGTATACTGCCGATCGCGCCAAAATTAATGTTGCGATTCAGCACTCCCGCGATTGGCGGTGATCTGCGAACAGAATTCACGCGGCGACAGCCCGTGATGTTTGCGAAACAACCGGTTGAAATGCGACAGGTCATTGAAACCGGATTGAAAGGCGATTTCCGAAATCGGCGCCCGCGTTCCCAACCGCGCATTCCGTTCGAGCCGCGCGCGCACGAACATCAGGCGGCGTTGCTGTACCTCGCGCGTGAAACTCGTCCCGTTTTCGCTGAAATCCCGTTGAAGTTGCCGCCGGGACCGGCCGACATCGCGCGCGAGGCAGTCGATGGTAAAACTCGCATCCGTCAGCTTGCGGTCAATCGTGTCCTGCACATATCGAAACAGGTCGTCGGGGTTTCGAAACCGCGACGCGTCGACCGTGGCGGGTTCGCTGCCAAAGACGATCCGGATGTAATCAAACAGGTAGACGGCGGAAAA
>NZ_JBGFGP010000155.1:0-273 GCF_041224545.1 Sedimentitalea sp. XS_ASV28 | reverse complement strand
TTGCCGGCTTCAAAAATTCTGCGAGGTTCACGAACGGCCGAAATCGCCGTCGCACCGCGTCATGCCATCTCGTGCTTGTGCAGAATATTCGCCGCCGTGTGCGGGCGCAGCATGAAATCAAAATGACCGACATGGGCTCTTTGCGGCCGAATGCGGTCGCAGCGTCGGCTTGTCTCATGGGCATCGGACAGCGGCCATCCGCTCGGACTGTACAATGAAAGAGTCAGCGCGGTGCTGATGAATGGGTTTGGAGGGCGGATCGGAGGGCAAGTC
>NZ_JBGFGP010000154.1:0-3140 GCF_041224545.1 Sedimentitalea sp. XS_ASV28 | reverse complement strand
GGTATCTTTCCCGGCGCGGGCGGCACCACGCGGCTGGTGCGCAAGCTGGGTGCGATGGGCGCGTCGCCCTTCCTGCTCGAAGGCAAGATGGTCGAACCGACAAAAGCCAAGGCCGCCGGTCTGGTGGACGAGGTGGTGGACGATCCGGTCGCAGCAGCCCGCGACTGGGTTCTGAACGCCAAGGAAAGTGACATCGTCAAGCCCTGGGACGCCAAGGGGTACAAGATGCCCGGTGGCGCGCCCTATCACCCGGCGGGTTTCATGACCTTCGTGGGCGCCAATGCAATGGTGCATGGCAAGACGCAGGGCGCATTCCCCGCGCCCAAGGCCTTGCTGAGCGCGGTCTATGAAGGGGCGCTGGTCGATTTCGATACCGCGCTCAGGATCGAGGCGCGCTGGTTCACATCTGTTCTGATGAACCCGAGTTCGGGCGCAATGATCCGCTCGCTCTTCCTGAACAAGGAGGCGCTCGAAAAAGGCGCCGTGCGACCACAGGATGTGCCGGATCAACGTGTGAAGAAGCTCGGTGTTCTCGGCGCGGGCATGATGGGCGCGGGCATCGCGCTGGTCAGCGCGCAGGCCGGAATCGATGTCATCCTGATCGATCGCGATCAGGCGGCGGCGGACAAGGGCAAGGCCTATACCGAAGCCTATCTGGACAAGGGGATCGCCCGCAAGAAGGTCACGCCGGAGAAGAAGGAGGCGATGCTGAATCTCATCACCGCCACGCCGGATCTCGACCGGCTCTGCGACTGTGACCTGATCATCGAGGCCGTGTTCGAAGACCCCAAGGTCAAGGCCGAGATGACCCAGAAGGTCGAGGCGATCATCCCCGAGGATTGCATCTTTGCCTCGAACACCTCGACCCTGCCGATCACCGGGCTGGCCAAGGCATCGAAACGCCCGGACCAGTTCATCGGCATCCATTTCTTTTCACCGGTCGAAAAGATGCTGCTGGTCGAGATCATCAAGGGCAAGGAAACCGGCCCCCGCGCGGTGGCCAAGGCGCTGGATTACGTGCGCCAGATCCGCAAGACCCCCATCGTCGTCAACGACGCGCGGTTCTTCTATTGCAACCGCTGCATCATCCCTTACGGCAACGAAGCAACGCGCATGATCACCGAAGGCGTCGCGCCGGTCCTGATCGATCACGCCGCGCAGCAACTGGGTTTCCCGGTCGGTCCGGTGCAGCTTGGCGATGAAACCAGCATCGACCTCGCCGCCAAGATCATCCGCGCCACAAAGGAAGCGATGGGCAACGAATACCCTGCCTCCGAAGCCGACGATCTGGTGTTCTGGATGGAAGAACAGGGTCGTCTGGGCCGCAAGGCCAAGGCCGGCTATTTCGATTATGACGAAAAGGGCAAGCGTATCGGGTACTGGCAGGGGATCCATGACAGGTATCCGCTCGCCGAAGAGCAGCCCGACCTGATCGAAGTGCAGGAGCGCCTGATGTTCTCGCAGGTGCTGGAAGCGGTGCGCGCGCTGGAAGAAGGCGTCATCGAAGACATCCGCGAGGCCGATGTGGGCGCGATCCTGGCCTGGGGTTTTGCGCCCTGGTCCGGTGGCCCGCTCAGCTGGCTCGACATCATCGGCGCGCCCTATGCCGTCGAACGCTGCGACCAGTTGACCGAAAAATACGGCGAACGGTTCAAATGCCCCGACCTGCTGCGCGAGATGGCGGAAAAGGGTCAGACCTTCTATGGCCGTTTCGCGCCCGAGGCCGCAGCGGCCTGACCGGGCATGACCGGGACACCTGCCGGCGCATCCGGCCCGCACGGGCGCGGCGCTGGCGGGTGACCCTGTCAACCCATTGTGCCGGCAGCGGATTTCCGGTGCCGGCAAGCGGTCTTTCAACCGAGAACAAGGGAGCGTCGCGAGACGTTCGGCGGTGCCCTGCCCGGTCAGCCAAAGGCATAACCGAAACGGGCAATGTCCTCGGCACAGCACTCGGCGATCGCCGCCGCGCTTTCATCGGTGTAATAGCCGCGATAATCGCGCGCGCGTGGCGACCGGTTCTCTTGCGGCAATCGCAGGTCGAAGCCCAGATGCGCGATCAGCGGCGCCGCGTCCTCATCAAACCGTTCGAGCCGGATATAGGCATCACACTGCTCACGCCCGTCCGAACGGCGCATGTAACGCCCTGCCGGATAGGATCGAAACGCCGACGTGATCAGGGGATGCATGACAAATCCGGAATAGTCCAATTGCCGTGCCAATTTGACGGCAGGATGATCGAAACTCTGCTCCCTCAACCAGTGGTAATAGCTTACCGCCCTGTCCCACGGATTGCGCACCAGCGTGAATGCAAACAATTCATCCAATATCGCGGGCGCGACCAGCCCTTCGATATCCGCGAGCGTCGAGTGCTTCCACAGACGCCCGCGCGACCTGACATCCTCCAGACGTCGGCGGCGCTTGCGGGCCTTGGGGGTATCTCCGAGCATGAGATCATCCCGCATCGCGCGCGACTCAAGGGCGAGCGCCAGTGACGTTCCTCCCGTCTTGGGGATGTGAACAAAGACGTATTGTCGCCCGGTGGAAACAATCACGGAACTACCTACCATTTGATGCAGTGTTCAGGACAATAATTCAGCACTCTCCGCAATTCACCTATTTAAGATAGGGAAGAAAAACAATTTTTTTGCCAGATCATTTAATTCCATTTGAATTAACGCGCGAATAAGTGGATAAGGAACGGCGTCAATAGTGCATTTTTCAGGGACTCAATCCATGTTTGCAAAGAACTCTACAATTCTCGCAGCCGCTGCGGTCGCTCTGACTGTTGCCGGCGGCGCGCAGGCCGCGACTCTCGGCCTGTTCACCCATGATTATGGCACGGGAATCGGGAATGTGGCACCGGCGCAGTACGGCTCCGGCGCTCTCAACTCGGACTCGGTGACCGTCGCCGACAACGAGGCACCGCGCTTTCAGGACAATTTTGACCTGAGCTCGGTTTCGGGAACGATCCAACGTTTCGATCTGACGCTGACCTTTGGTCCTGCATTCCCCAAGTGGCGTGTCGTTTGAGGTGAAGATCGCCTGTATCCGAGCGCTAGACAAGGATTTTCTGCCGCAAGCGGCACCTGCGGTCGCGCAGACTGCTGGATCTGGACGGATCAGACCGCGAAGCCGCTGTT
>NZ_JBGFGP010000153.1:0-4956 GCF_041224545.1 Sedimentitalea sp. XS_ASV28 | reverse complement strand
TTTGTTCTGTATTGGATGTTGTTGAGTATTGGTGCGATGTTGCGCCTGTCCGGAGTGAAGGCGTATCGGAATGATCCCAGACGTTAAGTTTTATCTTTCGCTGTTTCTGCGGCGGATTCATTATTTTCTGCTGGTGTTCCTGATCATCGCGACGACGGGTGTTTTTCTGGCTGTGACGCTGCCCAAGGTCTATGTTGCGCAGGCGCGGCTGCTGGTGGAATCGCCGCAGATTCCGGACGATCTTGCGGCGTCGACGGTGCGGGCGGAATCCTATGAATTGCTGCGCGTCATCCAGCAGCGCCTGCTGACCCGTGCGAACCTTCTGGAGATCGCGCGCACGTTCAATGTCTACGAGGATATCGGCAAGATGTCGGCGGACGAGATCGTCAACGACATGCGCAACCGCACGCGGATCGACATTCCGGACCGGATGGACCGGACCGGGCTGATCTTCATCTCGTTCGAGGCGCCGGCGGCGGTGACCGCCTCGCAGGTGGCCAACGAGCTGATGACGCAGGTCCTGCAGCAGAATGTCGAGCTGCGCACCGAGGTGACGCGGCAGACGCTGGATTTCTTCGAGAACGAGGTGGCGCGGCTGGATTCGGACCTGGCGGCGCAGGGGGCGCGCATCCTGGAGTTCAAGCTGGAGCACAAGGATGCGCTGCCCGAAAGTCTCGAATATCGTCGCAACCGGGTCTCGGCGCTGCAGGAGCGCATCCTGCAGATCAATCGCGAATTCGCCTCGCTGACCGAACGGCGGGCGCGCCTGTCCGAGCTGTTCGAGCAGACCGGCCGGGTCGACCTGAGCGAGGCGAGCCTGTCGCCCGAACAACGGCTGCTGCGCGAATTGCAGGGCGAACTGGCGGCGGCGCTGGTGATCTACGCGCCGGAGAACCCGCGGATCACGTCGCTGCGGTCGCGCATCGCCGCGCTGGAGGAACGCAACCGGACCGGGCCCGACAGCGGCAGCAGCGAGCTGGTGACGGCCTATGACCTGCAGATTTCCGATATCGACGGGCAGATCGCCTTCCTGTCCGAGCAGAAGGAGCAGGTCGAGGCCGAGATGAAGACCCTGATCGCCTCGATCGACGAGACGCCGAAGAATGCCATCACGCTGGGCACGCTGGAGCGGACCTACGAGAATATCCGGACGCAGTTCAACCAGGCCACCGAGGGTCTGAGCGAGGCGCGCACCGGCGACCGGATCGAGGCGCTGTCCAAGGGTCAGCGGATCGTGGTGATCGAACCGGCCAGCGTGCCGGAATCCCCGGCGGCGCCCAATCGCAAGCTGATCGCGGCGGCGGGGGTCGTGGGCGGCATGGGGGGCGGGCTGGGCCTGATCGTTCTGATGGAACTGCTGAACCGGTCGATCCGGCGCCCGGTCGAGCTGACCACGGCCCTGGGCAGCAAGCCCTTCATGACCCTGCCCTACATGACGACGCCGGGCCAGATCCTGAAGCGGCGCCTGACGATCGCGGTCATCCTGCTGATTGCCACGATCAGCGTGCCGCTGGTCATCTACCTGGTGCACAGCTATGTCATGCCGATCGACATCCTCATGGTGAAGCTGCGGAAAATGGCGGGGTTATAGCATATGGAACGTATCAGCGCCGCCATCGACAAGGCCCGCAAGGAGCGCCAGGCCGGCGGAAAGCCGGGGACCGGGCCGGCACGGGCCGCGGGGGGCCGGGGGGCCGGGTCCGGCGGGAACGAAGCCGCGCTGTCCGAGCTGTGGCAGGGGTTGGCGACCGTCGAGGTCAATCCCAGGATACTCACCCGCAACCGGATCCTGACCTACCAGCCCGGTCCCCAGGCGACGCCGTTCGACGTGATGCGCACCAAGCTGCTGCACGAGATGCGCAGCAATGACTGGCGCCGGATCGCCATCACCTCGCCCAGCAATGATTGTGGCAAGTCGACGATCTGCCTGAACCTCGCTTTCAGCCTGGCGCGGCAATCCGACCTTCGGGTGATGGTGATCGAACTCGACCTGCGGCGCCCGTCCCTGGCCCGGATGATGCGGCTGCAGACGGATACGAATTTTGCCGCGGCCCTGTCGGGCGCGGCCCCCGCGGCCGGGCATATCCGGCGTCACGGCCGCAACCTGGCGCTGGCCACCAGCCACGTGACCCCGAACTCGGCCGAGCTGTTGCAGGGGGTTGCCGCGGCGCATGTGATCGACCAGGTCGAGACGCTCTACCGGCCGGACGTGATGCTCTTTGACATGCCGCCGATGCTGGTTGCGGATGACACGATGGCCTTTATCGACCAGGTCGATGCGACCCTTCTGATCGCGGCGGCGGAATCCTCGACAATGGACGAGGTGACCCGGTGCAAACAGGATCTCGAGGCCCAGACGAACCTGGTCGGCGTCGTGCTGAACAAATGCCGCTATGCCGAGAATGCCGGGACCTATGATTACGGCAGCTGACCGCCGGCCGGCCCTCGGCGTGCTGATCCCGGCCAGCAACGAGGCGGACCTGATCGGCGGCTGCCTGGCTGCCCTTGCCGCGTCGCGATGGGACGATGACGCGCCGGTCCGGGTGATCGTCGTCGCCAATGGCTGCACCGACAGGACCGCCGACGCCGCGCGGGCGCTGAGTGCGGATTTCGCCGCGCGCGGCTGGGAGCTGCTGGTGATCGAACGCCGGCAGGGCGGCAAGCTGGCGGCGCTCAATGCCGGCGATGCCCGCCTTGACGCGCCGATCCGCGTCTATCTCGATGCCGACGTGGTCGTGGAGCCGGCCCTCCTCGCGCAGCTCCGCACGGTGCTGAGCTGCGATCAGCCGCGCTATGCAAGCGGCCGGGTGCGGATGACCGCGCAGAGCTGGATCAGCCGCGCCTATGCCCGCATCTACCGCCAGGTGCCCTTCATGACACAGGGCGTGCCGGGATGCGGCGTGTTCGCGGTGAACGCCGCCGGGCGCGCGAGATGGGGCGCGTTTCCCGAGGTCATCTCGGACGACACCTATGTCAGGCTGCAATTCACCCCCGACGAACGGATCGGCGTGCCCGCAGGCTATCAATGGCCGGTGGTCGAAGGGCTGCGCAACCTGATCAACGTGCGCCGCAGACAGGACACGGGCGTCCGCGAAATCGCCACCCGCTACCCCGACATCATGAAAAACGAAGGCAAGGCAAAGCTCACACTCCCCCAAAAACTCAAACTCGCCGCCAAAGCCCCCATCAGCTTCACAATCTACACAGCCATCATCACATCCGCCAGAATAACCATAAACAAAAACAATACATGGCACAGAGGACGGTGACACCGGCTGTCGGCAGTTGTGACAGCGTCCTTACTGCACCTGCTCCAACCCTTGTTGCGAAGCCCAGAGCATATTGATCGCGTCCTGGTTCAACCAGAGCGCCAGGGCGGCAATTCCCGCGGCAACGGCAAAGAACACCGCGTCATTGAGCGGGTCCCAGACCCCATGCTTGCGCGCCAACAGGATCAGGAAACCGTGTGACAGGACCGATCCCAGCCCCACCATGAGAATGGCGACCACCAGCCCGCCCATGTTCATTCCGATAAAAAGAAACAGCACGAGAAAGGTTGACCTGGCGAGCAGAACCCAGAAGAACCCGCGCGAGTCCCCGGCGGCCAGCGCCCCCTGATCGTAGGTCAGGCCGATGATCAGGGGAAATTGTGCAATCGCCACGAGCACCAGAACCGGACCGGACAGATAGAACCGAGGATCATAGAGAAACTCGGTGAGCTTTACGCCCGCAAGCGCCATGAAGGCGGCCATCGACAGGATCGTTATGGTCAGCAGCATCCGCACCATGCGGATCTTTTTGAAATTGCCGCGCGAAATCGAGGGATGTTTGTCGCGGTACAGCGGTATCATGATCTTGACGACAATGGCCGAGCCGAGAATGAACGGAAAACTCGCGAGAAAATGGCCGATATTGTAGATTCCCAACATCCCGATGCTCAGGAACTTTCCGAGAATCAGCCGATCACCCTGGGTGATGATGAACCCGCACATGGTGGACAGGAATATCCATTTTCCAAAATGTATCAGTTCGGTTCCCGCGCTCTTTTCCCAGCGTAGCCGATTGGGATGGCCGGGCAGAAACAGATGGCTGAACAGGGCCTTGCTGCCTGCGGCGACGAGCGATGCAACCAACAGCGCCCAGACCGATCGGAAAATCAGCGCGAAAATGATCATCGCCACCGCGCCCAACGCCTGCGAGGACAGATCGATCAGGGTGACACGTCCAAGCGTCATGTGCCGGTGGGCGGTTTCGATCCGTGTCGAATTGAAACCGGCAATGAACAGGGAAAACCCGGCCACCGGCATCAGTTGGGCAAGTTGCGGCTCGCCGTAAAAGCGCGCCACGGGAACGGCCAGCGCAAGTGTCGCAAGCCACAGGATGGACCCACGGATGACCTGGATGGTCCATGCGGTGTTGAGAAAGTCCGGTTCGTCTCCACGCCTGTTCTGCATGATCGAGGGACCCACGCCCACATCCGAGAACATCTGCAAACCCTGCAGAAAAAGCATCACCAGCGCCATCAGCCCGAAGGCTTCCGGAAACAATAGGCGCGTCAGGATCAGATTGGCCCCCAGACGAATGGCCTGGGCCGCCATGTAACCTCCCATCGTATAGGCCGAACTTCGGGTCGCGCGCGCGCCGGTGCCGTCGCCACGGACGAATTTGTCGTACTTCTGGCGCAGGGAGATCATGGGACTGGACAAGGAAGGAACCTCTTATCGGAACAACGATACCTGTCTTGGTCTATAGTCCGGATCGATGCAAGCGACCGGGCAACGATGTCGGGGATAAATTCCTCCGGCAGTCGCTGGAATATCCCTGTTATTTTTATTGGAGTTGTTGCGGAGATTGTTTGATGAAACTAGAGAAGGCAGTGGATTTGTGTCTGTTTTGGGTTTTTGGTGATGCTTTTGATATCGCACCGTGGGTATTGGGTGTCGGCGTGTGAGAAGA
>NZ_JBGFGP010000150.1:0-224413 GCF_041224545.1 Sedimentitalea sp. XS_ASV28 | reverse complement strand
CTGCATCGGGGTCACCTGTTCGAGACCACGGTGGCCCGCTGTATCGAAGAGGGCCTGGTCAGCGGGCAAAGGATGGCCATCGACGCCAGCCTGATCGAGGCCGATGCCAACAAACAGAACTCGACGCCGAAGGAAGAGTGGGATGCGAAGCAGATCGATCCTGCCGACGCGCCCCGAGCCGTTCGCGAGTATCTGGACACTTTGGACGAGGCAGCGTTAGGTGCAGCCGAAGTTCACGTCCCATTCCGACCCGGCCAGCCAGTGGACTGCTGCACGTAAAGGTCCGGCATTCTTCAGCTATTCCGACAACTATCTGATCGACACGGACCATGGCGTAATTGTGGATGTTGAAGCTACCAGATCGATCCGGCAGGCCGAGGTTGGCTCGACCAAGACCATGCTCAAGCGCGTGAAGGCCAGGTTCGACCTCCATCCCGAGCGCCTGATCGCAGACACGGCCTATGGCACGGCCCCGATGCTGGGCTGGTTGGTCGACCAACAGATTGCTCCCCACATCCCGGTCTTGGACAAGTCTGGGCGCAGCGACGGCACTTGGACCCGCGCCGACTTCGAATGGGATGCGAAAAAACCAGTACATCTGCCCTGAAGGGCATGAGCTGAAGCAATTCCGCAGGAACTGTTCTGATCCGAACCGTGGGCCAACCGGCAAGGGCGTCGCCAAATACCGGTGTCTGAAGCATACTTGTCAGTCCTGCCCATCAAAGGCGCGCTGCTGCCCGAACATGGACTTCCGATCCATCACCCGCGAGGAACATGAAGATGCCCGGCAGGTCGCCCGCGAGATCGCCAAAACCGAGCAATACGTCATCTCGATGAAGCTGCGGAAGAAGGTTGAGATGCTCTTCGCCCACCTCAAACGGATCCTTGGCCTGAACGGGCTCCGATTACGCGGCCCATGCGGGGCAAATGACGAATTCCTCCTCGCTGCAACCGCCCAGAACCTCCGCAAGCTGGCCAAGATCCTTCCTGCACCGCAGCAACCGTGAAAAGCCTGACAGGAAAAGCGCTCACGCCATGTTCAGCCGTCGATATTCTGCACTCGCGAACGGGTGTTTTTCCACGGAATCCGCGGGTATCGATAACCAGCGCATCTGCCATTTTGCTCCATGATCTGCCCTCCGGGTGCCGCCGCATCCTTGGCTCGATGTACCTGCCGCAAGAGCGCCCGGCTCAAAACCTGAGATGCGAGCGCTTCCCCCGGGTGATGGTTTGTGATTTTTACTGTTCGGGAAGATGGAATATATCCGCACCATTGCCAGAGGCGTTTCGGGTGCGATGGAGCCTTGTAATCCGCCGAACCGGAACCGTTCGTGCCGCATCGCAGCGCACCCCAGGAGGAAAGGCGAATTCTCCATGGATCCGCGCGATGCAACTGGCCTACGAGTACATCCCGACGCGATTGGCCGGTTCCCGCTCGAGTTTGGTTTGGTGTACCGATAACGGATGAAGATCAAGGAAGCCCCCCGGTGGGGCGCCTCCCTGACGCAGACCCGGCGCGATCGGGCCGTGCCTCGCAAACAGAGTGATGACTGGATCGAACACCGTCTGCCGGCGGTCTCGCCCCGACCAGATCGCATTGCCTTCATCGACAAAACTTCCGTCATAACCAGCTGATCTGATGTATGGACTGATCGAAATGAGGGGCACCATGGATGGCGGAGGGTCAACCGCTCAGGTCAAGCCGGTTCTGATACAGGAACTGGGGTCAAGGTAGGGTCATTCGTCGGAAAACGATTCGCTGAACGCTCGTCTTTCCCTCAAACTCCCGCCGTCTTTCAGCCCCGACCTGAACCCGATTGAGATCGCGGTTTCAAAACTCAAGGCGCACCTACGAGGGATCGGAGTTCGAACATTCACCGATATGTTCGGCGCTCTCATGGAGATCTGCGCCCCCCACACTCAGGATGATTGCTGGACCTACGTCAAGGCCGCCGCATATGTCTCGGTACAAAGATCGGATGCTTTGACCTTTCCACTTCATCTTTGGCAAAATACTCCGGGGGAGACGCCCGCAGGGCGGCGGGGGCAGCGCCCCCATCATAATGAAATCACGCGCCCCAATCTGCGGCCTGCATCTCGCGCAAGCGGCTGGCCGTGCGCTCGAACTCGAAGGTTCCTTCGCCTTCGACATAGAGCATTTCGGGCTGATCCGCAGCAGACGCAATCAGGCGCACCTTTGCCTCATAAAGTGCGTCTATCAGGGTTACGAACCGTTTCGCTTCATTGAAGTTCTGCCGCGACAGGCGGGGGATATCCTCGAGTATCAGGACGCGTGTCGCCTCTGCGAGCGCCAGGTAATCCGCCGGGCCAAGCGCTACGCCGCACAGATCGTAAAAACTTGCGCGGGCGATGCCGTTCCGGAAGGCCGGGATCACGACATCCCGTTTGTTGACGACCAGGGTCAGGGGATCCGCCGGTCCCCCGGCGAGGTCTTCCCAGACCGATTGGATATCAGCCCGCGCCTCTGGACCGATCGGGGTGAAATAGACCTGCGCTCCCTCCAACCGGTGTTGCCGGTAATCCGTCTCGCTGGCCAATTCATGGATGACAAGCTTGGATTTGATCAGATCGATGAACGGCAGGAACAACTGCCGGTTCAGGCCGTCCTTGTAAAGATCGTCGGGAATTCGATTGGACGTGGTGACGATCACGATACCAGCATCGAACAGCTTTTCGAACAAGCGCCCCACGATCATGGCATCGGTGATGTCGGTGATCTGCATTTCGTCAAAGGCCAGCACCCGAAGTGACTGGATGACATCGGCCGCGGCAGGTTCCAGGGCATCGCGCGCACCCGCTTTCCGCGCCTTGTGCATCGCGGTGTGGATTTCCTGCATGAAGGCATGAAAATGCACGCGGCGCACGGGTATGTCATCCAGCGCCTCGACAAAGAGGTCCATGAGCATCGACTTGCCGCGACCGACTCCTCCCCACAGGTAAAGCCCTTTGACAGGTTCGGGGGCCTTGCGAAAAAGACCGCGCCTGACAGGCGTCGCGAGGGCCTTGGCGATGCGTTCGAACTCGGGAAGGACGGCCTCTTGCACCGCGTCGCGCCGCAGGCTGCCATCCGCGACGCGCGCGGCATAGATGTCGGAAACACGGCTCATGGCATACGCATAACGCGCCGAACCGGTGTTGGAAAGCGGTGGGTTCGGCGCGATGCATCAACGATTTTGATGCGAGAGGCAAAATATCCTGAATTGCGAATACGGGCGTTTTCTCTAGTTTACAGAACCGCACTTCAGGAGCCCGACGATGTATCAGAAACCGCCATTGTTCACGCCCGTTCTTCTGGTCGGCTGTGCCATCATCCTCGTCAGCTTTGCGATTCGGGGCTCGTATGGCGTGTTCCAGATTCCCATCGCCGAGGAATTCGGCTGGCCCCGGGCCGAGTTTTCGATGGCGATCGCAATTCAGAATCTGGCGTGGGGTATTGGTCAGCCGATTTTCGGCGCCCTGGCGGAAAAGATCGGCGACCGCAAAGCGATCATTGCCGGCGCGTTGATTTATGCCCTCGGGCTGGTCCTGTCTGCACAATCGGTCACCCCGCTTGAACATCAAGCCTATTCATGGCTCGTGGGATTTGGCATTGCCGGTACCGGGTTCGGCGTCATCCTCGCAGTGGTGGCCCGCGCCGCGAGCGACGAAAACCGCTCGATGTCCCTCGCCATCGTGACCGCGGCAGGCAGCGGCGGTCAGATTGTCGGTCCGCCGCTTGTCGAGTGGCTGCTCGGATTTCTTCTCTGGCAGCAGGTTTTCGTGATCTTTGCAATCGCGATTGCCGCGACGATCCTGACCTTGCCGTTCATGCGTGCTCCGGCACGTCAGGACGGTATTGTCGCCGGCGAGGGCATGGGCCAGGTGGTGGGCCAGGCGCTGCGGGATCCCACGTTCCTGATGATCTTCATGGGTTTTTTCAGCTGCGGCTATCAGCTCGGCTTTATCACGGCGCACTTTCCGGCCTTTGTCACCGAACTCTGCGGCCCGATCCTGCCCGGTGGCGTTCTGCACGGCATCGGCATCACCACCACGTCCGCGCTCGGCGCGATCGCGATTTCGCTGATCGGGGTTGCGAATGTCGCGGGGACACTGATTGCCGGCTGGGCCGGCAACCGCTTTTCAAAGAAATACCTGCTCGCGGCGATCTATACGGCGCGAACCGTGATTGCCGCCGCGTTTATCCTGATGCCGATCACGCCGCTGTCCGTGGTCCTCTTTTCGGTCGGCATGGGCTCGCTCTGGCTGGCGACGGTGCCCCTGACCTCCGGTCTTGTCGGCCAGATTTACGGGCTACGCTACATGGGCACGCTCTATGGCATCATATTCTTCAGCCACCAGCTTGGCAGCTTTCTCGGCGTCTGGCTCGGTGGGCGCATGTACGATATCTATGGAGATTACACCCTGGTCTGGTGGATCGGCATCGCGGTCGGCGCCTTCAGCGCATTGGTCCATCTTCCGATACGCGAACGCCCGGTAACGCTTGCCGCAGCCTAGCTTCACTCTTGTACCTCACCGGGCGCACGGCTATGCCCGATCTCAGCTAGTTTTCCGGAGGCCCGCCATGCTCAAGAGAAAGTTTGACAAGACCAACCTGCCCAGTCGTCACGTGACCGAGGGTCCCGAGCGCGCGCCGCACCGATCCTACATGTATGCGATGGGCGTCAGCGACGAGGAAATCCATCAGCCGCTGATCGGCGTTGCGACCTGCTGGAACGAGGCAGCGCCCTGTAATATCTCGCTCAACCGGCAGGCACAGGCGGTCAAGCTGGGCGTCAAGGCCGCCTCCGGCACACCGCGCGAATTCACCACGATCACCGTGACCGATGGCATTGCCATGGGCCATGAAGGCATGCGCAGTTCGCTGGCCAGCCGCGAGGCGATTGCCGACACGGTCGAACTCACCATGCGCGGGCATTGTTATGATGCGCTTGTCGGGCTGGCGGGATGCGACAAATCCCTTCCCGGCATGATGATGGCGATGGTCCGGCTCAACACTCCGTCGGTGTTCATCTACGGCGGGTCGATCCTTCCGGGCAAGGCTCCGCAGGTCAACGAAATTCCGGAAGATTTCCGCACCCGCGACCTGACGGTTCAGGACATGTTCGAAGCGGTCGGCCGCCATCAGAACGGCACCATGTCCGATGCCGCGCTCGACATGCTCGAACGCGTTGCCTGCCCGTCTGCCGGTGCCTGCGGGGGCCAGTTCACCGCCAACACCATGGCCTGTGTCTCCGAGGCCATCGGTCTTGCCCTGATGAACAGTTCGGGGATGCCGGCACCTTACGAATCCCGCGATCAATACGCCGAGGCATCGGGACAGGCGGTGATGAACCTGCTTGAAAAGAACATCCGCGCCCGCGATGTGGTCACCCGGCAGTCTCTGGAAAACGCCGCACGCGTGGTGGCCTGCACCGGCGGTTCGACGAATGCGGGGCTGCACCTGCCCGCAATCGCGCACGAGGCCGGCATCGATTTCTTCCTGCAGGATGTCTGCGACATCTTCCGCGAGACGCCCTATTTTGTCGATCTCAAGCCTGGCGGACAATATGTCGCCAAGGATCTCTATGACGCCGGCGGCATTCCTGTCGTGATGAAAGAGTTGCGCAAGGCCGGGCTTATCCACGAAGACTGCATGACCGCCACCGGCAAAACGATCGGCGAGGAACTCGACAAGATCGACCGCGAGGCCGATGGCCGCGTGATCTATCCCATCGAGAATCCGCTGACCAAAACCGGCGGCGTTGTCGGTCTCAAAGGCAACCTCGCGCCCGAAGGCGCCATCGTCAAGGTTGCGGGCATCCCGTCAAACCATCAGCGCTTTGTCGGCCCGGCGCGTGTTTTTGAATGCGAAGAAGACGCGTTCGAAGCGGTCAAGGCCCGTGGCTATGAAGAGGGCGAAGTCATCGTGATCCGCAACGAAGGGCCTTCGGGCGGTCCCGGAATGCGTGAGATGCTGGCCACCACGGCGGCACTTTCGGGTCAGGGTATGGGCAAGAAAGTCGCGCTGATCACCGACGGGCGTTTCTCGGGCGCAACCCGCGGCTTCTGCGTGGGCCATGTCGGCCCCGAAGCCGCTCAGGGCGGCCCGATTGCCCTGATCCAGACCGGCGATATCATCACCATCGATGCGCCAAATGGCGAAATCAGCGTCGACCTGACCGACGAAGAGTTGCAGGCCCGCAAGGCTGACTGGAAAGGGCCGCGCGAAACCATCTACGCTTCGGGTGCGCTCTGGAAATACGCCCAGCTGGTCGGTGCGACCTACAAGGGCGCGGTCACGCATCCCGGCGGAGACCAGGAAAAGCACGTCTACATGGATCTTTGACCCGCTGGCCCGGACGGAACGGAACCGTCCGGGCCAGCCTTCGACCTTGATCGTGCAGAGCCGACGAATCAGATAGGATGCGCAAGTGTCAGGGACGGCACCGGGCGCTGCATCACGTCATCAGCACGAGAGCGACATGCGGCACCATTGCCGGTTTATCCCCTTGCAACGAATTCGTTAAATATGCGCCAAGGAGGCCGACTTGGCAAAAGAACGAGCGATGCGCAAAATGATGAACCGGCTGCATAACGCGCGCGTCCGTCGCCGCTGGCGGCGCATTGCGAATACTGCAGACAAAACCGAGCCTGCGGAATTGCGCCAGCAACGCGCCGAAGCACGCCGGCTGGCCGTCATTCTCGATCGCCTGATGCATGTGGCCGATGGACGGCTTGCCGTGCCAAAACTCGGGTCGTGCTCTTTCCCCCGGCCACACGGCACCGACTGGGCCTGGCGTCCGGAGGTCTGGTGCGGTCCTCTGCCCTATCCCGGCCTGAGCTCAGTGACCAGCGAAGCCGCGCTCGGTGGCGAGGTTCAGGTGTTTCACGATTGCTCGGCGTCGGAACTGACCCTGCGCCAGTTGCGCAACAAACGGGCTCAGGATCTGGCCCCGTTCGGTTTGCGGATGGACGTGTTCCGATTTGACGGCTCGTTTCTTTCGCTGGCGATCGACCTGCCGACGGCGGCAGCGGAAAACCTGCAGCGCGATCACATCCTGCGCATCGAGAGCATTCTCGAAATCGAGTCCCCGCTGGACATCTACGCCCGCCTCAATATCGAGCACGGTCCCAACACCGAACAGATCAGTCGCAAACTGCCCTCGCATAACACGACGGCGCGCGTCGACTTCGATCTCGCCCACACCCGGATCAACGAGAAGCGGATCAACAAGATCTGGCTTGACCTGATTTTTGAAACGCCCGAGATGAATCAGGTCATCCTGCGTGACCTGACCTTTGCGCGCCATCGCCGTGCCGCGCTGTAACTGGAAACTTCTGCAATGAGTGATCTGATCCTGACCAAGATCCGCCTATTGAACGGCCAATGGGAAGGGCGCGTCTCTGCCCCGGCCCGCAGAGCGAAACCAAGGATCGAAGTGCGTCACCTCGATCAGCTCTTGGAGGATGTGAAACTGACCAGGGGCGCGGGCACCGGGCAATGGGATCTCTTGGTCCCGCTACCCAAATGGGCGCTGAGCGATGGTGTCCAGACATTCATGGTCATGGATGCCGAAAGCAATGAAAAACTCGGGGAATTCACACTTGTCGCCGGGGACATCGCCGCCGACAATCTGCGGGCCGAGGTCGATCTTCTGCGCGCAGAACTCGACGTACTCAAACGCGCATTCCGTCGCCATTGCCGTGAAACCGACCACACCGACCGGGGGTGAGCGCCGCACAGGCAGGTAAAAGATGGCCGGACCTCTCCGTCAACGCGGCGCTGCAATTGCGCCGAATTCCCTGATGACGGGGCACTTGATTGATCAAATCGCAACGTAGTCCGGATTGTATTCAAGACCACCGCTGGATCGGCCCGTTTGCGGCGGTGTCACTGCTCCGGCGATCAGCGGGACCAGTCCGTAGGCCGGGACAAGATCGGAACCGCAGGGCAGCTTTTTCCATGCGGTCTCACTCGATGCGCGTTTTCATGGGGTCGCCAAAGTCCGACAGGACAAATGTGGCACCTCCCAACAGCGCGAAGCAGAGATTTCCGTTTTCTTGCCCGCGTCATTCCCCTAAGACGCCGCCATGACCGAGCCAACCAAACCTTCTTCAGCCAATCACCGGTCGCTGGGCCGCAAGACCATCCGCGCGTCGTCGCAGCCGCGTGAGCTGATCACTCCGACTCCTGATCTCAAGGGGGTCTGGAAAGCCAGGGTCATCACCCTGTTCCCCACCGCCTTCCCCGGCGTTCTGGGTGAAAGCCTGACCGGCAAGGCGTTGCAGGAAGGACTTTGGCAGCTGGAAACGATCGACCTGCGCGGCTTTGGCATCGGCAAGCACCGCAACGTCGATGACACCCCGGCAGGCGGTGGCGCGGGCATGGTGTTGCGCGCCGATGTAGTCGGCCCGGCAATCGAGGCCGCGCAGAGCCATGCGACCGGAAACTGTCCGCTGATCTACCTGTCACCACGCGGTCGCCCGATGACGCAGGAATTGATGAAATCGCTCGCATCCGCGGATGGGGTCACCTTGTTGTGCGGTCGCTTCGAGGGCGTCGATGAACGGGTTCTCGAGGAATATGGCGTGCAGGAAGTCAGCCTCGGTGACTTTGTGATGACCGGGGGCGAAATCGCGGCACAGGCGCTGATCGATGCGACGGTCCGGCTATTGCCGGGGGTGTTGGGCAACGATGCCTCGACCGAAGAAGAGAGCTTTTCCGAAGGCCTGCTCGAACACCCGCAATACACCCGCCCCGCGACCTGGAAAGACCGCACGATCCCGGCGGTCCTGACCGCAGGAGATCACGCCAAGACCGCGCGGTGGCGGCGCGACATGTCCGAACGGATCACGAAACAGCGACGCCCTGACCTGTGGGCACGCTATCGGCAAGACACCGGCTCGGAAAGCTGACGAAAACCGTTCAGCGCGGGGTTGGCGCGCGCTGCAATCAATCCAGCCTCGCGCCAGAAGACCCCCCTTGATCACCCCGGTCAAACCTCCTATACCGCGCGAATTCCCGGTGGCGAAAGCGACTCGGGGCCTTTTTGCTGTTCGTCCGCCTGTTTTCTTCGACCTGCGCGGGGCTGGCAACAAGAAAGTGACCAAGGAATGACGACCTGATCTCTGGCGGGCACTGCGGTGGACCCGGTGAAGACCAAGAGCTCTGAGGACGCGCAAATCTTCGTGGATAAACCGCGAGCAATTAGGAGAGATGCGATGGATCTTATCGCACAGCTTGAGGCGGAACAGATTGCCGCCCTGGGAAAGGACATTCCCGATTTTAAAGCCGGAGACACCATCCGTGTCGGCTATAAAGTGACCGAAGGGTCGCGCACCCGTGTGCAGAACTACGAAGGCGTCTGCATTTCGCGCAAGGGCGGTAACGGTATCGCCGGCGCGTTCACCGTGCGCAAGATTTCCTTTGGTGAAGGCGTGGAACGTGTTTTCCCGCTGCACTCGACCAATATCGAAAGCATCACCGTGGTGCGCCGTGGCCGTGTTCGCCGCGCCAAGCTTTACTACCTGCGCTCGCGTCGCGGCAAATCCGCCCGTATCGCGGAAGATTCGAACTACAAGCCCAAGTCGGGCGCTCAGGCCTGAGGAGCGGACACATGAAAAAAGATATCCATCCCGACTACCACCTCATCGACGTCAAACTGACCGATGGGACCGTGATCCAGATGAAATCGACCTGGGGCAAGGAAGGCGACTCGCTGGCACTTGATATTGATCCCAGTGTGCACCCCGCATGGACCGGTGGCGGCACCCGCCTGATGGACACCGGCGGTCGCGTGTCCAAGTTCAAGAAAAAATACGAAGGTCTCGGTTTCTGATCGAACCGATCGATCCTGTTCGATGCAACGCCGCGGCCCTCGCCGCGGCGTTTTGCGTTTGGTGTCGTCGGGTTTCGTCACGACGGTGACGATTTGGCAAGGCTTTGCTGCCACCCTGCAGTGAAATCTGATACAGCACCGGAAACGCCATGTCCGTTCAGCTCCATATGCACGCGGATCAACCCTCTCTGGATGTCCGCAAGATCCTGACCCGCGCGGAAGGTGCGAGGCGCGCGGGCGACATCACCGGAGCGGCACGCGATTATGGCACCGTCCTGTCGCGGTTTCCGGGCAACCTGCGCGCGCGCAAGGCGCTTGCGGCGATCGGTTCGTCCGCCGCGTCGCTCCTTGCCGAAAAGGCCCGGCATTGCCAGCACATGCGCCAGTTTCACGAGGCGGCACAGCACTGGACCGATGCGGTCGCGCTCCGCCCCGGTCATGCAGGATTGGGCCTGTCACTGTGCCGCTGCCTGCTCGACATGGGGCGCGGCAACGCGGCGCTGGAGGCGGTGAATGCAGTGTTGCGATATCATCCGGATGACCCCGTGGCGCTGGACACCAAGGGGTGCATTCTGCGCGAACTCGGGCGGCTGGATGCGGCGCAAGACTGCCACATCGCGGCGATGCAACAGGATGGTGACCGGGCCGGACCGCTCAACCACCTTGGACTCATCGCACTGGCCAATGGCGACATGAAGCAGGCCGCCGATTATTTCGCCCGGGCCATCGCCCTCAGCCCGGATATCGCTTCGCTTCACCAGAACCTCGCCGGGTGCAAGACCTTCACCTCGGGCGATCCACATATTCGCCAGATGCAAGAGCTGCTGACACGCCACCGCAAGGACGATCCCGACGTCGCAGCCTTGCATTTCGCCCTGTTCAAGGCGCTGGATGATACCGGTGACAAGGATACCGCCTTTGCTCACTTGCTGCACGGCAACCGATTGTGCAAGGCCGCATCCGGTTTCGACATCACACGCGAGGCGCAGCGGTTCGCGTGGTACAAATCCCTGTTGGCCGAACCGCCCGACGCCCTGCCCCCCGACTATACCGACGCGCCGCGCCCGATCTTTGTCGTCGGCCTGCCCCGCTCCGGCACCACGCTGGTTGAACGCATACTCGGGCAAACGGATGACGCACAACCCGCCGGGGAGTTGTCGGTCGTGTCAAACGCCATCGTGCCGCTGCTGCGCAGGTTACAGGACGAAAACCGCCCGGCCCCGAGCCGCGACGACCTGCTTGAACTGCGCGCGCGGATCATCGACGGGATGGGGCGGCACTCGGACGGGTCGGCGGTGCTGATCGACAAGATGCCACTGAACTTCCGCTGGGCCGGGCTGATCTGCGCCGCGCTGCCCGAGGCGCGGATCGTCTCTTTGACACGCGCGCCCATGCCCGTGGCGTGGTCGCTGTTCCGTCACCTGTTCGCGTCGCCGGGGAATGGCTTTGCCTATGACATGGCCGACATCGCCGCCTACACGCTGCTGCACCGTGACATGATGCGCTTCTGGTCCGAGCGGTTCACCAGCCAGGTTTTCGATCTGGCCTATGCCGACCTGATCAGCAACACGGAACACACGGTCCGAAATCTGTTGAACGCCTGCGACCTTGGCTGGACCGATGCCTGCCTTGAACCGCAAACCGCAAAGACGCCGGTCCTGACCGCCAGCACAGCGCAGGTACGGCAGGGAATTTACCGCGACAGCGATCAGGGATGGCGCCGATACGAAGCGCATCTGTCGCCACTGGTCACCGCATTCGAGGCTGCCGGACTCACCTGACGCAGCCGCGGTTCGCCGACCATCGAAACTGCTGCGACAGGACCGGAAAACTCGCCGTGGGCGCTTTCCATCGTCCCACCCGCAACATATAGAGTGCCCAGCAAATTCTAAGCCGCGCCAAGCGGCAGCGGAAGGATCGGGCATGGCACATATCATCGTTGTCGGGAACGAAAAGGGCGGAGCCGGCAAGTCGACGGTTTCGATGCATGTTGCAACCGCCCTCGCACGGCTGGGCCACCGGGTCAGCGCGCTTGACCTCGACCTCAGACAGCGTTCGATGGGCCGATACGTCGAAAATCGCCGCGACTTTACCACGAAATCCGGCCTCGATCTTCCCGGACCGTCCTGCCATGATCTGCCTCAGGTCGACGCCGACACTCTGGACCCCGGGGAAAACGTCTATGATCAGCGCCTGTCCGTGGCTGTTGCCGAGCTCGAAACCGACAGCGATTTCATTCTGATCGACTGCCCCGGCTCGCATACAAGGCTAAGCCAGGTCGCCCACTCGCTTGCCGACACGCTGATCACCCCGCTGAATGACAGCTTCGTGGATTTCGATCTGCTCGCACGGATCGATTCGGAGGGCGAAAAAATACTCGGCCCCTCGGTCTATTCGGAAATGGTGTGGAAGTCGCGACAACTGCGCGCCCAGGCTGGATTGCAGCCGATCGACTGGATCGTGATGCGCAACCGCGTCGGCACGCAGCGCATGGTCAACAAGGAAAAGATGGAGCGCGCGCTGCGCCTCCTCGCCGCGCGCATCGGATTTCGGATCGCACCCGGATTCAGCGAGCGTGTGGTCTTTCGCGAGTTGTTCCCGCGCGGGCTGACCCTGCTCGACCTCAAGGATATCGGGGTGAAACAGCTGAACATTTCCAATGTCGCGGCCCGGCAGGAGCTTCGTGACATGATGAAAGCGCTCAATCTGCCCGGCGTGACACCCGACATCTGAGCGCCATTCGCCTGCGGGAATGCATGATTGTAAAATTTTGCGTTGTTAGTTACAAAATCAACTATTACCCCTGCCTCTGACAAACGGAGGAACCGCGATGAATCGTCCGACCAAGACCCATTCCATGATCCAGGCCGCCACCCCCACGGCGACCAGCCCCGGCTACATGCCCGGCTTCGGCAACGACTTTGAAACCGAGGCATTGCCCGGCGCCCTGCCCGAAGGCCGCAACAGCCCGCAGAAATGCAATTACGGTCTGTACGGCGAACAGCTGAGCGGCACCGCCTTTACCGCGCCCAGCCACCAGAACGAGCGGACGTGGTGCTATCGCATTCGCCCGTCGGTCAAGCATTCGGCGCGCTATCAAAAGATCGACCTGCCTTACTGGCGCTCGGCCCCGGATATTGACCCGGATGTCATTTCCCTGGGTCAATATCGCTGGGATCCGGTGCCCCATTCCGATCAGGAACTGACCTGGCTCACCGGAATGCGGACCATGACCACCGCCGGCGATGTGAACACCCAGGTCGGCATGGCCAGCCATATCTACCTGGTCACCGCCTCGATGCAGGATGCCTATTTCTACTCCGCCGACAGCGAACTGCTGGTGGTGCCCCAGGAAGGCCGGCTTCGGTTTTGCACGGAACTGGGGATCATCGATCTCGAACCGCGTGAAATCGCGATCATTCCGCGCGGGCTGCTGTATCGCGTCGAACTGCTGGACGGCCCGGCGCGTGGCTTCGTCTGCGAGAATTACGGCCAGAAGTTCGAACTTCCGGGGCGCGGTCCGATCGGCGCCAACTGCATGGCGAACCGCCGCGATTTCAAGACCCCCGTCGCCGCCTTCGAAGACCGCGACGCCCCCAGTACAGTCACCATCAAATGGTGTGGTCAGTTTCACGAAACCCGCATCGGCCACAGCCCGCTCGACGTGGTGGCATGGCACGGCAATTACGCACCGGTCAAATACGACCTGAGCACATACTGCCCCATCGGTGCGATCCTGTTCGACCACCCGGATCCGTCGATTTTCACGGTGCTGACCGCTCCCAGCGGCGTACCCGGAACCGCGAATATCGATTTCGTGCTGTTCCGCGAACGCTGGATGACGATGGAAGATACCTTCCGTCCGCCGTGGTATCACAAGAACATCATGTCTGAGCTGATGGGAAATATCTACGGTCAGTACGACGCCAAACCCCAGGGGTTCGTGCCCGGCGGCATGAGCCTCCACAACATGATGCTGCCTCATGGCCCGGACAAGAATGCCTTTGAAGGCGCAAGCAACGCCGATCTCGGCCCGGAGAAGCTCGACAACACCATGTCGTTCATGTTCGAAACCCGCTTCCCGCAGCATCTCACGGCGTTTGCCGCCAAGGAAGCGCCGCTGCAGGACGATTATATCGATTGCTGGGACGACATCGAAAAGAAATTCGACGGAACCCCCGGAACCAAGTAAGCCGGAGTGGACAGATCCCACATCCGTGACACGACGACAAAGGAAGACACATGCCCCTGATCAAAAGCTGGGTAGAGAGCGCCAACGCAGCTGACCATCCGTTTCCCCTGAACAATCTGCCCTACGGTGTCTTTTCCACCGCCGACACCGACCCGCGATGTGGCGTCGCCATCGGAGACATGATCCTCGACATGCAGGCTGCCGAGGAAAGCGGCCTGATCACCCTTGCGGACGTGGCGCTCTTTGAGATGCCGTTCTGGAACGACCTGATGGAAGAAGGTCCGGCAGTATGGGCCGCTCTGCGCGACCGTCTGACCGCGTTGCTCTCGGATGGCGCCGCCGACCGCGACAGGGTTGAGCCGCTGCTCGTGCCGATAGATCAGGCCACGCTTCATCTTCCCTTCATGGTCAGCGAATACACCGACTTCTATGCCGGGCGGAATCACGCCTTCAACGTCGGAACCATGTTCCGCGGCCCAGAAAACGCCCTGCCGCCGAACTGGCTGCACATCCCGATCGGTTACAACGGGCGCGCGTCCTCCGTGGTGGTGTCCGGAACCGGTATCCGCCGCCCCTGGGGTCAGTTGAAATCGCCGGATCACGATCTTCCGGCCTTCCTGCCCTGTCGGCGCTTCGATCTCGAGCTGGAAATGGGCGCCATCGTCGGCGTCGCCAGCGACGGGCCGATCACCGTCAAGGAAGCGGACGACGCGATCTTTGGCTACGTGCTCCTGAACGACTGGTCCGCACGTGACATCCAGGCCTGGGAATACCAACCGCTCGGACCGTTCCAGGCCAAGGCAACCGCCACCTCGATCAGCCCGTGGATCGTGACCAAACCGGCGCTCGAACCCTTCCGCGCCGACACGCCCGCGCGCGAATTCGAGTTGCTGGACCACCTCAGGGATTGCGGCCCGATGCTCTATGACATCGATCTTACGGTGACGCTCGCCCCGGAAGGCAAACCCGCCTCCACCATCGCGCGCACCAACTACAAGGAAATGTACTACTCCTCGGCCCAGCAACTGGCGCATCATACCACATCCGGCTGTCCGATGAATGTCGGCGACCTGCTCGGCTCGGGCACCATTTCAGGCCCGACCAAATCCGAGCGCGGCAGCCTGCTGGAACTCAGCTGGGGCGGTAAGGAACCCTTGCAACTGGATACCGGCGACGAGCGCAGCTTCCTGCTCGACGGTGACACGCTCACCCTGTCGGGCCATGCGCAGGGCGACGGCTATCGCATCGGCTTTGGCGATTGCTCGGGCAAGGTTCTGCCGGCGCTCGAAGAACCTTACGCGCGCTGACATTTCATCTTTGTCGAAAATACTCCCGCCGGAGGCTTCCCACCCTGCCACCGGCACAGACCTCAAAAGGACATCATACATGGCCAAGGCATTCGCATCCCAGGGCGATATGAGCGAAAAGGAAATCAGCTTTACCGAAGTTGGTGAAGGTCTCTGGGCCTTCACCGCCGAGGGCGACCCCAATAGCGGCGTCATCATCGGCGATGACAGCGTGATGATCGTCGAGGCCCAGGCAACTCCGCGTCTGGCCAACAAGGTGATCGAGAAGGTGCGCAAGATTACCGACAAGCCCATCAGCCACGTGGCGCTGACCCATTATCACGCGGTTCGCGTGCTCGGTGCCTCGGCCTTCGGCGCCTCGCAGATCCTGATGTCGGACATCGCGCGCGCCATGGTTGTCGAACGCGGCCAGGAAGACTGGGACAGTGAGTTCCAGCGTTTCCCGCGCCTGTTCGAAGGCCACGAATCGATCCCGGGCCTGACCTGGCCGACCACCACCTTCAGCGACAGCATGACCGTGTATCTCGGCAACCGCCGGGTGGATCTCATGCATCTGGGCCGCGCGCATACCGCCGGTGATATCGTCATCCACGTGCCCGATCAGAATGTCATGTTCACCGGCGACATCGTCGAATATCACAGCGCCTGCTATTGCGGCGACGGTCATTTCTCCGATTGGGGCGACACGCTGGACGCCATCAAATGGTTCGATGTCGATGCCATCGCCCCAGGGCGCGGCGACGCGCTGATCGGTCCCGACATGGTGAATGCCGCGATCGAAATCACCCGTGATTTCGTGGAAAGCACCTATCGCCCCGCCGCCCGGGTCGCCGCGCGCGGCGGTTCCCTGAAAGAGGCATGGGACGCGGTGCGCGCGGAATGTGATCCGAAATTCGCCGATTACGCGATCTACGAACACTGCCTGCCCTTCAACGTCGCCCGCGCCTATGACGAAGCCCGCGGCATCGACACCCCCCGCATCTGGACCGCGCAGCGCGATCTGGAAATGTGGGATGCGCTGCAAGGCTGAACCGGAACCTGCGATGGTTTGCCGAACGGAGATCCGCGCCGGCGAACCGTCGTCCGTGACCAGGCCGGATGCCGCGATCACGGCACAGGCTGCCCACGGACGGCCCATCGGAATGGAGGATACTGATGGCTTATGATTATACCCCTTTCCCCTATGTCGCGCCTCCGGGGCTGACGGGGACCGAACCACGCCATGCGGTGGCGATTGTCGGCGCCGGCCCCATTGGTCTGGCGATGGCCGTCGATCTCGCCCAACGCGGGATCAGATCGGTGGTGCTGGATGACAACAATGTGGTGTCGATCGGCAGCCGTGCGATCTGCTGGTCCAAGCGCACGCTGGAAATTTTCGATCGCCTGGGCATCGGCCAGCGCATGCTGGAAAAAGGTGTCACCTGGAAGGTGGGCCGGCAGTTCTACGGCGACAGGGAGGTCTACAATTTCGACCTGCTGCCGGAAGACGGGCACAAATATCCGGCTTTCATCAATCTCCAGCAATATTACGTCGAAGAATATCTCGTGGATCGCGCGGGTGAGTTCCCCGAGTTGATAGACCTGCGTTTCAAGAACAAGGTCGTCGGCCATCAGGACAAGGGCGATTTCGTCGCCTTGCAGATCGAAACGCCCGACGGTGAATACCAGATCGAAGCCGACTATCTGATCGCCTGTGACGGGGCCGGTTCGGCAACCCGGCAACGGATGGGCCTTGAATTCAGCGGCCAGACCTTCGAAGAGCAGTTCCTGATCGCGGATATCGAAATGGAGCAAAGCCCCTTTGGTGATGAGGACGTACCCGAACGCTGGTTCTGGTTCGATCCCCCGTTCCATCCGGGCAAATCCGCGCTGCTGCACATGCAGCCCGACAACATCTATCGCATCGATCTGCAGCTGGACGCAGACGCCGACGGCAAGGCCGAAGCCGCCGAGGACAAGGTCGTCCCGCGGATCAAGGCAATCGTGGGCGACAAGCCGTTCAAGCTCGATTGGGTCAGCGTATACAAGTTCCGCTGCATCAAGCTCGATCAGATGGTGCATAACCGGGTGATCTTTGTCGGTGACAGCGCCCATGTGGTCAGCCCGTTTGGCGCGCGTGGCGGAAATGGCGGCATTCAGGATGTCGACAATCTTGGCTGGAAGCTGGCCGCCGTGCTGACCGACAATGCCCCGGCCTCGCTGATCCGCACCTACCACCAGGAGCGCAGCCACGGCGCGGCGGAGAACATCAAGAATTCGTCGCGGTCGACAAATTTCATGACGCCGAAAACCCCGATTGAGGCGTTGTTCCGGGCCGAAGCGCTGACATTGGCGCAGGATCAACCTTTTGCCCAGAAACTGCTCAACTCGGGGCGGCTCTCGGTCCCATGCTCGCTCGAAGGCATGGATCTGCAAACCCCCGGCACCGCTCAGGTCGCGCCGGGTCGGGCGTTGATTGACGCACCGCTGGAGAGCGAAACCGGAACCAGCTGGCTGCTGAACGAAGTTCAGGGGCAATTCACGCTCGTCGGTTTTGGCGATGTGGTTCTGCCCAACCTGCCATCGGTGCGCAGGATCGGCATCAACCAGAGGGCGGATTACCCCTGTTTCACGGCGACCAATGGTCATGCGATCCGGCGTTACGGGTCGGGCAAGGCCTATCTTTTCCGCCCGGACGGTCACGTTTGCGCGGTATTCGACCCGCCGACGGAGCAATCGGTTCTCGCCGCCCGCGCACGGGCCCTGGGTGCCGAACTCGAGGAGAGCGCAGCATGAGCATTGCACCCGACAGGCTGAGCCCGGATCAGGATGATTTCTACAATACCCTGATTCAGGCCCATGAGGGGCTGAGCGAGGCCCAGAGTCACGCGATGAACGCCCGCCTGATCCTGCTGATGGCAAACCGGATCGGAGATCTGGCGGTATTGACCGACCTCATCGAGACCGCAAGAAGCTATGCCGATGACTGACGTCGTCCTGTATGATTATTGGCGCTCATCGGCCAGCTACCGGGTACGGATTGCCCTGAACCTTGCCGGGATCGCGTTTGACAGCGTAACCGTCGATCTCGTGAAAGGCGAACAGCGGTCGGCCGAGCATCTCGCCCGCAATCCGCAGGGTCTTGTTCCGGCACTTGAAATCGATGGTCTGCTGCTGACCCAATCGCTCGCGATCATCGAATATCTTGACGAAACCCGCAGGCTGAACCTGCTGCCTGCGGATCCGGCCCTGCGCGCCCGTGTTCGCGCCCTGTCGCATGCTATTGCGATCGACATCCACCCGATCTGCAACCTGTCCGTGGCGAAACACGCGCGGGACATCTCGGGGCAGGACGATGCGATGGAGCGATGGATGCAGCATTTCATCCGCCCCGGCATGCAGGCCTTTGAAACCCTGTTGGGCGGGTTCGAGCAATCGCCCTATTGCTGCGGAGAAACCCCGGGACTGGCCGATCTCTGCCTGATGCCACAGGTCTACAACGCCCGCCGCTGGGGCGTCGGGATCGACGACCTGCCCCGCGTCACGGCTGTCGAGGCCGCATGCGCGGCACACCCCGCCTTTGCCGCGGCCTTTCCCGATGCGTGCAAACCCTCCTGAGATCGGTCAAGGCACACAATCATCGCATCACGTGAAAAAGGCCGCCCAAATCGGGCGGCCCGCCGAAAGGATAAAGAGCCAGCGGGAACACCGCCCCGCCAGCTTAGAGTTACTGCGCCATTCCGCTCAATTGCTTTTCCAGAGTGCTCTGGATCTGATCGACCGAGAAGCTCGCCGCTTTTTGTGACGGCGGATATTCCTCGAAGGTCGAGAAGAACCGCGCAACCTCGGCCTGTGCCGGCACCATCAGGTAAGAGTGGTCGATCAACCAATCGTAATAGGTGTTCGACGTCCGGTCTGCCCGTTCATAAGGGTCCGATTGCAGGTCGAACAGTTTCGGCACCCGCAGCTTCGTGAAGGGCTCGGCCCAGACGCTCATTGTGCCCTTGGCACGTTGCTCCTGAAACACGAACTTCCAGTTTTCATAGCGCAGCGCGACAAGGGCACTGTCGTCATTGAAATAAAAGAACTCCTTGCGCGCGGTGTCATCGGCCTCACCGGTCAGGTAGGGCAGTTGGTTGTACCCATCCAGATGAATCTTGTACTCCTTGCCGTCGATGGTGGTGCCGTCCAGCAGACGCTGCTTGATGTCCGTATCGCCTGCGGCGGCCATCAGTGTCGGGAACCAGTCGAGCCCCGAGAACATGCCGTTCCTGACCGTGCCCGCCTCGAACCTGGCGGGCCACCGGATCAGCGCGGGCACCCGGAACGCACCCTCCCAGTTGGTGTTCTTTTCGCTGCGGAACGGCGTCGTACCGGCATCCGGCCACGAGTTCTGGTGCGGGCCGTTATCGGTCGAATACATCACGATCGTGTTGTCTGCGATGCCCATCTCGTCCACCGCATCAAGGATTTGGCCGACGATACCGTCATGTTCGACCATGCCATCCGCATATTCGGTCAGTGCGGTCAGACCGGGATCGCTGCGGTTCTCCTGCTTGACATGCGTGCGGAAGTGCATGCGCGTGGTGTTCATCCAGACGAAGAACGGCTTGCCTTGCTCGACCTGCCGCCGCATGAAGTCGATGGCTGCGGCCGAGGTTTCCTCATCCACGGTTTCCATGCGCTTCTTGGTCAGCGGCCCGGTATCTTCTATGGCACCGTCAGCCGACGACTTGATCACACCGCGCGGTCCGAAATTCTTGCGAAACTCCGGGTCGGCCGGGTAATTGAAATTCTCCGGCTCTTCCTCGGCGTTCAGATGGTAGAGATTGCCGAAAAACTCGTCAAAACCATGCGCCGTCGGCAGGAACTCGTCCTTGTCGCCCAGGTGGTTCTTGCCGAACTGACCGGTCGCATAGCCCAGATCCTTGAGTGCGGATGCGAGCGTCACATCGTCGTCACGTATGCCGATATCGGCGCCGGGCAGTCCAACCTTGCTGAGACCGGTGCGCAAGGTCGACTGGCCGGTGATAAAGGTCGACCGCCCTGCGGTGCAGCTTTGCTCGGCGTAGTAGTCGGTGAACATGATGCCTTCGTCGGCGATCCGGTCGATATTGGGCGTCTCGTAGCCCATCAGCCCAAAGCTGTAGGCCGAAATATTGGTTTGCCCGATATCATCCCCCCAGATCACGAGGATGTTGGGCTTTTGCTCCTGCTCCTGCGCCCCTGCAGGCGCGCCAAGTGCAGCAGAAAGCGCGACGGTACAGGCAAGCGCGGCGACCCGCCCCAGCCGACCTGACCCGCATCGCGGAACAAACGTTTCTGATAACATGCGTGAATTCCCCCGTGGTTTCATTTCTTTGGTCAAAGCCCATGTCGGGGCTTCTTTTTCCTGAGAACGACGAAAGCGCATTTCTGGCAGTGTTGGCTGGCTGGATTCTTTCCACTCCGCATCGCGACTACGGGTGAACAGAGTGCAACCTGACGCTATTTTACCTTTCGCCAAGTCCCTTGAACGTTGTGACACGAACCACGGTTGCAGGAATTGATCATTTGATCCAATTCTGGCAAAAAATTTTTATGACAATTGACCTTGAAGCAGCGGATCACCTCTTCAAATGCCGGGGATGGTTGTCGGATTGCCCGGCTACCCTGCGGCGCAGGCTTCTGGCCTGCGGTGGGCTGCGGCGTTTCAAAACAGATGACACGCTCTATCGCTTCGGTGACATGTCAGACGGGATTTACGGCATCATCGAGGGTCGGATCACGGTTTCGATTCCGACGGACAGCGGAACCATTTACGATTGCTATGCAGGCGGCCCCGGCTTCTGGATCGGTGATCTGGCCTCATTCTCCAAGGCCAACCGTCTGGTAACGCTGACCGCCGATACAAATGTCGACTGCTGGTTCCTGCCTCAGGCCCGGATCAATGAACTGATCCGCACGAATCCGGAATTCATCAGCCTGTTCTACGCGCTCACGCATCGAAACATGGCCGTCCTGATGCGATTGATGGCGATCCTCACCATACCTGACAAATCGCGCCGGCTCGCCGCATGGTTGCTGTTTTCCAATGACAATCTGCCGACAGCAGGCGGGTGGATCAATGCGTCACAGGAAGAGATCGGCATGAAAAATGTCATGTCGCTGCCGACGGTGCGCCGCCTGCTGCGACGGCTTGAAGACAAGGACCTGATCGAACTGGGATATGGCAAGGTACGCGTGACAGACTGGAACGGGTTGCTTGCATTCAGTCGTTCGTGACCCGTCGGCGGCTTGTTTCGAAAGGCGAGATGCCGGATAAGCGAATTGAAGCCATGGCAGGGCCAATCATGCACATTACACCTTTGATCACGATTGCGGCCTTGTCGATTGCTGTCACCACCGATGCAGCCACGGCGCAGCAGGCCGACAAGTATCCTGCCTATATCGGCAGCGATACCTGCTCGGAATGTCACGAGAAAGAGGCCGACGCCTGGCAAGGGTCGCATCATCAACTGGCATGGACAAGACCAGACGGCGATCATCTGCTGGGCGCGTTTGATGGTGAAACGATCTCGTCCGCCGGGTTGCAGGCACGGTTCCTGAGCCTGCCCACCGGTCCCGCAATCGAGACCGCCGGCCCGGATGGAAAAATGACAACCTTTCCCGTCGCCGGGGTTGTGGGGATCGAGCCGCTGCAACAATATCTGCTCGAAACCGAACCCGGACGGCAACAATCCTTTGATCTCGTTTGGGATCGCGACCGCAAGCTCTGGTATCACCTTTACCCGGATCAGGACCTGCGCCCCGATGATGGGTTGCACTGGACCGGTCCTTACAAGAACTGGAACGCACGCTGCGCGGAATGCCATGCGACCGGTTTCGAAAAGAACTATGAGACCCGCACAAGAACCTATGCCAGCACCCAGTCCGAAATCGGCGTGGGCTGCGAAGCCTGCCACGGCCCCGGCGCGGCGCACCGCGACTGGGCCCTGGCGAATGGTCGCTATGATGCAACGCAATGGCCCCGGCTGTCCGAAACCGGACTGACCATGGATTTCAACGCCGGTGCGGAAGCACAGATTCAGCAATGCGCCGGCTGTCATTCCCGGCGCGAGGCCTTTGCCGCCGGCAGCCCGCTGCCAGGAACACCGTTTCACGACTCGTATCGCCTCTCGACACTCAGGCCCGGACAATATCATCCCGATGGCCAGATCCTCGACGAGGTGTATGTCTATGGCTCTTTCCTGCAATCGCGCATGTATGCCAAGGGCGTCGCCTGCACCGATTGCCACAATCCTCACACGGCCGGACGGGTCGCCGAGGGCAACGCCGTCTGCACGCAATGCCACTCGCCCGCAGGGAATGACCGGTTTCCATCGCTTCGCCGCGCGCAGTATGACGACCCCACCCACCATTTTCACGAAGCCGGCAGCGAAGGCGCGCAGTGCAAGACCTGCCACATGATCGAACGCGTCTACATGGGGATTGACGGGCGACGGGATCATTCGTTCCGCGTGCCGCGCCCGGATCTCAGCTCTGAAACCGGCGCGCCCAATGCCTGCACCGACTGCCACAGCGACAAGTCGGCGGAATGGGCCGCCGAGGCCGTCACGCGATGGTATCCGGACAGCACTCGGCGCGGTCCGCATTTCTCGCAGGTGATCGCTCCGGCCCGCCGAAACCCGGCCCGGCAGGTCGAGGGCCTGATCGGCATTGTCGAGCACGAGGAATTGCCGGGTATCGTGCGCGCAAGCGCACTGGATTTGCTGGCGCAGGCGTCCTCGCCTGAAATCGCGGCACGCATGGTGCCGGCCCTGTCCGACCCCGATCCGCTGGTACGTGCCGCCGCCGTTTCGGTACAACGCGGTGCGGAACAGACGGATATTCTGGCGCGGATTGTCGGCCTGCTCAGCGACCCGGCCAAAACCGTGCGTATAGCAGCCGCCAGAGAGTTTCTGTCCCTGCGCATCGCGCGCATGCCGGACAGTTACACAAAAGCCCTGAACGGCGCGATGACCGAGTGGCAGCGCGCGCTGCTGGCCAACGCCGATTTCCCCGAGGCCCAGATCGTCATGGCGGGGATCGGGTTGACAACGCGCAATATGTCAGCCGCGCTCGGCGCCTTTGGCGAGGCGGTGGACATGGACCCGCAGCTTGTCCAGGCCTGGACAATGATGGTGCGCATTCACGCCGCGCTCGGCGATCGCGAAGCGGCACTGGACACCGTGAATCGGGCGGTCGCCGCCAATCCCGGTGATGTGTCACTGGGCCTGATGCGCGCCGACCTTGGCGGCTAGGGCAATCGGCTCAACCTCGCCAGCGGCGTCAGCGCAAACCATCCTCGCCCCTGACGTCTTCGACGGCCAATCCGCCCATGCGGTGATGGATGCGCGGGCCCCGCGCCATGGCCAGCGCGAACAACAGTTCGGCGGCACGCGGTCCGTCCGGCACACCGACCTCCATTCCGTCGAAATGGCTGCGCACATACGCCGCGTTGATATGACCGAGCGGAATGTCGATCCGGGTGCCGACCCCGCCCATCTTCATCGACGAGGGCACGATTGCCCGCGCCTCGCCCAAACGCTCGCGCATCGCATAGCCGCCGGGCACGTGCCATAACGCCGTGTGCTCCAGCTCACCGCCCTCTCCCGCAAGCGACGCCTTGCCATAAGCGTCGATCCCCTCGATCCCGCCCATCGCCTCGATCAGCCGGTCGGTCATTTGCAGGCCCAGCGGTTTCAAATCCTCCATTGCCGATTGCAGGTCGGCCGCATATTCCCCCGCGAACGGGTTGCGGACCAGGGCAACGATGGCCGCACGCCGCCGCGGCAGCGCCGGCGCAGGCCCGCCATCATGATGGATATCCTCGACAAAAAGCATCGTCTTGCGCAGGGCAAAGTCAGGCATACAATCTATCCCTTTCCGGTTGTGTGAGATATTCCGTCGCGCCCACCACCCGTTCATGCGGTCCGAGTTGCAGATGGGCGGAAATGATATGACCCCGCAACAGGCAGTCTTCAGCCAGTCGGGCACCGGCAGTGAGCGCGGTCAACATGTCGTCATCCGACAGCGGGCCGACGTCCACGGTCACCAGCCGCTCTCCCAGATCGCTGTCAGGCGCAATATCGCAGGCCCGCACCCGCCGGATCGCCGCATGTGTGGGCAGGTCCACGGCATTGGCGATCAGGGTTGCGGCGACATCCGCCTGTGCAGCCGTTCCGGCGAGCACGGTGACGCTGTCCGCGATGCCCAGCGAATGACTGCGACCCCGCCAACCCGATGTGGCAACGCCGCGAACGTGGCTGTCGGCACAGAGCGTCAGCCGTGGTGCCGAAGCGGTGGCAATGACCGAGGTCAGGCATTCACCCGGCGCGAGGTAAAGCGCAACATCGCCCCCGTTATTGACATAGGCCCGGCGCAACGGACCGGCAGCGCATAGCGCAGCCAGCATCTCGTCGGCAACGGCTCCGGCAACGGCGGCCATGGGCGTGACAAATTCCGGCAGATGCACCGACACCGCGTCCTGCATCGCCCGTGCGATCCGGCCGCGCGCGACCTCGGCGTGACCAGCAGGGCGGCGCAGGATGTCGAGTTCGGATGCAAGTTCGGACAGAAGCGTATCGAACCGCCTGGCGGCCCCGTGCAGCGCCGCCTCGCGCGCCTGCCCCACCGCGTCGACGATGAGGTCGACCGGGCCATGATGGAAATGCCATCGGTGCCCATCCGTCAGTACCGATATCTGTGGTCCCTGCATTTCAGCTCCGTTTCCGCGCCACGGCCCGCGAATCCGCACCGTATGCGCCGCCGGTTTCCAGGACATCGTCAAGGGTCCGAACCGCCCCGTCATGCCCGCCCAACGCGCGATAATCGTCGCGCCGCAGGGTAAATTCCAGCGGGGCCACAATCGCGGGCGTCGGCACGTAGCCAAAGGCATCATCGGGCATCTGGGTCACATCCGCCATCAGGGTAATGCCGCCGCCGGGCCAGACATAGGCCCGGGCGCCACCAACCGTCACCCGTGTCTTGAGCGCCTGGACCGAACGGGTCAGCTGCACCGGGTTTTTCGTCACGCCCGAACGCAACGATCCGCCAGCCCCGCCCATGAACATCACCGTGCACATCGCGGGTTCGCAATTCTCGGCGATGAGATCGACCGAGGGTTTCAACGCGTCAGGCAGGTCGGCGGGCTGTGGCACGAGCGCGTCATCCAGCACGTAATACCCCCATTGCTCGCCCGTGGTCGACACCATCAGCAGCGTCAGACCGGGGCGTGCGCCCTTTCTCGGATTCCAGTCGCCCAGGATGGTCAGCGGATCGGTGATGTCGGTGCCGCCCCATCCCAGCCCCGGTTCGGCGACCTGGAAATAACGTCCGGGGGTCGAACGCCGTCCCTTGATCCGAATGCCCGTGTCCGGCCAGCCCAGAACCTTGCCCGCCTGATGTTCACTGACGACACCGGTGATGTGATCGTCGACAACAACGACCTCGTCGACCAGCCCCTGCCACTGGACGGCGAACATCCCGATCGTCGCCGACCCGCAGCCGACGCGCATCCGCTCTTCCCGGTGACCGTCGACAACCGGGGCCTGCCCGGCCTGCACGACGACCTTCGCGCCGCCATCGACCTCGAGCGTGACCGCTTCGCGATTGCACAGCCGCATCAGCGTATCGCAGGTCACGCGACCTTCGGGCTTGCTGCCACCGGTCAGGTGATCGACACCGCCCAGGCTCATCATCTGGCTGCCATATTCACTTGTGATCATCAGGCCAACCGCTTCGCCTTGCGCCCGCACCACTGCGCCCTCGCGACCGATATGCCGGTCGGTGTCGATCTTTACCTTGACACCGCAATAGGAAAAGATCGCTTCGGTCACCACGGTTACAAAGTCCACACCGTCGATTTCGCGGCTGACGATGAACGGCGCGGGCTTGTAGTCGGGATAGGTCGTGCCCGACCCCACCGCAGTCACAAAAAGATCGTCCCCGGCCACCAGCCCGCCATCCCAGTCGGATTTGAGAAACGGCCGGATTTCGCCGCCCTGTTCGATCCGCCGGTCCAGAACCGTCAGCGGATCACAGCGGATGATTCGCCCGTCCCGGTTGGCATAGCGGTCGCAGGCCCCGATCTTGCCCTCCGCGATATAACACATCACCGGGCAGGCATCGCAACGTATCTTGTCCGCCGGCGTGGTCCGTTGCCTATCCATCGGCCCGCCCCCCCTGCGCGGCCCGGATCGCCGCCAGAACCCGATGCGGCAGTGCCGGCAACCGGGTGATCCGCGCGCCGCTCGCGTCCCGGATCGCGTTCAGGATCGCCGGGGCGGTCGGGATCAGAACATGTTCTCCCAATCCCTTGGCCCCCATCGGTCCCTCCGGATCGGGTTTCTCGATCAGGATCGACCGTATTTCCGGCATATCGCCGGTTGTCGGGATCAGGTAATCATGCAGGTTCTCGGTGCGCCCCGGAAGGTACTCCTCCATCAGCGCCATGCCGAGCCCCTGTGCTATGCCGCCTTCGATCTGACCCTCGGCCAGCAGCGGGTTGATGACCTTGCCGAGATCATGCGCGGCCGTGATCCGCTGCACCCGGACGGTGCCGAGTGTCATGTCGACATCCAGTTCGACAAGCTGGGCCCCGTAGCCATAGACCGCATAGGGGCGCCCCTGCCCGTTTTCATCCAGCGACAGTGTCGGCGGGTCATAGCTCTGCTCGGCCATGATCACGTAGCCACGGGAATTCACCGAAAGGTCCGACAAGGCGATGCTGCGTCGCTCTTCGCCGTCTGTCACATGCAACATCGTGCCCTCAAGAACGATCCGCGCACCATCGCCCATGTTGCTGCGCGCCAGGATGTCCGCTCGCAGCGCCGCGCCGGCCAACATCGCCGCCTTGCCGGTAATAACCGTCTGGCGCGAGGCCGAGGTCTTGCCGCAATCCGGTGTCATCGCGGTATCCGGGCCGATCAGGTCGATCTGCGCCACCGGCAGACCGATGGCATCGGCGCAGATTTGGGCGATCACCGTATTCGACCCCTGCCCGATATCGGTTGCCCCCTGATGCAGGACGAGCCGACCGTCAGGCGTGAGCCCGACACGAATGGTCGAAGGGTTCGGCAGCGCGGTATTGCCACAGCCATACCAACAGGCGGCGACGCCGATTCCGCGTCTGACATGACCTTCGCGCGCATTCATCGCGGCTGCGACCCTCTGCGCCTCGCTCCACGGATCGCGCAGCGCGTCAAGACAGTCGACAATCCCGACCCCGTACAGTTCCTGCCCGCAGACCGACCGGTCCCCGTCCCGCAGGGCATTGAGCCGCCGGAACGCCAGCCGGTCCATTCCGAGATCGTTTGCCAGGTCGTCAAACAGCGTTTCCTGCACAATTGCGGCCTGCGGCACCCCAAAGCCGCGAAACGCACCGGCGACGGGACCATTGGTATGAACGGCGCGCGCTTCGCTGTGATAATGCGGAATGCGGTAAGGACCCGAGGCATGCACCGGCACGCGCACCGCGACCGTCGGCCCCCAGCTGGCATAGGCACCGGTATCGAAATCTCCGTCGAACTGCATCCCGGTGACGCGCCCTTGCCCGTCTGCCGCGATCCGCGCGGTCATTCGCGCCGGGTGACGTTTGGTGGTCGAGCGCATGCTTTCGCTGCGTGAATAGACCATGCGCGCCGCACGTCCGGTCTTGAGCGCGACAAGCCCGATCAAAGGTTGCAGCGACAGATCGAGCTTGGATCCGAACCCGCCACCGGTTGCCGACGGGATGATCCGCACCTGCTCGGGCGGGAGCCCGAGAACGCGCGCGGTATCGTCACGGTCCATGACCGGCGCCTGCGTACAGGCCCGGATGACCAGGCTCCCGTCATCCATCCAGGCGACACCGGCCTCGGGTTCGATATAGGCGTGTTCCACATGGGTGGTCCGGAATTCGGCCGTCGCAACATGCGCCGCCCCGGCAATCGCAGCCGCCGGATCCCCACACCGGACCTTGCCGGTGATCAGGATGTTGTCGCTTCGCTCGGGATGTATCGAACCCGCCCCCGCCTGCCGCGCCGTGTCCGGTGTGGCCAGGTCATTCTCCGGCTGCCATGTCACGGGAAAGCTGCCAAGGTCGAGCATTTCCATCTGGTCCGGCATGCCCGCGACGAGGGCCACGGCCTCGCCCCGCATCCGGACATGACGCTCCGCGAGGGCCGGTTGATCCGCAAAGCTCGGGATCACGCCAAACCGGTTTTCGCCGGGGATGTCAGCGGCGGTGAAAACCAGCAGGTCGCCAGCCTGAGCCGCGACCCATTCCGCGATGTCGCCAAAATGAAACCGCGCGGCGGCATGGGGCGAGCGGACCGCCCGCACCAGCAACGCATCTTCCGGACAATGATCGGCACCGAACATCTCGGATCCGGCGACTTTGGCGGCCCCGTCGAGCCGGGACATGCGGGCACCCACCGCGGCACCGACATCGGGCATATCGGGCAACGCCTGCGCGGCGGAGAGATCGACATCCATCACGGCGGCAATGATCTTGGAATAGCCGGTACACCGGCACAGCACCCCGCCAAGCGCCGCTTCGGCCTGGAGGCGGGTCGGCTTGGGCGTTTCGCGCAACAGCGCGGTCGCCGCCATCAGCATACCCGGCGTGCATATGCCGCACTGCGCCGCGCCGTGGCGCTGAAACGCCTGCTGCAAGCCGAGCAGTATTCCGTCGCGCGACAAGCCTTCGACAGTTTCGATACGCCGGCCCCGCGCCTGCGCCACCGGAGTGAGGCAGGCGCAGACAGCAGACCCGTCCAGAAGCACCGTGCAGGCACCGCAATCACCCGCGTCACAGCCAACCTTGGTGCCGGTCAGTCCAAGCTCACCACGCAAGGCCTCGGACAATCGTCGCCCCGGCGCACAGCCGAGCGTGACCGGCGTGCCGTTGACCGTCATCTGCGGGGCGACATGGTCTTTCATGGCGTCCCCACCGTCCCGGCCAGCGCACGATTGATGAGTTCGGCAGCCGCCCCGCTTCGATAGGATGCGTCCGCACGGATGTCGGAGATCGGGGACAGGCACGCCGCCACTTGCGCGGCGCTGACGCCATCGGCAAGTTCCTGCACCGGGCGTCCGATCAAATCACGTTCCAGATCGCGCAGACGAACGGCCACGGCACTGCAGGAGCCGACAGCAAGCGCGAGATCGCTGATCGTATCATCGGCCACCGCCACCCTGACGGCAACCATCGTGATCGAAATGACCAGGTATTTTCGCGCACCGAGTTTGAGAAACCTGCTGTTCCCGTGACCGGCCCGCGCGGGAACATGAACCGCCGTCAGCAATTCGTCCGGGCGGCGGCGGGTCTGCCGTACATCGACGAGAAACTCCGCAAGCGGCAGACGCCGCGTGCCCCCCGTGCCGATCAGTTCCACTTCGGCATCCAGCGCCAGCAATGGCGGCACACCATCCGCCGCAGGCGAAGCGTTGCAGAGATTTCCCGCCACCGTCCCGGCATTCTGGATCTGTCGCGAACCAACTTCGACTGCGGCCTGTTTCAGCATGTCAAAGGCGGTGGGTAGCGAAGCGACACGCAAATCCGACCATGTCGTTGTCGCGCCGATACGCCAGCCGTCATCTGTCTGCGCGATGCCGCGCAAACCATTTATCGCGGTAATGTCAAGGATCGGACCCGTCAATTCCGGATACTCGGTCGCCGGGAACAGGTCGGTGCAACCGGCCGCAACCACCGCGCCCGTCTCGGCCAGCACGCCGAGCGCATCGGTCAGTGTGTCGGGCCGATAATAGCTGGACACGAGAAATCCTTGGTGTTTGGGACCGTAATCTTGTTAGTGTACGAACAGATTTTGCGGTACGCCCCGTGACCTGTCAATAAAAACTCAAAAGCAAGCCAAGAGAGAACGCGGGAATGTCACAACAGCCAACCGATGACGCGGACTACGTGCTTGACCGACAAGTCGGCTTCATCATGCGGCAAGCCAATCAACGGCACCTCTCGATCTTTGCCCGTCATATCCCCGAGCTGACTCCGATGCAGTTCGCCGCCCTTGCACAGCTTTGTGCATTGGGCCCGGTGTCGCAGAATGCCCTCGGGCGGGCGACCGCGATGGATGCGGCGACGATCAAGGGCGTGATCGACCGGCTGCGTCTCAAGGGCTACATCGCCTCTGCCGCCGATCCCGACGACCTGCGGCGGGTCCTGCTGACGGCAACCGGCGAAGGCCGGGCGGCCTTTGACGCGCTGGTACCCCTGGCCCAGGGGATAACCGCCGAAACGCTGGACCCGCTGGACCCGGCCGAACGCGCCGAGTTCCTGCGCCTGCTGTCCAAGCTGCGCTGATCCTCAGACTCCGAGATGCCGCTCGAGTATCGCGTGATCCTGGCGCAGGGTCGCCGCGTCGAGCGTTTCGAGATTCTGGCCGTTCTCGATAAAGCACACCCGGTCGGCAACCGACAGGACCGCATCGACACGCTGCTCCACCAGCAGGACCGCGACACCGCGATCCCGCATCACCGTGATGACCTCGCGGATCGCCTCGATCATCGACGGCTGTAGGCCTTCGGTCGGCTCATCCAGCAAAAGCACCTTGGGTTGCAGGCACAGCGCGCGGGCGGTGGCGAGCATCTGCTGCTCGCCACCCGACAGGGTTTCGGCGCGCTGGTGCAGGCGTTCGCGCAAGCGCGGAAACAGCGTCAGCACATCCTCCAGCACCTCGGGTCCGGAGTCGCGCGCCATCAGGCCGATCTCGAGATTCTGCGCCACGCTCAATTCGGTGAACAGCCGCCGGCCCTGCGGGATATAGCCGATCCCGGCCCTGGGAACATGATGCGCCGGCAATGCACCGATGCTCTGCCCGTCAAGACGGATGTCCCCCGACAGCAACGGCAACAGGCCCATGATCGCCTTCATTGTCGTGGTCTTGCCAGCGCCATTACGCCCCAACAGGCACAGGATCTCGCCCGCGCGGACCGAGAAGCTCAGATCACGCAGGATTTGCGCCGCACCGTAGGCCACGTTGATTCCTGATACTTCGAGCATCAACCGGTCCCCAGATAGGCCGCCTGCACCGCCCGGTCGGCGCGGATTTCACCGGGCGTGCCTTCGGCAAGAACCTGACCGAAATTCAGCACCGTGATCTGGTCGGCCGTCTCCATCACCACCGCCATGTTGTGTTCGATCAACAGGATCGTGGACGTGGCCGAGAGATCGCGCACCAGCGTCTTGAACGCCTCGATCTCGCTGTCCGCAAGCCCCTGTGTCGGTTCATCCAGGATGAGCAGGCGGGGCTGCTGCACGACCCCCATGGCGATTTCAAGCAGCCTTTGATGCCCATAGGAGAGTTCGCTGGCATTCTGCCCGGGCGGTTCGTGAAGGCCGACACGTTCCAGTGCATCGGCCACCGCGATATCCACATCCGCGCCGCGCAGGCTCCGCCGGGCCGCCAGCGCCACATTCTCGGCAATCGTGAGATTGGCAAAGACCGAGGTGATCTGAAACGTGTAGGCGATGCCCAGGTTGATACGCTTGTGCGCGGGCAGGTCCGAAATATCGCGATCGTCGAAACGAACCGTGCCCGCGGTCGGTTCGACCCGGCCACAGAGCATGCCGACAAAGGTGGTCTTGCCGGCCCCGTTGGGTCCGATCAGCGCGCGAACCTGCCCCCGGGGCAAATCGAAATCCACGTTCTCGACCGCATGCAGGCCGGCGAATTGCTTGGTGAGCCCACGGGTCGCCAACAGGGTCATGGCAGGCCCCGCCAGAACCGTTTGCGAATTCCACCCACCAGCCCCTGCGGCGCAAACAGCGTCAGCGCCACCAGCACCACCCCGGCAATCAGCATATAAGCCGTGGTGACACCGCTTGAGAGGTCGATCAGGTAGAACATGAACAGTGTCCCGATGAATGGCCCCAACACGGTGCCCGCCCCGCCCAGAAGCACCCAGAGCAGCGGAAAGATCGAATATTGCACCGAGGCAAAGCTGGCCCCGACATATCCGAACAACAGGCCATACACCGCCCCCGCCATCGCCGAAAGCGTACCCGAAAGCACCACGGCCCCCAGTTTGTGCGCGAACACGTCATAGCCCAGCATCCGCGCCCGCTCTTCGTTCTCGCGGATCGCCACAAGCACCTTGCCGAACGGTGCCCGAACCAGCCACAGCGTCAGCAGCAGGCAAAGCGCAAAGAGCGCAAATGCGGCAAAATAGCGATTGGTCGGATCGGAGAGGTCCAGCCCCCAGAGGATACGCTCTGCCTGTTGAATGACGAAGCCTTCGTCGCCGCGCGTGTATTCCCCGAAATAGAGCAGCGTGAGATACCCTGCCTGCGCGAACATCAGGGTGACGATCATGAAACCGACCCCAACCGTGCGCAGGGCCAGCAGGCCCGCAATCGTGGAAATCGCCACCCCTGCCGCAAGACCGCAGAGCAGGGCCGGCGCCGGCGACAGGCCGAGATGGCGGATCGCAAGCCCCATGCCATACATCCCGGCAGCAAAGAACAGGGCGTGACCAAGGCTGAGCAGCCCGGTGTATCCAAAGAGAATGTTGAAGCCGATCGCATAGCTGGCCAACACCATGATCCGCGCCAGATTGCCGTGGTGATAGGCCGGGAGCAGGAATTGCAGCACGAAAAGCAGGACCAGCAATCCGGCATGCAGGATCAGCGTCTTGGTCCTGTCACTCATGCGCGGCGCACCCCGAACAGGCCCTGTGGCCGGAAAACCAGAACCAGAGCCACCAGCAGCGTCGCGAGAATTTTTGCAAGGGTTGGGGAGAAGAAGACCGAGATGATGCCGTCGGACAGGCCGATCAGGATCGCGGCGACCACGGTGCCCGGCAGGCTGCCCAGACCGCCGATGATGACCACGATGAACGACAGCAAGAGCGGATCGCCCCCCATCAGGTAATGCGCCTGCTGGATCGGCACGATCAGCACCGCCGCCAGCGCCGCCAGCCCGGCGCCGAGGCCGAAGACCAGCGCGTAGACCCGTTCGACCGGGATACCGAAGGCCAGCGCCATGTCGCGGTCAAGCTGTGTCGCGCGCATGATCAGTCCGATCCTGCTGCGCGCCATCAGCAGCCAGACCCCGATCAGGACCAGCGCCGCCGCAGCGATCACGCCGAGCTTGTAGGTGGTTGTCGACAGCCCCCAGGGCCAGTAGATCCGGGGCTTGCCCTCGACGAACTCGAACCACGGTATCGCCAGCCGCGTGTTGAACGGGGGTTCGACCGGACGGGCATCCGGGCCATAGGTCATCAAGGTAACCTGCTGGATTATGTAGAGTATCCCGATGGTTGCAACGATCGTGCGTTCCGGGTCATAGGAAATCCGCTTGAGGATCGTCATGTCTGCGAGCGCCGCCAAGCCGCCCACAAGCAAGGGCACGACGAGCAGCGCCACCGCGAACCCGAGCGAGGGGTGGCCCGCGACCTGGCTGCTGATCCACCAGGCCAGCACCGCGCCCAGCATAAAGAACTCGCCATGCGCAACGTTGACCACGCGCATGACGCCGAATACCAGCGAAAGCCCGACCGCCGTCAGGGCGAGCACTGCGGCTGTCACTGCGCCTTCCAGCGAAGCAAGCAAGAGATAGGGACCGATTTCCATTGCCGCGCACGATTGCCCAGGAACGCGGATTGGGCAAGGGCAAGCAGCGATCCGTTGTTGGAAAAACCCACATCCTGTTGTGTACTGGTCGCTGTCCGGGCATCAGACCGGTCGGGCCGTCACAGGGGAGGATTGTTCGCATGGCGAGGGTTTTGGGTTGGATCGCATTGCTGGTACTTGCCGGGCTGGCCCCCGCGTCGGCGCAATCGCCGGAAGAGATCGTGCGATGGATGTACACGTCGCTTTCTGCGCCCCCCGATGGCACGGCCAGGGGGCTGGCCTACCTGACCGCGCCCGAGCGGCGGCGCGACTACCTCTCGCGCGATCTCGTTCAACTCTACGACACCAACGATGTGAACAGCGATCACGGCAACAACCTTGCAACCGGCTGTTTCGAACCGGGGTTCGAGATTCCAGGCAACGATTATGACGCGGCCGAGATCGCGCGGAGCCTGAACGTCACCGCAGAGGGCGACACCACGCGCCAGCGGGTCACGGCGCAGTTCACGAGTTTTGGAAAGCCCGCCCTTATCTATTTCGATTTCGTCGTCGAAGACGGATTCTGGCGCATCGAAAACATGGGATATCCCGGTTGGGACATTTCGGATATCGATTGTGCCCCCCGATCGACGACCGGGGCCAGCGGCGCGGCGGGCGGAGGCGGAGCCAGCTATTGCTATCGCCGCGATGCAGATGATTTTCGCGTCTATGTCGATGCGGGCGGGGTCGCGGACTTTCGGCTCGAAAGCTGGCAAGCCAACGGTCATTCCTGCTTCGTTCAGGGCAAGGCCCAGCCGAACGCAAGCGGCTGGACCTACCGCGATCAGAGCGGCGGACAACCCTGCCAACTCGCGCTCGGCATCACGCCCGAGGGCGGCATCCGTCTGAGCGACGCCGACCACGCCTGCAAGATGACAAGTTGCGGACAGCGTGCTGTGCTGGACGGTCTGACATTCACGAGAGCGGAGCAGGTCGATTGCACGACCCTGCCACCGCCGGCGCAATACTGAGCGCGTTCAGAAGCTCTGCTGCGTGTAATCGACCTCGTCGGGATAGAGCGTATCCTCGATCGACGTGGTGTGTTGCAGCACCATTTTCCCGTCGATCACCTTGCTGATATACTGATGGCCGAACACCTGGTGGGTCTTGCCATTGAAGAGCTTGGCCCCCTGCGGATGCGCGTTTGACGCCGGAATTTCGGTCATCGCCTCCACCGCCTCGATCAGCTTGGCCCGATCCGCGGTCCCGGTATAACCGGCGGCTTCCATACCCGCCTTGACGGTATACAGCGTTTCCCAGCACCCGAACATGTGCGCATAGGTCGAGATGTCCTTTGGATCGCTGACCGATGCACCGTTTGCATCGACGCCCACGGCAGCACGGTAATGCTGGTCGAACTCGGTCTGCTCGGCCTGCGCATAGCGCGGCATGCCCTCCCAGAAATATGTGCCTTCAAGGAACTCAAGACCGGGGCTCGACAGGTCCACCGCCTCCAGCGAGTCGATAAAGCCGAACATTTCGGGGCGGCTCGGGCCAAAGAACTCGCCCATTTCCTTGACGAAGGTCAGAACGGCGGGTCCGACCATCACGTGATAAATCACTTCGGTCTCGCGGGGGATCTTCGGGAAATACTTGGTAAAGCTGGTTTCGGTGGGCGGGATCGCGATCTGCGCCACCACTTCGCCCCCCTGCGCCGCAAGCGCCTCGGTGAAATAGTCACGGTGGTCGTGGCCGAAGGCAAAATCCGGGTAGATCATGGTGACCTTCTTGCCGAGATTTGACGACACGAACGGCGCCATCGCCAGAACCTGGCTCTTTACATCGGTGATACCGGGCTGCACCGTCCAGCGGTTGAGCATCCCGCTCGCGACGTGGTGGCCTTCGGAGACCACGAAATAGGGCAGTTTCAACTCTCCCGCGCGCGGGGCCGACCCGATCACCACATGGGAAAACAGCGTCCCGAAGCCGATATCGCAATTGTGCTGGGTCGCGAATTTCTCGACCACTTCCGCGCCCCGCTTGGGATCGGTCCCGTCATCTTCGGCGACGATCTCGACCATGCGGCCATTGATTCCCCCTGCCTCGTTGATCAGCTTGACGGCGGCATTGGTGGTGCGGTCATACCAGCGCCCGTAGGCGGCGCCGATCCCGGTGCGGTGTACCTGGAAACCGATGCGGATCGGCTCGGATGTCTGTGCCTGCGCATAGCGCGCCCAGAGCGGCAGGCTGCCCGCCGCCGCCCCGGCAGCAAGCGTTTTCAGCGCGCCGCGGCGTGTCGTGCCGGTGGTTTTGGTGTCTTTGGTCATGGCAAATGTCCCCTGTAAAACGGTTTTGGCCTATTCCCGTCCTTGCAGTCTTCAATGTTTTCAGGGCGGCGGCAATGGTTATAGTCCGCGCGGCGCCGCAAGCAACCACAGGCCGAACAACGTATAGAGCACCATGAAGCCGGCCAGGGGCAATTGGCTCAGCATCGCCCGGCGGGCACTTCCGTGATGATTGAGCGCGATGAGATGCGCCATCAGGATGGCCAACACATGTCCGGCCACGACCGCCGCCGCCTGGCACAACCAGATCAGCCGCACGCTGTCCTGCGTGTTGAAAAAGCCGGTCGTGACATAAAATGTTGCCATGCCCAGCAGGCTGTCGCCCCGCGCCAGCGGATCGTTCAGCGCGGCAAGCGCGTATTGCCCGTTGACCAACAGGCTCGTGAGATAGTGACCGACATGATATCCGAGCGCAATCGGCAGGATGGACGGCGCATAAATGCAAAACGCTTGTCGCCAGGACATATCGGCGCCGGCGAGCGCGAGGCCCATCCGAACGGAAAGACCATAGGCGACGATCAGAGCAAGGTTGGCAACGATCAGACCAGCGGTGTTCTGAGCGACGACTGCGGTACGACCGGGAAATTCGAGCGGGTTGATCCCCATCAGGTCAAGCCACCAGAATGTCTCGTTCAGCCCGTCAAAGCTGCCACATCCCAGAATCACCAGCATGAATATCGCCGCGCCGAAACCTGGCGCGCGCCGGCGCATCGCCTGCCACCCGAACAGGCCGGTGGCAAACCAGCGTCCTCTGCGACCGAACAGCCCCACCGCCGCATAACAGCGCATCAGCATCGCGATGCCCTCGCCACGCAATGCCCAGCGCGGCCCGAAGAGCAGCAGCGCCACGTAGGTGAACAGCCAGTACCCCCCGACATAGCGGGCCAGCCGTGCCGGATCGGACGGCGCGGGATCGGCCAGCAACACGATCACGAAGCCGAGATAGGTCAGGATCGCACCGGAATACCCGAGTTGCACGGGCAAGCGCAGGGCCGGCCCGCGCCACAACGCCCACCGGCTCAGAGCAACCGGCCCGTGCCACGGATCGATCCAGCGCCAGAGGTCGCCGAACAGCCCCTGCACCGTGACCAGCGCAATCCACCACACCGTCCAGATCATCAGCGGCAACGGATTGGTCAACGGATCACGCGGGCCGCTCAATCCCAGCCAGACCAGCGCGCAAAGGATCAGGAAAGAGGCAGAGCTGGTCAACAGGCGCGCCGCCGGTGCCCGACGCCGGCGCCACAGGTCGAATGGCCTAAACAGCCCGCGCAGCACCGGGGCGGGCAGCACGGTCAACAACACGACGGTCATCACGACACAGGCCACGCCCGCAGAAATATAGATGTCTGTTGGAAGCAGCAGCACGAAACCCTGTTCGGCGGCATGTGCGCCGGCCTGCGTCGCGCAAAGCAGCGGCCAGAGGATCGCGTTTGCCAGTCGGGAACATCGACGTCTATATTGCAAAATGCTCATGTACTGCGATGATACCCGGAGGAGGTCTGGATGAAAGCTGCAAAACCCCTTGTTGCAATTGCCATTCTGATCGCTGTTGCCGGGGCTGCCTACGCGCTGATTTCACGGGCAGTGCAGACCGACATCCTGCTTTCCGATGTTATTGCCACCCCGATCGAAGAGGCGAAGGGCAGTGTTGCTGTATTCATGACCATCCGCAATTCCGGAGGGCCCGACCGGCTGGTATCGGCGCGCTCCATCGTGGCGCAGCGATCCCGGCTCGATCATGCGGTGGCGGATGCCGGATTGCCGATCCCGGCGGACAGCACCCCGTCGCTGGCACCGGATGGCGCGTTCATCCTGATGGACGGCATGGGCGGCGATCTGCAGGAAGGGCGCATGATTCCCGTTACCCTGCGTTTCGAAAATGCCGGGGAGTTTCGCACACAGGCCCGGTTGGCGCCGCCGCGAAGCCGGGGAGATGTCGGCGATTTCGGTCTTTACGGGATTGGCGACATCTGCCGGGTGGAAGAGGGCGAACCGCTCCCGCAGGTCGGGATCGCGGTTGAGCCGGATGGCGATGGCTGGCGCGTGCGCGTGCAGGCGGATGATTTCACCTTTGCACCCGATCTCGTGGACGAGGCGCATGTGCCGGGCACCGGTCATGGCCATCTTTATCTGGGCGGGCTGAAGCTCCAGCGACTTTATGAACCCGAAGCGCGGATCGGCGCCCTGCCCCCGGGCAAGCACCAGGTCCGCGTGACGCTGAGTACCAACGATCACCGCGCCTACGTGGTGGATGACCTGCCAGTATCCGCCACCGCCGAGATCATCGTGCGTTGACAACAAGGGCCGCTTGCGGACACCATTTGTACACAAACAATCTCGGGAGCCGAAAACCGGATGGCGGGCAAATCTTCGGGCGCGGTTGTGGGGGTGGATGTCGGCGGCACCTTCACCGATCTTGTGGAACTGGACCAGTCGAGCGGTCAGGTGCGGCTCGCCAAGGTCCCGAGCACGCTCGACAACCAGGCCTATGGCGTGCTTGCGGCACTGGACAAGGCCGGGTGTGAACTTGCCGCTCTCGACCTGATCGTGCACGGCACGACAACGACGACGAACGCGGTTCTGGAACGCAAGCTGGCCAGGACCGGTCTGATCACCACACGGGGGTTTCGCGACGTACTCGAACTGGGCCGGCGCACCCGCCCCAACGCCTATGGAATGACCGGCACCTTCACACCGCTGATTCCGCGCAACCTGCGGCTTGAGGTGCCCGAACGAATGGACGCGGCGGGCCAGGTCGTGACGCCGCTTGACGAAGAGGCTGTGGGCAACTCCGCAAGGGCGCTGATCGAGGCCGGATGCGAATCCGTGGTGATCCACTTTTTGCACGCCTACGCCAACCCCGCGCATGAACGCCGCGCCGCCGAGATTGTCGCGGAAATATGGCCCAACGACCACATCACCATGGGCCATGCCCTGTTGTCCGAAAGCCGCGAATTCGAGCGGGGCGTCACGGCCGCCGCCAATGCCGCCGTGCAGCCCTTGCTCGACCGCTATATCCGCCGGTTGGTCCGGGAATTGCAGGGGGGAGGGTATGCCGGCGATGTGCTGGTGATGAACGGCAATGGCGGCATGGTCAGCTCCGCGCAGGTGGCAAGAGAAGCTGCCAAGACCGTGATGTCCGGACCCGCGTCCGGCGTGATGGCCGCAGCCTATACCGGGCGCAAGGCCGGGATCGGCAACCTGATCACCTATGACATGGGCGGCACGTCGACCGACGTGGCCCTGATTCGCGATGCCGAGCCTTCGGTCAGCAACGAGATCGAAATCGAATACGCTATGCCCATCCACGTGCCGATGGTCGATGTGCGCACCGTCGGCGCGGGCGGCGGATCGATCGCACGGGTGAATGCTGCCGGTTTGCTCGAAGTCGGCCCCGACAGCGCCGGGGCGGAACCGGGGCCGATCTGCTACGGGCGCGGCGGCGCCGAGCCGACAATCTCGGATGCCAACCTGCTTCTGGGGCGGCTCGATCCTGCGGGGCTGAACGCGGTGACGGGTGCTGTGTCACTGGAACATGTGCGCGAGGTGTTCGCGGGCAAGCTGGGCGATCCGCTGGGGCTGAGCGCCGAGAACGCGGCAGCGGCAGTGATCGAGATCGCCAACATGAAAATGGCTGGCGCGATCCGCATGGTTTCGATCTCGCTCGGTGCAGACCCGCGCGATTTCGCCCTGTTTGCCTTTGGCGGTGCGGGTCCGCTGCACGCCACGGCGCTGGCGCGAGAGTTGCACATTCCCCGCGTGCTGGTGCCCAGCCGGCCGGGGATCACCAATGCCATCGGCTGCGTGGTGGCCGATCTGCGGCACGATTTCGTCAACACCGTCAATACGCCGCTCGATGCCCTGCAAGCAGGACAACTGGCCCGGGTTTTCGCCGACCAGAGCAGACAGGGAGAGGCGCTGATCGCACGGGAATCCGTCGAAATTCGGGATGTGCGGCATTTGTACAGCGTCGACATGCAATTTGTTGGCCAGACCCATTTGCTGCGCGTGCCGCTGGAACGACCGGACGTGACGCCCGGGGAATTGCAGGCATTGTTCGAAGCCGCCTATTTCCGCCGGTTCCGGGTCGAACTTGATGATATCCGGGCGAACCTGGTGAATGCCAACTGCTCGGTGATCGGCACGCGCGCGGAACTGGATCTCGGCTCTCTGATCGACCCGGCGGGTCGCAAGGCAACGCTGCAAGAGGCACGAACCGGGCAACGCCCGGTCCATGTGAACGGAGCATGGCATGACACCCCGATCTACTGGCGCGATCACCTGCCGCTGGATTTTACCCTGCCGGGCCCGGCCATCGTGCAGCAGATGGACACGACCCTGTTGATCGAACCCGGCGACACCGCCAGCGGCGATCGCGACGGCAATATCCTCGTGCAGATCGGAGCCTGTGCATGACCATTGATCCGATCACCCTGTCCGTCATTCAGGCAGGCCTGCAACAGGTCTGTGACGAGATGGACCTGACCTTTTCCCGCGCCGCGTTTTCGCCGGTGATCGCCGAAGCGAACGACCGAAGCGATGGCATCTATGCCGCCGATGACGGCGCGCTGATCGCGCAGGGGGCAGGCGGGTTGCCGGTGTTCGTGGGCACGATGCAGGAAAGCACGCGCATCCTGATCGAAATGATCCGGGATGGGCGGGCGGCAGAGCCCCGGCCCGATGACATCTATATCGTCAACGATCCCTATCTGGGCGGTACGCATCTGATGGACGTGCGTTTTGCCCGCCCCTTCTATCGCAAGGGCGAGATCTTCTGCTGGCTGTCCAACACCGGACATTGGCCCGACACCGGCGGCGCGGTCCCCGGCGGCTTTTCCGCCAGCGCAACCGCTGTCGAGCAGGAAGGGCTGCGGCTGCCGCCGGTCCGCCTGTTCAAGCAGGGAAAGCTCGATCCCGAAATCATGGCGATCATCGCCTCCAACATCCGGGTGGCCGATCAGCGGATCGGCGATGTCAAGGCGCAGGCGGCGGCGCTGCTGGTCGGAGAAGACCGGTTGAACGCGCTGCTGGATCGCTATGGCGACGACACGGTGGCCGAGGCCATCGCCGAACTGCGCGACCGGGCGTCGACCCAGATGCGCGCCTGTATCGATCAAATCCCGGCCGGAGCGTATCGGGCCACCGCATGGATCGACAGCGACGGCGTGGTCAACGAACCGCTGGCGATCCGGCTGAGCGTGATACGCGATGACGCCGGCCTGACCTTTGATTTCGCAGGCAGCAGCCCGCCTTGCGCCGGGCCGATGAACTCGGTTCGGGCCACCACGCTCAGCGCGGTCTATCTCGCCATGCGCCACATATTTCCCGAAGTCCCGATGAGCGCCGGCGCGTTTCAGCCGCTGCATGTCACTGGCATAGACGGCACGTTTCTCGATGCGCACTATCCGCGCCCGGTATCGGGCTGTGCCGCCGAGGTCAGCCAGCGCATCGCCGAGGCGGTGTTCACCGCTCTGGTCGAGGCGCTGCCCGAACGCGTCACCGCCGCGCCCGCTGGCACCAGCGGCAATTTCGCGCTCGGCGGACAGGATCCCGACAAGGGGCGCGGATTCGTAATGTACCAGATTTCCGGCGGCGGTTATGGCGGCAATGCGGATCATGACGGGCTGAGCAACGGGTGTTCGACGATCGGCATCTCCAAGGCGCCACCGATCGAGATCATGGAACAGGCGTTTCCGGTGCTCTATCACCACTATGCGCTGCACGAGGGGTCCGGTGGGGCCGGGCTGCATCGCGGCGGATTCGGGCTGGACTACATGGTCGAACTGCGGCGCGGCGTTGCCACGGCCAGCTTCGTGATGGACCACGGGCGTTTCGGCCCGCAGGGCGTGCGCGGCGGCGGCGATGGTGGTGTGAACAAGGTAACGGTCTGGCAATCCGGACAACCCTATTCGCCCGCGCACCTGTCCAAGGAACAGGACATTCCGATGTCTCCGGGCGACCGTGTGCATGTGCGCACGCCGGGGGGTGGCGGCTATGGCGACCCCTTTGCCCGCCCGCCCGAAGCCGTGCGGCTCGACGTGGAACTTGGGCGCTATACACCGGATCAGGCCCGCATGCTGTTCGGTGTCGTGCTCCACGGCTCTCCCCCAGAGGTCGACCCGGCCGCCACCGCCACCTGCCGCGCAAATCGGTAATCGGGCGTGAATCCGCTGGACAACCGGCACGCCACCTGCCGAAACTCGGACGGCAATCAACAGGGAGCCGAGGCCGACATGACACGTGAAATGCCGCTGACCGCGACCCATTGGGGCGTCTATCGCGCCGAGGTATCGAAGGGGCGCATCGTCGCCCTGCACGACTTTGAGCAGGACCCCGATCCATCTGACATCGGTCATGGCATCGTCGACACCCTGACCGCACCCAGTCGCATCACCGCCCCGATGGTGCGCGAAAGCTGGCTTGATCACGGGCCGGGTGCACGCACTGACCGGCGCGGCAAGGACGCGTTTGTTGAAGTCAGCTGGGACGAGGTCACACGGCTGGTTGCCGAGGAAATCGCCCGCGTGCGCGATACCCACGGCGCCCAGGCGATCTTTGCCGGGTCCTATGGCTGGGCCAGCGCCGGCCGCTTTCATCACGCGCAAAGCCAGATGAAGCGTTTCCTGAACTGTGCCGGTGGGTTTACGCGGTCGCTGTTCACCTATTCATTCGCAGCCGCAGAGGCGATGATACCGCATGTTCTGGGCAGCTATCGCGCATTCATGAACACCACGACCGGCTGGCGCTCGGTCGCCGATGCGGGAGAACTGGTGGTCGCGTTCGGCGGCATTCCGGTCAAGAACGCGCAGATCGACAGCGGCGGGCTGGGCGCCCACGTCCAGCGCGAGGGGCTGCGCGCGGCGATTGCGGCCGGTGTCGACTTTGTGAACATCAGCCCGCTGTCCACCGACATGATCCCCGAACTGAAGGCGCGGTGGATGGCCCCGCGTCCGAACAGCGACGTGGCGATCATGCTGGGACTGGCCCATACGCTCTATACCGAGAGCCTGCATGATCCGGATTTCATGGAGCGCTATTGCGTCGGCTTCGATCGCTTCCTGCCCTACCTGACCGGCCAGATCGATGGCCAACCCAAGAGTGCCGACTGGGCCGCAGAGATCAGCGAACTGGCGGCCGAAGACATCCGCGCCCTGGCCAGACGCATGGCGAAACAGCGTACGATGATCTCGGTCAGCTGGTCGCTGACCCGCGCCGATCACGGGGAACAGCCGTTCTGGATGGGTATCACCCTGGCCGCGATGCTGGGGCAGATCGGGCTGCCCGGCGGCGGCATCACTTTTGGCTATGCCGCCAGCAACAGCATCGGCGGAGACTATCGACAGATGCCCGGCGCGTCGGTGCCGCAGGGGCAGAACCCGGTGGACCGCTATATTCCCGTGGCCCGGATCAGCGACATGCTGGAAAACCCCGGCGGGCGGTTTCATTTCAATGGCCGCGCCCTGCGATATCCCGATATCCGGATGATCTGGTGGGCCGGCGGCAATCCCTATCACCACCATCAGGATCTGAACCGGCTGGCGCGGGCGTGGGAAAAACCCGAAACGGTGATCGTAAATGACTGGTGCTGGACCGCCACCGCGCGGCGTGCCGATATCGTCTTGCCCACCACGACGCATCTGGAGCGCAACGACCTGATGATGTCGCTGCGAGATCCTTATGTGATCGCCATGAAAAAAGCCGCAGCGCCGCCCGAGGGCGTGCGCAATGACCACGATATCTTTCGCGCCCTTGCCGCGCGCATGGGGTTTGAAGAGGAATTCTCCGGCGGCATGGACGAGGGCGAATGGCTGCGCTGGCTCTACGACAAGACGCGCCAGAACGCGGATGCGGATGGGCTTGGCCTGCCCGACTGGCAAGAGTTGCAGGACCGGGGCTGGCATCGCACCCCACCGCCTGAAACCGCCACCGTGATGCTGCAGGCGTTTCGCGAAGACCCCGAGGCGCACGCGCTGGACACGCCGTCCGGCAAGATCGAGGTGTTCTGCCGCACCGTGGCGGATTTCGGGTATTCCGATTGCCCCGGACATCCGGCGTGGATGGAACCCTATGAGTGGTTGGGCAAGCCGGGAAAGTATCCCCTACACCTCATTTCGAACCAGCCGTCGAAAAAACTGCACTCGCAACTGGATCAGGGATCGGTCAGCCGGGGTGGCAAGATCGATGGGCGCGAGCCGGTGCTGCTCAACCCCGCCGATGCAGCAGAGCGGGGCATTGACGAGGGCGATCTTCTGCGCCTGTTCAATGATCGTGGGGCCTGTCTGGGCGTGGCGCAAGTGTCCGACAGCATCCGCCCCGGTGTCGTGCAGATCAGCACCGGGGCCTGGTGGGATCCGGACGAAAACGGCACCTGTCGCCACGGCAATCCCAATGTGCTGACACGGGATATCGGCACCTCGGCCCTCGGCCAGGGACCGACCGCACATAGCTGCCTGATTGAGGTCGAACGCTTTGAAGGGACGCCACCGCCGGTTCGGGCGTTCGAACCGCCAGAAATCCGGTGGCGCGACGCTCGGAACCCTTCGGTGTAACCTGTATCGTCCTATAGCAACCTCGCGACCTCGTCCCATTGCGGCATCGACGCGGCCGCGCCGGCGCGCGTGACCGAAAGGCCAGCGGTTGCGCACCCGATCCGGACGGCCTGCACCGGTGTTTCGCCGCGCGACAGGGCAGCCGCGAAGCCGCCATTGAACGCATCCCCTGCCCCGGTGGTTTCCACCACCTTGCCCGCCCGCACCGCCGGAACCATGCCATAGCCGTGCAGATAGGCGCCCTGCTCGCCCATCGTGATGATCGGTGTCCCGACCCCCAGTTCACACAGGCGCATGGCCGCCCGCGCGGCATGCTCGGGCGCTGTGACTGCGATGCCGGTCAGAGCCTCGGTCTCGGTTTCATTCGGCGTCAGATAATCGCAAAGCGCCAGCATCCCGTCGGGCAGCGGCGCGGCGGGGGCCGGGTTCAGGATCGTGGTCACACCGGCCTCCCGCGCGATTTGCAAGCCCCGCACCGCCGCGTCCATCGGCTGTTCAAGCTGTGTGACAAAGACGCTTGCGCCCCGGATCAGATCGGCCTGCGCCTCCATGTCCGCCGCTGTGATCCGGGCACCCGCACCCGGTGTCACGATGATCGCATTGTCGCCCGTGTCCTCCTGCACGAAAATGAACGCTGCCCCCGTGTAACTGTCGGCGGATCGTTCGGCATGGGCGATCACACCGGCATCGTCCCACAACGCCTGCGCCATCTTGGCGAAATCATCCTGCCCCAGGCGGGTGACGAAATGTGTCTCTCCGCCCGCGCGGGCACAGGCGACCGCCTGGTTCGACCCCTTGCCGCCGGGGCCGAGCGCAAAGGAATTGCCCAGCAGGGTCTCTCCCATGCGCGGCATCCTGTCCGCCCGGAACCCGGCATCCGCGACGAAAACCCCCAAGATGACCACTTTTCCCATGTCCCGCCCCTCTTGCATCGATGGACCGCAGTTGGTCGGCCCTTCAGGGGCATGTCAAGCTGCGATAAACCTGTTGACTCTGCCCCGCTCGCGTCTATAAGCGCGGCTTCATTGGTGTTGGTGGCCCCTGCAAGGGGATGCCTGTCAGGAGCAATCCAGAGGACAACGCCCTTCATAGTGGCCCGCTCGGGCCTCGCTTTCGGAAGGAGATCAGCCGTGACCAAACGCACGTCTGCCAAGTACAAACTCGATCGCCGCATGGGCGAAAACATTTGGGGCCGCCCCAAATCCCCCGTCAACCGCCGTGAATACGGCCCCGGCCAGCACGGTCAGCGCCGCAAGGGCAAGCTGTCCGATTTCGGTATCCAGCTGCGCGCCAAGCAGAAGCTCAAGGGCTATTACGGCGACCTGACCGAGAAACAGTTCCGCCGCATCTATTCCGAAGCCGAGCGTGTCAAGGGCGACACTGGTGAAAACCTGATCGGCCTGCTGGAACGCCGCCTGGACGCGGTCGTGTATCGCGCCAAGTTCGTTCCGACCATCTTTGCCGCACGCCAGTTCGTGAACCACGGCCACGTCAAGGTGAACGGCCAGAAGGTCAACATCCCCTCCTACCGCGTCAAGGAAGGCGACGTGATCGAGGTTCGTGACCGTTCCAAGCAGATGACGACGCTGCTCGAAGCCGTCGGCCTGCCCGAACGTGACGTTCCCGACTATATCGATGCGGATCACTCGAAGATGACCGCCACTTTCGTGCGCACCCCGCAACTGGGCGATGTGCCGTATCCGGTCATGATGGAACCGAACCTGGTCGTCGAATTCTACGCCAAGAACTGACGCAGCCAGAATACCGAAACAAGGGGTTGTGCCGAATCGGCGCGGCCCCTTTCTTGTTCCCGCCACCGCCCGCAACAGATGGAACCCGTGATGAGCACCTCCCACCCAGTTTATGGCCGCATCGACGGCCCCATCGTCATCATCGGCTTCGGGTCGATCGGCAAAGGCACCCTGCCCCTGATCCAGCGGCATTTCGACTTTGACGCGGACAAGCTGGTTGTGATCGACCCCAATCCGGAAACGCACCTGTTCCTGTCCCAGCACAATGTCCGGCACGAGCAGATCGCCATCACCCCCGGCAACTACAAGGACGTGCTTGGCCGTCTGTTTCCCGATGGCACCGGCTTTTGCGTCAATCTCAGCGTCGATACCTCGTCACTGGATTTGATGAAATTCTGCCGCGAGCTTGGGGTTCTCTATATCGATACCGTGGTCGAACCCTGGGCGGGCTATTATTTCGAAACGCAGGACAATGCCGAGCGCACCAACTATGCGCTGCGCCAGAAGGTGCGCGATGAAAAAGCCGCCAATCCCGGCGGCACCACCGCGGTCAGCTGCTGCGGCGCGAATCCCGGCATGGTCAGCTGGTTCGTCAAGGACGCGTTGCTGACACTGGCAAGGGATACCGGCCGCGACGTCACCGTCCCCACTGACAAGCCCGGATGGGCCGCCCTGATGCAAGAGCTTGGCGTCAAGGGCGTCCATATCGCCGAACGTGACACCCAGGCGCGCCGCCAACCCCGCCCGCGCGGTACATTCGTCAACACCTGGTCGGTCGAAGGATTTATTGCCGAGGGGTTTCAGCCGGCCGAGCTTGGCTGGGGCACGCATGAAACCTGGTTTCCGGAAAACGCCCATCGCCCGACCACCGGCTGCATGGCAGGCATATGGCTCGACCGGCCCGGCGCGATCACCCGTGTGCACACCTGGTGCCCCACCCCCGGACCACAATTCGGGTTCCTTGTCACGCATAACGAGGCGATTTCGATCTCCGACTACTACACCGTCGGCGATCCCGCCGCGCCAGAGTATCGCCCGACCTGCCACTATGCCTATCATCCCTCCGATGACGCAGTTCTGTCGCTGCACGAAATGTTCGGTTCGGGCCGTCAGCAGACCCGGTTCGAGATCCTCGACGTCGACGAAATCGTCGAAGGCATCGACGAGCTTGGCGTATTGCTCTACGGCCACGAAAAGAATGCCTTGTGGTACGGCTCGCGCCTGTCGAACGCGGAAACCCGCAACCTGGCTCCGTTCCAGAATGCCACCGGCTTGCAGGTGACCAGCGCGGTGCTCGCCGGGATGGTCTGGGCGCTGGAGAATCCACAGGCCGGAATCGTCGAAACCGACGAGATGGACCACGCCCGGTGCCTGGAAGTGCAACGCCCCTATCTTGGCCCGGTCGAGGCACATTACACCGACTGGACACCGCTTCAGGATCGCTGGGAGCATTTCCCCGAGGATATCGACGACTCCGATCCTTGGCAGTTCCGCAACGTGCTTGCCACCTGAACGATCTCTGCAAGCCGCCCCTTCGCCGGGTCGTGTGGGGCGGCAAAAGACACTGTCAAAGCGGCAGCGGACGGTTCTCGGCGATGGCCTCCATCGCGAAATACGAGGTGACGCTGTCCAGCTCGACGCCCTCGATCAGCCGCTGATAGACCCGATCATAGCTGGCCATGTCCTCGGTGACGACCTTCAGCTGATAGTCGTAATCCCCGCCAATCCGGTGAAAATCCACAACCTCGGGAATGGTCAGCACGTGTCGCCGGAAGGCGCGCAGCCAATCGGTCGAATGATGCCGAGTACGCAGCATGACAAAGACCACGAGACTCAGCCCGAGCCTGCGTCGGTCGATACGCGCACTTGAGCCGCCCAGCACACCGCGATCCGTCAGCGCCCTGAGCCTCCGCCAACAGGCATTTTGTGAAATCCCCACCCGATCGGCCAGCTCACGCTGTGATAACGAGGCGTCCTTTTGAAGTTCGCGCAGGATGTTCCTGTCTATGTGATCTATATTTTCAGGCATATTGGATTATATGACCCAAAAACTCCGCAAAATCCAGATAGAATGGTAAGGATTATTGATCTCTGGCCCATCATGATGGTCTTGCAACAAGAGGCCTGTTTCATGTCACTGACCGACTTTCGAAAAACCATCCAATCCGCCACTCGCGATGACAGCCTGCGAAAGAGCGTGATTGGTGAAAACGTCCGCATCCCAGGATTGAACGGAGACGTGCCGCTGGTCTACGCGGATTACGTCGCCTCGGGGCGGGCGTTGCAGCAGGTCGAGACCTATATCGCGACCGAGGTTCTTCCCTACTACGCCAACAGCCATACCGAGGCCTCGTATTGCGGGGCGTTCATGACACGGCTGCGCGCGGATGCCCGCGCCGAAATCGCGCGGCAGGTCGGTGCCGGACCGGACGATGCTGTGATCTTTGCCGGGTCCGGAGCGACGGCGGGCCTCAATCGTCTGGTCGGCCTGCTTGGGCTTGAGCAGGCCAGCAATCCCGTGGTCTTCATCGGCCCGTATGAACATCACTCCAACATCCTGCCCTGGCGGGAGAGCAAGGCGGAGATCGTGGAAATCCCCGAATCGCCGGAGGGTGGCCCGGATCTGGACTATCTTGAGCAGGCGCTGACGCGCCACGCCGGCAGCGATTTGAAGATCGGCAGTTTTTCCGCGGCCTCGAACGTCACCGGCATCGTGACCGAAACCGGCCCGGTGACGCGAATGCTGAAGCAACACGGCGCCCTTGCGATCTGGGATTACGCCGGGGCCGGTCCCTACCTGCCGATCGACATGGCCGAGGACGACTCCTGCCGCAAGGATGCCATTGTGGTGTCGCCACACAAGTTTCCGGGCGGTCCCGGAGCCTCGGGTATTCTGGTGGTGAATACCGGCGCTGTGCGCCGCAAGACCCCGTGCTGGCCCGGCGGCGGCACGGTCAGTTTTGTTTCGCCCTGGCGGCACGATTACTCGACCAATCTCGCGGTGCGCGAAGAGGCGGGAACGCCGAACGTGATCGGCGACATTCGGGCGGCGCTGGCCTTCATCGTCAAGGACGCGGTCGGAGCAGCAACCATTGCCGAGCGCGAAGCGCGGTTCAACCAGATGGCACTGACCGCGTGGGGCGACAACCCGCACCTGACCCTGCTGGGAACCGACAAGGCGCATCGGCTGCCGATCTTTTCCTTCATGGTGCGCGATGCAAAAGGCGCGGCGGTGCATCAGCAGCTGTTCACCCGCATGCTGAGCGATGTCTATGGCATTCAGGCGCGCGGCGGCTGCGCCTGCGCCGGGCCTTATGCGCACCGCCTGCTGGGTATAGACGAGGCCGCGTCCCGTGCGCTGCACTCAGATCTGCGCGCCGGCAAGGAACTGCGCAAGCCGGGCTGGGTGCGCCTGAACTTCAGCTATCTGATGGATGACGCCACGGTGCGCTATATCATCGACAGCGTTTCCGAACTCAGTCGCACCACCGAAAAATACACGGATCACTACCGGGTGGATCCTGCAACTGCGCGGTTCCGGCACGACATGATCGCGGCCTGATCTTTGCGGGTTTTCTCTGCGCCGCTCTGACGCTATGAGGGGACAGTTTTCTGGGAGCCCCGACATGAGCCTGATCACGCCGCAACCCGGTATCTTGGACATCGCCTTGTACCAGGGCGGGGCCTCGCACGTGGCGGGCATCAGCAATGTCATCAAGCTGTCGAGCAACGAAAACCCGCTCGGACCCAGTCCGAAGGCAGTGGAAGCGGTGCAAAACAGCGCCGCACAAATTCACCGCTATCCCCCGACGGACCACGCCGCGTTGCGCCAGGCCATCGGTGAGGTGCATGATCTTGACCCGGATCAGATCATCTGCGGCGTTGGCAGCGACGAGATCATCACATTTCTCTGCCAGGCCTTTGCCGGTCCCGGCGACGAGGTCGTGCATACCGAGCACGGCTTTGCCATGTACCGGATCAGCGCCCTGGCGGCGGGGGCCACGCCGGTCGAGGTGCGCGAACGCGATCGTGTCACGGATGTCGACTCGATCCTCGCCGGGTGCACCGAGCGCACGCGACTGGTGTTCATCGCCAATCCGAACAACCCGACCGGCACGATGATCGGCGCCGCCGAGGTCGCGCGTCTGGCGGATGGATTGCCGCCGCAGGCCATCCTCGTGCTCGACGGTGCCTATGCCGAATTCGTGGACGGGTTCGACGGCGGCGCCGCGCTGGTTGCCGGGCGCGACAACGTGATGATGACCCGCACATTTTCCAAGCTCTACGGTCTCGGCGGTCTGCGCGTCGGTTGGGGCTATGGGCCGCAGGCCATCATCGACGTGCTCAACCGCGTGCGCGGGCCGTTCAACCTGTCGGGCACCGCGCTCGCCGCCGCAGAAGCCGCGATCCGTGATACCGCATATGTCGAACACTGCCGCGCCCAGAACGCCAGGTGGCGCGTCTGGCTGGCCGAAGCGCTGGCCGAGATCGGCGTTCCGTCCGACACCTCCTGCGCGAATTTCATCCTCGCCCGCTTTGCCGACCAGGCCGAGGCCGAGGCCTGTGACGCATATCTGCAATCGCAGGGCCTGATCGTGCGGCGCGTCGCCGGCTACAAGCTGCCGCAATGCCTGCGGATCACGGTCGGCGACGAGATCGCCTGCCGGCGTGTCGTGGCCGCTGTCGCCGAGTTCAAAGGCGGCGCGAGATGAACGGAATCGTTTACGAACGCGTGGCCCTCATCGGGTTGGGTCTTATTGCCTCTTCAATGTTCTGGGCCATCAAGCGTGCGGGCCTCGCAACCGAGGTGACCGGCTATGCCCGCACCCAGGAAACCCGCGACACCGCACGGCGGATCGGCCTGTGCGACCGGGTTTGCGATGACATTGCCGACGCGGTCAGGGATGCAGACCTGATCGTTCTGGCGGCTCCGGTCGGCGCGATGGGCGACATTGCCCGCCAGATCGCACCGCATCTGAAACCCGGTGCCACGGTAAGCGATGTCGGTTCGGTCAAGCGCGCGGTCATCGACGCTGTTGCGCCGCACCTTCCGGACAATGTGCATTTCGTTCCCGGTCACCCGCTGGCCGGGACCGAGCATTCGGGGCCGGAAAGCGGCTTTGCCGAGTTGTTCGACGATCGCTGGTGCCTGATCGTACCGGTGGACGGGTCAGACGAGGCGGCGATTGCACGGCTGCGCGATCTCTGGCTCGGTATCGGTGCCCATGTGGAAATCATGGAACCCGATCACCACGACCTCGTGCTGGCGGTAACCAGCCACGCGCCGCACCTGATCGCTTATACGATGGTGGGCGTCGCGGACGACCTGCGCCGCGTGACCGACAGCGAGGTCATCAAGTATTCCGCGGCGGGTTTTCGTGACTTTACCCGCATAGCGGCGAGCGATCCGACAATGTGGCGCGACGTGTTTCTGAACAACAAGGATGCAACGCTCGAAATCCTCGGGCGGTTCACCGAGGAACTGTTCGCGTTGCAACGTGCAATCCGCACCGGGGACGGCGATCACCTGTACGATTATTTCACCCATACCCGAGCCATCCGCCGGGGGATCATCGAGGCGGGGCAGGATACGGATGCTCCGGATTTCGGTCGAAAGAAGAAACCGAAATGATGTGGCCGCGCGCGATTGTGATCCTCGCCCTTGCGTTCTGGGCGGTCCCGCTCGCTGCTGTGGCCCCTGATTCATCTCTGCGCCCGCAACCTCGTCCGGACACCGGCACAGCCGCCGCCGCGACCACGCTTGTGACGGTGGCGCGGATGCGACCCAATGTGCGCCCGGTATCCGAACAAATCCTCGATGCCGCGGCACGGTCGGAGCAGCTTGCGCTCTTCTCTCCCGACATCTCGGCCCGCCCCTGGCCGCGCCCGCCGTCGATCGAGAACAAGGCAATGGCCAAGCGCAAGATGCGCCGCAAGGGCGCGGTCTGTGGCGATCTCAAGATTCAGGGCGAGACGGTCGGCCATGTTCCCGGCCGCATCAAGGCCTGCGGCATCAGGGACGCGGTGCGCGTAAACACGGTGGCGGGCGTGCGGCTGAACCCGCCCGCGCTGATGAACTGCAAGACCGCTTCGGCACTGCGCGAATGGACCGAACTGGGGTTGAAACCCGCGTTTCGCCAGCGCGGACCAGTCGTTGAAATGAAGGTGGCCGCCCACTATGCCTGCCGGACCCGCAACAACAAGCGCGGCGGGCGGGTCTCGGAACATGGCAAGGGCAACGCCATCGACCTGTCGGCCTTTACCATGATGGATGGCGAGGTGATCACAGTCCTCAAGGGGTGGGGCCAGGGAACAACCCTCAAACCCCTGCGCAAGGCGTATACGCGCGCCTGCGGCACCTTTGGCACGACACTCGGCCCGGCATCGGACAGCTATCACCGCGACCATTTCCATTTCGACACCGCCAGCTATCGCAGCGGACCCTACTGCCGCTAGCGCAGATAGAGATACGGGGCCGGGCCCAGAGGAAACGGCCCGAGCGTGACCATCCCGTCGCGCAGGCCCAGCGTGACATCCAGCGTGTCGGGATTGCCGCTCATGTTTGCGAGCATATTCAGAACACGCTCCGCCGGACCAATGGCATAGTCCGGAACCGCGCCCGAGCCCTCTACCGCCGCCAGCATGTCGCGCCAGTTCTCGGCCTTGACCGAGAGTTCACCGGTGGGCAGGCCAGTGGCGTCAACGGTGACCTGACCGGCGGCAAAGAGCGCCAGTGCCCCCCATTTCGCCTGCGCCAGCCTGAGGTCGATTTCTACCGGCTGCGGGCGGCGATTCTCAAGGGCACGACGATCCCACGGACGATCAAAGCGCACCGTCATGTCGAGTTCGAGGCTCTCGAAACTCTCGGGCAGCGTCGTGTTGGAACGCAGCATCCGACGCAGGGCCGCCCCGGGTACAAATTGCGGTGCGTCTATGTTGAACTGATAGGTCTCGGCCTGGTCCGTACCCTGCATCGCCAGCACCAGCCCGTCTGCGGCCATGGCCTCGCCGGTGGCGTCCTCGACGCGCCATGGCCCCGAGGTCAATGCCATCCGCTCGACAACAAGATCCCGCCCGGGCTTGAGATGTAGATCGGCGCTCATGCCATCCGCGCGCAAACTGATCGTCTGATCGAAATACGAGAGCAACTGCGCCGTTTCCGGAAAGATCAGCGTCTGCCGCCCCGGCCAGATCGCCGGGCTGTCCATGTTCAGCCAATCGGCCTGCCACGCCGCTCCGGTCGCGGGATCGGCCAGCGCCGGATTGACCAGCGTGGTGATGTGCCGCAAGGGATAGCCCGATGTATAGATCTCGGCGTAATCGGCCTGCCAGCCGCGCCCGGCCTGTTCAGAGAACCATGTGCTCACGCCCTGACGCAGCATATAGCCGGCCCCGTACCAGTAGGCGGACCAGACAAGGCCAAGAACCACCAGAATATTCAGCAACCTGCGCATGACCTGCCCCTTTTACCCGGCACCGCTTTGTTGTTTATAGAGCGAAATCGGCAAGGACCAGCAAGATGACGATGTGGGTATTCGGATATGGCTCATTGTTGTGGAACCCCGGCTTTCCGGTGGCCCGCAGCGTGATCGCGACTTTGGACGACTATGCCCGGTCGTTCTGCATGCGCTCGATCCACCATCGCGGAACCGAGGCCGACCCCGGTCTGGTGCTTGCGCTCGACGAAGTGCCCGGTGCCCATTGCCGGGGCATGGCGCTTGCCGTCGAACAGGGGCAAGAGGCGCACACCCTCGATTACCTGCGCGAGCGCGAACTGATCTCGTCGGCCTATATTGAAAAGGACCTTGCAATCACGCTGGCAGATGGACAGACCGTCACTGCCGTCACCTATGTGATTGACCCGCATCACGTTCAGTATTGCGGCGGTCTGCCGCTGGAAGACCAGGCCCGGATCATCGCGCGCGCCGTGGGCGGGCGAGGTCCGAATACGGAATACCTGTTCAACACCACCTCGCATCTGGCGGAAATCGGACTGCATGACCCCGATCTGGAATGGCTGGCACAGCGTGTACGTGCGCTTGCCGCATAAACGCTTGGCGCAGCCCCCAATTCTTCTATAGTCTCGCGGGGGAGCAGATAAGTGTCAGGACCGGGGCGTATGGCCGAACCAGACCGCAAACCCAGGCCGCAATTCAGCCAGCCTGTGCGACAGATTTTGATGATGCTGACCGCGCTCGGGCTGTCGGGGTTCGGCGTGTTCGTCGCCCTGCCACGCGTGTTGCCGGTATTTGAGGCCAATCCCTATCTGAACGGCTTTATCCTGATCGTGTTTGTCGTCGGCGTCGTCGCCACATTCTACCAGGTGCTGCAACTGATCGGTTCGGTGCGCTGGATCGAACGCTTTGCCTCGGGGCATATGGACACCGCCATCAGACCGCCGCAATTGCTGGCGCCGCTCGCGTCGCTTTTGCGGGCACGCGGCGCGCGGATGCAACTCAGCGCATCCTCCACCCGGTCGATCCTCGACTCGGTCGCCACCCGCATCGACGAAGAGCGGGACATCACCCGCTATATCGTCAACCTGCTGATCTTTCTCGGGCTGCTCGGCACCTTTTACGGGCTGGCCACCACGGTGCCCGCGGTGGTCGAAACCATCCGCAGCCTGGCCCCGCAAGAGGGCGAACAGGGGCTGGACGTGTTCAACCGGCTGATGACCGGGCTTGAAAAGCAGTTGGGCGGCATGGGGGTCGCCTTTGCCAGTTCGCTGCTTGGCCTCGCCGGATCCCTGATCGTCGGCCTGCTGGAACTCTTCGCCGGGCATGGGCAGAACCGGTTCTATCGCGAACTCGAAGAATGGCTGTCCTCAATCACCCGGGTCGGATTTTCGTCGGGCGACGACCCCGGCAGCGAGAGCGGTGCCGTTCCCGGGGTGCTGGGTCATATGGCCGAGCAGATGGACGGTCTGCATCAGCTCATGGAACGCGCCGAAGCGAGCCGCGCCGAGGTCGATCAGAAACTCGCCATGCTGCTTGAGAGCATGGTGCACCAGGAACGATCCGACCGCATGGCCACAGCACTTGATCGTCTGGTAGCCGGGCAGGAAGCCCTGCACGACACCCTGCGCGAGCAGGCCGCAGACGGGATCGACGCCGAAAGCCGGATGCGCCTGCGTTCGATCGACGTGCAGATGTTGCGTATCCTCGAAGAAATCTCGGCCGGCCGCCAGGAAAGCCTCGCCGCACTGCGCAAAGATATCGAACTGCTGGCCAAGGCGCTGGACCGTCCCCGCGGCGGCGGGCGCAAACCCAGATCGGACAGCGAAAGCGACGGGGTCTAGCCCATGGCCCTCTCGCGTCGCTCCTCCAACCGGTTCCAGGCCTCGATCTGGCCGGGATTCGTGGATGCGATGACCGGGCTGCTGCTGGTTCTGATGTTTCTTCTGACCATTTTCATGGTGGTGCAATATGTGCTGCGCGAAACCATTTCCGGTCAGGAAAGCGAACTCGATGTGCTGTCCGCGGAAGTCAGCGCACTTGCCGACGCCCTGGGGCTGGAAGAACGGCGTTCGGACGAGCTGACGGCACAGGTTGGCGCTCTGAGCGCCACCTTGACGCAAACCGAGGCGTTCCTCGCGCAAGCGCGGCAACAAATTGCCAACCAGACCTCGACCATCGCCACGCTGACGTCGCAGAGCGATCGTCAGGCCGCCGCTCTGGAACAGGCACAAACGCAGATCACCGAATTCGAGGCGCAGGTGGCAACCCTGCTCGCCGACCAGGCGCGGGCGCAACGGAAGATCTCGGACCTCGAAACCGTGCAAACCGACCTGTCATCCGAGCGCGACGCGCTGACCGTCGCGCTGGCCCAGAGCCGCAGCGAGATCGACGCCCAGTCGGAAGCCGCCCGGCTCGCAGCGGCGCGGCGCGAAGCTCTGGAAGCGATGATCGCCGATCTGAAACGGGACAAGGCGCAGGGGCGCGAGCAGATCGCGGCACTGCAGCAGCAATTGTCCGACGAAGAAGCCGCCCGTCTCGCCGATGCCGCCGCTGCCGAAGCGCTGCGCAAACGCCTGCAAAACGCCGATGCCGAACTCACCGCGATGACCCTGTCGCTCGAAACCCAGCGGCAGGAGGCCGAGAACACGCTGACGCTGCTGGCGGCCGCCGAAGCCGCACGCGACAGGTTGGATACAGAATTGACACAAGCGCTGGCCGCCATCGCCGCCGCACGGACAGAAGCGGGCAAACGTGATGAACTGGTGGACCGCCTGACCAACGTGCTGAACCAGATGGAAGTGAGCCAGGCCGAGAACAGCCGGTCGCTGGCCGCGCTCGAAAGCGATCTTGCCCGGGTACGCGGGGAAAGCGCAACGGTCGAAGCCGAATTGCGCGAGCAGCTCGCGTCGGCACAGGCCCTCGCCGCCAATACCCGCGATGCGCTTGAGACCGAACTCGCCCGGCAACGGGCACAATCGGTGCAGAGCCAGTCGGACTACGAAGCGGAACTGGCGCGGATTCAGCGGGAAAGCACCGAGGCGCGGCGCGGATTGGAAACCCGCCTCGCTGCTCTGCAAGAGGAACACGACAGGACGCAAGCCTTGTTGAGCGCGCAACTGACCGACGCCAAAGCCGCGCGTGACGATTTACAGGCCGAGCTTGACCGGACACGCGCCGAACTTGATGCCACGCGGCAATCCGCGTCCACGACCGCACAGGATCGTGCCGACGTCGAAGCGCGCCTGCTCAAGGCGCTGGAAGCGCTGGAACGGGCGCAGGTTGCCGCCACCGATCAGGAAGTCCTGCAGGCCCGGCTCGCCGCCGCGCTCGCCGCCCAGCAACAGGCGGAGACCACTGCCTCGGAACGCGACGGGCTTCTCGCGCAGGTGCAAAAAACCCTATCGGAAGAGCGCGAGATCTCAGCCCGCGCGCAGCGCCAGACTGCATTGCTCAACCAGCAGATTGCCGCGTTGCGAACACAGCTGGGCGGGCTCCAGGCCTTGCTGGATGATTACGAAGAGCGTGATGCCGCAGCCAAGGTGCAACTTGAAAACCTCGGAGCCGATCTGAATGCCGCGCTGGCCCGCGCGGCGTCGGAGGAACGCCGTCGTCGGCTGCTCGAAGAATCCGAACGCAAAAGGCTGGAAGAAGAAGCCCGCGCCTTGCAGGCCAAGAGCCGGGAGTTGGAAGCACAGGCGCAGGACCTGCAGCGGTATCGGTCGGAGTTTTTCGGTCGGCTGCGCGATCTGCTGGGCAACCAGGATGGGGTGCGCATTGCAGGCGACAGGTTCGTCTTTTCCTCGGAAGTGCTGTTTCCGCCCGGCGGTGCCGAGCTGTCGCTCGAAGGCCAGGCCGAGATTGCCAAGGTTGCGCGCATCCTGCGCAGCATCGCAACGGAAATTCCCCCCGAACTGGACTGGGTGATCCGTGTAGACGGCCATACGGACGATGTGCCGCTGATCGGCAACGGACGTTATCGCGACAATTGGGAACTCAGCCAGGCGCGCGCCCTGTCGGTGGTGCGATACATGGTCGATTTCCTCGGCATTGCACCAGACCGCCTGTCCGCGAACGGCTTTGGGCAGTACCAGCCGGTAAATCCCGAGAACACGCCCGACGCACGGGCGCAAAACCGGCGGATCGAGTTGAAACTGACCGAAAAGTGACCCGGTTCAGCTTGACGTCACGTCGATCCACTTCGGTATCGTCACGCGTTGGAATTGCCGTACCGGCACAAGTTCCGCCAGGTCAGAACGCAATGAAACAGCGGGGCCAGACGAAAATCGCCCACCACAACGGTGGCGGCGGGCGACAGCGATATAACGGACATGGCTGCCCGCATCAGTCGGCGGTCAGCAATGGTGGCTTGTCGCCCGGAAGGCGGGGCTTGTCCGGGCCGTCGATCCGCAGTTCAAGCTTACCGTCCTTCATGCCGACCTTGACAACACCGCCCTTGGCAAGCTTGCCGAACAGCAGCTCTTCTGCCAGTGGCTTCTTGATGTGCTCCTGAATGACACGCGCCAGCGGGCGTGCGCCCATCTTGTCATCATAGCCCTTGTCCGCCAGCCATTCCGCAGCTGGTCTGGTCAGTTCGATGGTCACGTTGCGGTCCATCAATTGCGCTTCCAGCTGCAGGACGAACTTCTCGACCACTTGCAGGATCACCGATTTCGGCAGCGGTGCAAACGAGATCACCGCGTCCAGACGGTTGCGGAATTCGGGTGTGAAGGTGCGCTCGATGGCGGCCGTATCCTCGCCTTCGCGACGGTCGCGACCGAAGCCGATGGCCGCCTGTGCCTGTTCTGCGGCACCTGCATTCGAGGTCATGATCAGCACCACGTTGCGGAAACTGACGGTGCGCCCGTTGTGGTCGGTCAGTTCACCGTGATCCATCACCTGCAACAGGATGTTGTAGACATCCGGATGGGCCTTTTCGATCTCGTCCAGCAGCAACACGCAATGCGGATGCTGATCCACCCCGTCGGTGAGCATACCGCCCTGATCGAAACCGACATAACCCGGAGGCGCACCGATCAGCCGGCTGACCGCGTGCTTCTCCATGTATTCCGACATGTCAAACCGCAGCAGTTCCACGCCAAGCGCATCCGCCAGTTGCTTTGCGACCTCGGTCTTGCCCACGCCGGTCGGCCCGGCAAAGAGATAGTTGCCGATCGGCTTCTCGGGCTCGCGCAAGCCGGCCCGGGCCAGCTTGATTGCGCTGGCCAGCGCCTCGATGGCGCTGTCCTGGCCAAACACCACCCGCTTGAGCGACGCCTCCAGATCCTTGAGTACCTCGGCGTCGTCCTTGCTGACGTTTTTCGGCGGAATGCGCGCGATCTTGGCGACCACCGCCTCGACATCCTTGGTTCCGATGGTCTTGCGCCGCTTGGCCGCAACCACCAGATGCTGCGCGGCACCGGCCTCGTCGATCACGTCGATGGCGCTGTCCGGCAGCTTGCGGTCGTTGATATAGCGCGCGGCCAGTTCCACTGCGGTCTTGATCGAGTCCGCAGTGTATTTCACCCCGTGATGCTCTTCGAAATACGGTTTCAATCCGCGCAGGATCTTGACCGAATCCTCGACCGAAGGCTCGTTCACGTCGATCTTCTGGAACCGGCGTGAGAGGGCGCGGTCCTTTTCGAAATGCTGACGGAATTCCTTGTAGGTCGTCGACCCCATGGTGCGCAGTTTGCCGCCCTGCAATGCAGGCTTGAGCAGGTTGGACGCGTCCATCGCGCCGCCTGACGTGGCCCCTGCACCGATCACGGTATGGATCTCGTCGATGAACAGCACCGCGTCCGGATGATCCTCGAGTTCGGTCACGACCGCCTTGAGCCGTTCTTCGAAATCGCCACGATAGCGGGTTCCGGCCAGCAGCGCCCCCATGTCGAGCGAATAGATGGTCGTCTCGGACAGCACTTCGGGCGTTTCGCCTGCCACGATCTTGCGTGCCAGACCCTCGGCAATCGCGGTCTTGCCGACACCCGGATCCCCGACGAGCAGCGGATTGTTCTTGCGCCGCCGGCACAGCACCTGGATACAGCGCTCAACCTCGTCATCGCGCCCGATCAGAGGATCGATATCGCCCTCGCGCGACTTGGCATTCAAATCGACACAATACTTGGCGAGCGCGCTTTCCTTCTTGTCGCCCTCGGTCACGCCCTGCGGTTCTTCCTCCGCCTCGGGCGCACCGCTCACCGGGCGGGATTCGCCGAAGGCCGGATCCTTGGCAACGCCATGAGCAATGAAATTGACGGCATCATAGCGCGTCATTTCCTGTTCCTGCAGGAAGTAGGCCGCATTGCTTTCGCGTTCGGCGAAAATCGCGACCAAAACGTTGGCGCCGGTCACCTCGGTGCGGCCCGACGATTGGACGTGGATCGCTGCACGCTGGATAACGCGCTGAAATGCGGCCGTCGGCACCGCCTCTGATCCATCGACGCTGGTGACAAGGTTCGACAGGTCTTCGTCGATGAACTCGACCAGCGTGCTGCGCAAATCCTCGAGATCAACGCTGCATGCCTGCATCACGCGGGTCGCATCGGGTTCGTCCAGCAGCGCCAGAAGCAGGTGTTCCAGCGTTGCAAATTCGTGCCGCCGTTCATTTGCCAGCGCAAGCGCGGCATGAATGGCCTGTTCTAATGTGCTCGAGAATGAAGGCACGCGCGCGCTCCTTTTATCTGGGTCGGACGGACAGCTGGCGATGCAGATCCGGTATCCAACCATGTCCTCATAGTGTTAGAGTTTGGTTGATCAGGCCCCGGCTTCAAGGCTTTTCTCACTTTTTTTACATAATTGCCCGGACAGCGTTTTCAAAGCGTGCACAATAGATGCATCAGAAACTGTCTTTTCGCCTGCGTATCTCTGCAAAAACCTCGACAGGGTCACCGCCCGGCATGCCGACGACCTGCTGCACCTTTGCGTCAGTCGCGCGAAGGAACGGGTTGGTCGCCAGTTCAAGCGACAACAACGATGGCACGGTCGGTTCGGACCGGGCACGGCTTTCGGCGATATCCCTGACCCGCGCGGCCAGGTCCGCATTGTCCGGGTCGACGGTCAGCGCAAAGGCGCCGTTGGCCTGTGTGTATTCGTGCCCCGAATAGACCACCGTGTCCGCAGGCAGCGCCGCGAGCTTGCCAAGCGACGCCCACATCTGCGCCGGGGTGCCCTCGAACAGCCTGCCGCATCCGAGCGCCATCAGGCTGTCGGCCGTGAACACGGCGCTGCTCTCGGGAAAGTGAAAGGCGATGTGACCGACGGTGTGGCCCGATACATCCAGAACCTGCCCGGTTTCGCTTCCGATCCGGACCTCATCCCCTTCGGCCAGCGCGACATCCAGTTTTGGCAAGCGATGCGCATCGGCCGCCGCGCCCAGGACCCTCGCGGGGTGGCTGGCCAGGATCTCGTCCAGTCCCTGCACGTGATCCGCATGATGATGCGTCAGGAAAACCTGGTCCAATGTCCAGCCCCGTTCGGCAAGGACCGCAAGCACAGGCGCGGCCTCGGGCACATCGACCAGCGCGGTTTCACCGCTGGCGGCATCATGGGCGACAAAGGCGTAATTGTCGGTCAGACAGGGGATCGTCAGTATCTCAAGAGGCATGGTCATTCGCCTTTTCATTGTTAGACTGAGCCCAGCTTGGCCCATCGGACGGACGCCCGCAATGCATCTTGATGTGCAGGATCTTCGCAACTTCTATTACCGCAGCACGCTGGGGCGTGCGGCGCAATCCTCGATCCGGGGACGCATGCTGAAACTGTGGCCGGAAGCCAAGGGGCAGACCGTTGCCGGATTCGGCTTTGCGGTGCCGTTGCTGCGGCCCTATCTCGCGGATGCGCGGCGCGTGATTGCGCTGATGCCCGCCCCGCAGGGCGCCATGCCGTGGCCCGCCGGAATGCCCAACGTGTCTGTACTGGCCGAGGAAACGCTGTGGCCGATCGAGACCGGGCATGTGGACAAGCTGGTCGTGATGCACGGGCTGGAAACCTCGGAACACCCGACGCGCCTTCTTGAGGAATGCTGGCGCGTTCTGGGCCCTGGCGGCAAGGCGCTTTTCATCGTCCCGAACCGCGCAGGTCTGTGGTCGCGCAGTGATCGTACCCCGTTCGGATTTGGCCGTCCCTACACGCTCAGCCAGTTGGAAACGCAACTCAAGCGTCACCATTTCCTGCCCGAAGGCTACGCGGCCGCGCTGTATCAACCTCCGTCCGCCAGACGTTTCTGGCTGAAATCGGCACCGCTGTTCGAGAAATACGGCAGCCATGTGCCCCGCGCCTTTCCCGGCGGAGCCTTCATGGTCGAAGCCACCAAACGTGTGCAACCCCCGACAGGCACCATTGTCCGCAATATTGCCAAGAGTCCGATCAAGGCGCTCGAAGGGCTGGCCAAACCCGCCAATGCAATGGTTTTGCCGAAACCCGATCCGCGATAGGTGTTAGCGCCGATCATTCAAGATCTCGCGCTCAGGAATCGCGCAAGCGGGCCAAATACCTGCATTTTTTACCCCCCTATTTCCGCGCAAACCGTCGCAGTCGGGCTAAAACCCTGCAATCACGCGATTTTTCGCAAGCGCTTGAATCGCTATAGTATGTTGCGGGCGAGAGTACGCTCTGCTACATCCTCGCTGATTTTGACGCCTTGCGGGCCGCAAGGTAGCTTCACGCCCCCGGAGATCGCGGAATTCTGCGGCAAACCGGGGCCAAATATCGGAAGGGTGGACGTGTCCGAACCAGCTTCGATTTCCGCAGGCATAGCCGCGCGCTATGCCACGGCGATCTTTGAGATCGCACAAGAGAACAAGAATCTCGACAGTCTCGAAACCAGTATCAACGATCTGGCAGCCGCTCTGGGTGAAAGCTCCGACCTGCGCGACCTGATCCACTCGCCTCTTGTGTCGCGCAGCGATCAGGAAGCAGCCATCACGGCAATTGCCGACAAGATGGGTCTGACCGAGGTGCTTGCCAAGTCGCTGGCGCTGATGGCTCAGAAACGGCGCCTGTTCGTCGTCCCGCAACTGATCCGCGCCCTGCGCGAACAGATCGCCGAAGAGCGGGGTGAAGTGACCGCAGACGTTATAAGTGCCAAGGCCCTCACCAAGGCACAATCCGAAAAGCTCGCCGCGACGCTCAAGGAGCGCGTCGGCAAGACCGTCACCATCAATTCCACCGTCGATGACTCGCTCATCGGCGGTCTTATCGTAAAAGTGGGTTCGAAGATGATCGACACGTCGATCCGCTCCAAGCTCAACTCCCTTCAGAATGCAATGAAAGAGGTCGGATAAATGGGTATCCAAGCAGCAGAGATTTCTGCGATCCTGAAAGACCAGATCAAGAATTTTGGTCAGGAAGCCGAGGTGGCCGAGGTCGGCCGCGTGCTGAGCGTCGGTGACGGGATCGCCCGTGTTTACGGCCTCGACAACGTGCAGGCCGGCGAAATGGTCGAGTTCCCCGGCGGCATTCAGGGCATGGCTCTGAACCTCGAGAACGACAACGTCGGCGTCGTGATCTTCGGGTCCGACCGCGACATCACCGAGGGCGATATCGTCAAGCGGACCAATTCGATCGTTGACGTTCCCATCGGTGACGAACTGCTGGGTCGTGTTGTTGACGGCCTCGGCAACCCGCTGGATGGCAAAGGTCCGATCAAGACCAGCCAGCGCGGCATCGCCGACGTCAAGGCGCCGGGCATCATCCCGCGCAAATCGGTGCACGAGCCGATGGCGACCGGTCTGAAATCGGTTGACGCGATGATCCCGATCGGCCGCGGCCAGCGCGAGCTGATCATCGGCGACCGCCAGACCGGCAAGACCGCCGTCGCACTTGACGCGATGCTCAACCAGAAGGTCTATAACGACGCGGCCGGCGATGACGAGAGCAAGAAGCTCTATTGTGTATATGTCGCTGTTGGCCAGAAGCGTTCGACCGTTGCCCAGCTGGTGAAAAAGCTGGAAGAGAACGGCGCAATGGACTACTCGATCGTGGTTGCCGCGACCGCGTCCGAGCCTGCTCCGCTGCAATTCCTCGCTCCCTATGCCGCGACCGCGATGGCCGAGCACTTCCGCGACAATGGCCGTCACGCCCTGATCATCTACGATGACCTTTCCAAACAGGCGGTGGCCTATCGTCAGATGTCGCTGCTGCTGCGTCGTCCGCCCGGACGCGAAGCCTATCCCGGCGACGTTTTCTATCTGCACTCCCGCCTGCTCGAGCGTTCGGCCAAGCTGAACGAAGACTTCGGCGCCGGTTCGCTGACCGCTCTGCCGGTGATCGAAACCCAGGGTGGCGACGTTTCGGCATTTATCCCGACAAACGTGATCTCGATCACCGACGGCCAGATCTTCCTGGAAACCGAACTGTTCTACCAGGGCATCCGCCCGGCGGTGAATACCGGCCTGTCGGTGTCGCGCGTCGGCTCGTCGGCCCAGACCAACGCGATGAAATCGGTCGCCGGCCCGGTGAAACTGGAACTGGCACAATATCGCGAGATGGCGGCCTTTGCACAGTTCGGCTCGGATCTCGATGCCGCGACCCAGCAGTTGCTGAACCGTGGTGCGCGCCTGACCGAACTGATGAAACAGCCGCAATATTCGCCGTTGACCAACGCGGAAATCGTTTGCGTGATCTATGCCGGCACCAAGGGCTATCTCGACAAGCACCCGGTTGCCGATGTTGGCCGCTTTGAGGCCGGTCTGCTGGCGCATCTGCGCAGCAAGCACGCGGATCTGCTGAAGTTCATCACCGAGGAAGATCCCAAGATCAAAGGGGACGCCGAAGAGAAAGTGAAGGCAGCTCTCGACGAATTCGCCGCCGATTTCGCGTAAGGGGGCTGTCAGATGCCAAGCCTCAAGGACTTAAAAAACAGGATCGAGAGTGTCAAAAGCACTCGCAAGATCACCAAGGCCATGCAAATGGTCGCCGCGGCGAAACTTCGCCGCGCGCAGGAGAGTGCCGAACAGGCACGTCCCTACACGGAACGCTTCAATGCGGTGATGGGACAGCTCGCAGCATCGGCGGGCGGATCTGATTCCGCCCCCAGGCTGCTCAGCGGTACGGGCAGCGATCAGGTTCACCTGCTGGTCGTGATGACGGCCGAACGCGGCTTGTGCGGCGGCTTCAACGGCAACATCGCCAAACGGGCCCGCGCCAGGGCACAGGAGCTTCTGCAGGCCGGCAAGACCGTCAAGATCCTGACCGTCGGAAAAAAGGGCCGGGATCAGCTGAAGCGTGATCTCGCGGACAAATTCGTCGGCCATGTCGACCTGAGCGACGTCAAGCGCGTCGCCTATTCCGATGCCCAGGGGATCGCCAAGGACATCCTGAGCCGGTTTGATGCCGGCGACTTCGATGTCGCGACGATCTTCTACTCCCAGTTCGTGAACGTGGTCAGCCAGGTTCCCACGGCACAGCAGATCATTCCTGCCGATTTCGACGCGCCCGAAGGCGACTCGGGCGGCACGCTCTATGACTACGAGCCGGACGAAGAGGCCATTCTGGCCGATCTTCTGCCGCGCGGCGTGGCCACGCAGATATTTGCTGCCCTGCTGGAAAACGGTGCCGGCGAACAAGGTGCGCGGATGTCTGCAATGGACAACGCAACGCGGAACGCGGGCGAGATGATCGACAAACTGACCATCCAGTTCAACCGGTCGCGTCAGGCGGTGATCACAAACGAGCTTATCGAAATCATTTCGGGCGCGGAAGCGCTCTAGAGAACCGGAGACAAACACATGGCAAACGCAAAAGGCAAAGTGACTCAGGTCATCGGCGCCGTGGTCGACGTTCAGTTCGACGACCAACTGCCCGAAATCCTGAACGCGCTTGAAACCGACAACAACGGCAACCGTCTGATCCTCGAAGTGGCTCAGCACCTTGGCGAGAACACCGTTCGCACCGTCGCGATGGACGCCACCGAAGGTCTGGTGCGCGGCGCCGAGGTCACCGACCTGGGCGAGCCGATCTCGGTGCCGGTGGGCAGCGCCACGCTGGGCCGTATCATGAACGTGATCGGTGACCCCGTCGATGAAAAGGGCCCGGTCAAGGCAAAAACCCGTCGCGCGATCCATCAGGAAGCGCCGGATTTCGCGGACCAGGCAACCGAATCCGAAGTTCTGACCACCGGCATCAAGGTCATCGACCTGCTTGCGCCATATGCAAAAGGCGGCAAGATCGGCCTGTTTGGCGGTGCCGGCGTGGGCAAGACGGTTCTGATCATGGAGCTGATCAACAACATCGCCAAGGTGCACTCGGGTGTGTCGGTGTTCGCCGGTGTGGGTGAACGGACCCGTGAGGGCAACGACCTCTACCACGAGATGATCGAATCCGGCGTTATCGTTCCGGACAATCTCGAAGAGAGCAAGATCGCCCTGGTCTACGGCCAGATGAACGAGCCTCCGGGAGCCCGTATGCGTGTCGCGCTTTCGGGCCTGACCCTTGCCGAGCAGTTCCGCGACGAAACCGGCACCGACGTTCTGTTCTTTGTCGACAACATCTTCCGCTTTACGCAGGCCGGTTCCGAAGTGTCCGCCCTCTTGGGCCGTATCCCCTCTGCCGTGGGCTATCAGCCGACACTGGCCACCGACATGGGCGCGATGCAGGAACGCATCACCTCGACCAAGGCCGGTTCGATCACCTCGGTACAGGCGGTTTACGTGCCTGCGGACGACCTGACCGACCCGGCGCCTGCAACCTCGTTCTCGCACCTTGATGCAACCACGGTTCTGGACCGCGCGATTTCCGAGCTGGGCATCTACCCGGCCGTGGATCCGCTGGCCTCGACCTCGCGTCTGCTCGACCCGGCGGTTGTCGGCGAAGAGCACTACAAGGTTGCGACGGACGTTCAGGAAACGCTCCAGCGCTACAAGTCGCTGCAGGACATCATCGCCATTCTCGGCATGGACGAACTCAGCGAAGAGGACAAGCTGACCGTGGCCCGTGCCCGGAAGATCCAGCGTTTCCTGTCGCAGCCGTTCGACGTGGCGCAGGTCTTTACCGGTTCGCCCGGTGTGCAGGTTCCGCTCGAAGACACCATTGCCTCGTTCAAGGCGGTTGTGGCCGGCGAGTATGACCACCTGCCCGAAGGTGCGTTCTACATGGTCGGCGGCATCGACGAAGTGATCGCCAAAGCCGAGCGCATGGCCGCTGACGCAGCCTGAGGAGCAGCCTGATGGCAGATACAATGCAATTTGACCTGGTCAGCCCCGAGCGGAGCCTTGCTTCGCTCGAGGTGAGCTCGGTCCAGATCCCGGGTGCGGACGGCGACATGACGGCGATGCCCGATCACTCACCGCTGATCACCACCCTGCGCCCCGGCGTATTGCGGATTGATGGCCCGTCCGGGCAGGCGGAGTATTTGGTTTCCGGTGGCTTTGCCGAGATCAATGCAACCAGCCTGTCGGTGCTTGCCGAAAGGGCGATGCCGCTCAACGAAGTGACCCGCGCCCATATCGACGAAATGATTGAAGAGGCCCGTGCCGGACACGAAGCGGCAAAGGAAACCTTCAAGAACGAACCGGGTCCGGTTGACGACGCAGCCAAGCTGCTCGCCGACATGGTGGCACTGGGCGATCACATCAACGTCTGATCGGTTCGCATCTCGTCACAATGAATGAGCCGGCCCCGATCAGGGCCGGCTTTTTCGTGGCGTAATGTCGTGATTTTGCGCATCAACCGCCTAGCAATGGCGCGCGTTCGAATATATCGAAGACAGATCACAAGCCGCGAATTCAAAAGACCCGAATGAAAAGACTTGAATCCCATCTTCTTGGCATCGATCAGGGCGACGTCGTGTTGTTTTCCGATTTCGAGAATGACGGGGAAATGTGGACCGGCAGCGGCCCACGCGAGTGCCGCAAACATATCGAGTTTGATCAGCGCTATCGCGAACCGCCGGTCGTGCAGGTTTCGATTTCACTTTGGGACGCCAAGGCGTCAACCGCCCTTCGTGCCGAACTCGTGACCCGCGATGTGACAACGCAAGGTTTTGATATTGTGTTCCGGACATGGGCCGATACCCGCTTTGCCCGTATCCGTGCCGCCTGGATTGCGATTGGCGCTTTGCCTCACTCGGACGATTGGGAGCTCTACTGAGCCACCCCCTGCCCGATCACGCCGCCGAATAGAGCGATTCGTAGATCGGGGTCAGCGTCGAATCCTCGAAGAGAGAAGACACCGACGTGCCGTTCCAGATGTTCAGGATCGCCTGAGCAAAGACCGGTGCCGTGGGCACGATCCGGATATTCTTGGCGGCGAGCACCGCTTCGCTGGGCTGGATCGTGTCGGTGATGACCAGAGATTTCATGACCGAATTGGTGACGCGTTCGACCGCCGGTCCGCTCATCACGCCATGGGTGATATAGGAATGCACCTCGCGCGCGCCGTTTTCCAACAGAACCTGTGCCGCCTTGCAGAGCGTTCCGGCGGTATCGCACATGTCGTCCACGATCAGGCAGATCTTGTCTTCGACATTGCCGATCACGGTCATCTCGGCAATTTCACCGGGCTTTTCACGGCGCTTGTCCACGATCGACAGCGGCGAATTGATGCGCTTGGCCAGCTCCCGAGCCCGTGCGACACCGCCCACATCGGGCGAGACGACCATCAGGTCGCTCATGTGCTCTTTGAAATGGGTCTTGATATCCAGCGCAAAGACCGGCGACGCATAAAGGTTATCCACCGGGATATCAAAGAAGCCCTGGATCTGGGCGGCATGCAGGTCCATTGTCAGAACCCGTTCGATCCCCGTGCCCACCATCATGTTGGCAACCAGCTTGGCGGAAATCGGGGTGCGCGCCTTGGTGCGCCGGTCCTGACGGGCATAGCCGAAATACGGCAGGATCGCCGTCACCCGTGACGCGCTGGACCGACGCAGCGCATCGGCCATGATCAGCAGTTCCATCAGGTTGTCATTTGCCGGGTTCGACGTCGATTGAATGATATACATATCTTCGCCGCGGACATTTTCGAAAACTTCGACAAAGATCTCGCCGTCGTTAAACCGTTCGACGCGGGCATCGACCAGGCCGGTGTGGATCCCGCGATGCATTGTCATCCGTTTGGCAATCGCGGTGGCCAGTGGGAGGTTGGAGTTTCCGGCGATCAGCTTGGGTTCGGTCGACTGAGGCATGGCAAGGGTTCCCGGCGCAATGGGCAATTGTGACAGATTCGTAATGTTGACACCGCTTAGCATGGCCTTACCGTCCCGCAAAGAAATAGCCGGAGAGAAATCAGCAGATGACCAACATTGATTACTTCTTTGCGACAATATCGCCATTCGCGTATCTTGCGGGTGACGGGCTGGAAAACATCGCCGCGAAACACGGCGCGTCGATCACCTACAAGCCGCTCGACATCATGGCCCTGTTCGGGCGAACAGGTGGCGTTGCCCCGAAGGATCGCCATCCGTCACGCATCGAATACCGCAATCAGGATCTCGTGCGGCGCGCAAAGCGACTGAACATGCCGCTAAACCTGAAGCCGGCGCATTTTCCCACCAATATGGCGCCGTCATCCTATGCCATCATCGCGGCGCAGGCGTCGGGTGGCGGAGATGTCGGTCGCCTTGTCCGTTCGTTCATGCGCGCCTGCTGGGTCGAAGACAAGGACATTGCCGACGACAACGTGATCCGCGCCTGCCTCTCCGGTGCGGGCTTTGATGCATCACTTGCCGATAGCGGCCTGCTGCAGGGCGCGGAAACCTATGCCGCCAACCTCGAAGAGGCCGTGGAAAGGGGCGTATTCGGGGCCCCTTTTTACATCACGCAAGACGGTGAGAGGTTCTGGGGACAGGATCGGCTGGAAGATCTCGACGCACATCTCGCGGCGCTGAAATCGTGACCGATCCCGCCAGCCTGTACAGCCGCAGTTTTGGACATGGCCCCCGGACTGTTCTGGCCCTGCATTGCACGATCGCCCATTCCGGCGCATGGCGCGGGGTGGCGACGGAGATGGAGGACGAGATCACCATGCTCGCGCCCGACATGTTCTCGCATGGGCGCAGCCCGGATTGGGATGAAACCGGCGATTTTTCCGATTTGATGAACAACGCCATCCTGCGCCTGATCGACCGGCCGATGGACGTGGTCGGTCATTCCTTCGGTGCGGTGCTTGCTCTGCGTCTGGCCGCCGAGCATCCGCAACTGGTGCGAACCCTGACGCTGATCGAACCGGTGTTCTTTGCCGTCGCCATGCAGGACACTCCCAATGACCTGGCCCGCGAACAGGAGGCCATGCGCCCGGTCAACGACGCGCTCGAGGCGGGCGACCGGGAGCTGGCCGCGCGTCTGTTCAATCGTGCCTGGGGCGATGGCCTGACCCGCTGGCCCGACCTGCGTGAAGAGACCCGGGCCGCGATGGCACGCGGTATTCACGTGCTTCCGGCGAGCAATTCGGTGCTGTACGAAGACCGGCCCGGTCTGCTTCGCCCCGAGCGTTTGCAGGCTTTGACCATGCCCGTGCTGCTGATGCGGGGCGGCAAGTCGGCGGAGATCATGACCACGGTGATTGACGGTCTGGCCCGCCGCATCCCGCAATCGGAAACGGGCGTGGTCGAAGGCGCCGGGCACATGTTGCCGATAACCCACCCGCAAGAGACCGTCAGCCATCTGCGGCACCAGTTCGCCAGGATCGCGGACTCTGCCGGGCCCGAGGACGTCGCCTGAAACGAGAGATTTCGTGGCATCAGGTGATGCCCGGTTTTTAGGTTAGGCGCGAAACGCGCTATAGCATTTCGCGCTAAACCTGAATCACCCAACGCTGCCTGAAATCAGAGATTTCAACGCGTTAGGTGATGCGAATGTTTCAAGTTAATCGCGAAACGCGCTAGGCTTGCAAGACGCTCAGGAACTGGTCGATCTGCGCATCGCTGATCGACCAGTCACACACAAAGCGCGCGGTCAGCATCTCGTGCGGATCGGCACCATCCAGTACCCCATCCCACAGATGATAGACCGCCCCGGCATTATGCAACCGGCGATGCACGGCGCGTGGCAGGCCGGCAAAGATCATGTTGGCATCCGGTGAATGGGCAAATTCCGCGCCCGCGCTGCGCAGCCCCCGGACCAGGCGCGTGCACGCGGCGTTTGCCGACCGCGCAGAGGTGAGCCAGAGATCGTCCGCAAGATATGCGTTCATCTGGGCGGCGAGATACCGTCCCTTGGAAAACAGGTGCCCGCCGCGCTTGCGACGCAATTCGAATTCCCACGCCTTCTCGGGATCAAAAAAGATCACCGCCTCGACGCCGAGCAACCCGTTCTTGGTGCCGCCAAAGGACAGCACATCGATCCCCGCACGCCATGACATGTCCGCTGGCGCGCAGTCCAGCCGCACGAGTGCGTTTGCAAAACGCGCACCGTCAAGATGGCAGGGCAGGTCATGGTCGCGGGCAACTGCCGTCAGGGCGCGCAGTTCCTCAAGTGTGTAGACCGATCCCCGCTCCGTGACCTGGGTGATCGACACCGGCCCCCGCTGCGGTCCATGCACGCCACGGGTGTTTTCCCGGGCAATCGTCGCCGCCAGCGCATCGGCGGTCATCTTGTCCCCGCCCGGCACCAATGTCAGCTTGGCTCCTCCGGTATAGAATTCGGGCGCGTTGCATTCGTCCTCGTGGATATGTGCCACGGGCGAGCAGAACACGGTCTGATATGGCTGGCACAGGGTTGCCAATGCCAGCGCATTCGCGGCCGTGCCCGTCGCAACCAGATATACCGCCGCCTCCGGCGCCGCGAAAATTTCGCGAATGCGATCCTGCACCTGTCTGGTCAGCGCGTCATCACCATAGCCCATCGCGTAACCGTCATTGGCCGCCCCCAAGGCGGACAGCACCTGCGGATGGACCGGCCCCGAATTGTCGGATGCAAAGAACATCAGATCGGCTCCTCGATGATATACTCTTCCCAGTCGTCTTCCGGGATTTCGAACTCGGGCACCGTCCACCCCTGTACGGAAACCCCTGCGTCATGCACCGATTGCGCGGTTCCCGAGATCAGCGGGTGCCAGTCAAACAGCGGCTTGCCCTCCCACAATAGCCGATAGGCGCAGGTCTGCGGCATCCAGTAGGCGTGGCTGTCGATATTGTCGGGTTTCAACACGATGCATTCGGGCACGAATTGATGCCGGATGTCGTATTGGGCGCAGCGACATGTGGCATCGTCCAGCAAACGGCACGCCACCCGCGTCAGGGCGACTTCTCCGCTGTCCTCGTCTTCGAGCTTGTTCAGGCAGCACTTGCCGCAACCATCGCACAGCGCCTCCCATTCCTGCCGGTTCAGTTTCCGCAACGGCTTGCGCTCCCAGAAACGAGGCGCAAGACCGGCCCGGTCGATCGGATCACTCATGTGGCGGCCAGGATATCGCGGGCGCGGGCGCTGTCGGCATGCATCTGCGCCACGAGGCCATCCACGTCATCGAATTTCTGTTCTGGACGAAGATAATCCACCAGCCCCACGGACAGAGTAGCGCCATACAGATCGCCGGTAAAATCGAACAGGTAGGTTTCGATATTCGGCCTGTTCCGACCGAACATCGGCCGCACGCCAAGCGATGCGACACCGTGATAGCTGCCCGCGTGCGGTCCGTCGACCACATCCACCAGCACCGCATAGACGCCGAAGGCCGGGGGATGGATCCCGCTGATCGACATGTTGGCGGTCGGAAAGCCCAGGACCCTGCCGCGCTGCTCGCCGCTGATCACCTTGCCTTCGATGCGATGCCAATGTCCGAGCATGGCCGCCGCATCGCGTGGACGCCCCTCGCCAAGCGCGGTGCGGATGGCGGTGGACGACACGGTGCGGTCACCGTTTTCAAGCAGCGGTGCGATGGTGACGCCAAACCCCATTTCCTTGCCGTGGCGCACCAGATCGGCGGCGGTTCCCGCCCGGCCCCGGCCAAAGCAGAAATCATGACCGACGACGACGTGTTTCAGACCGAACCCGTCGTGAATAACGCTGCGCGAGAATGCCTCGGGGCTGAGCGACGCGAGCGACGCGTTGAAGGCCAGTTCATAGAGAAGTTCGACGCCCAGCTTGGCCAGCCGACTCGTCCGGGCCTCGCGCCCCATGAGCCGAAACGGCGGCGCGTCGGGGGCAAAGAACTCTCGGGGATGCGGTTCGAATGTCAGCACACCCAAAGGCGCGTCGGGAGCCGCGCGCCGGGCAATGTCGATCACCGTCTGATGACCCAGATGGACACCATCGAAATTGCCAATCGCGACGCTCGCGCCGCGATCTGCTTCCTGAACAAACTGATAGTCCCGCACGATCCGCATTTGCGTTGCGTAGCGGGCAACGCGCCCGCGCGCAAGAGCGTCGGTGCGCTAGTCGAACTTGCGACTCGGGGCGAGCACCATCGCCTCGCCGATCAGGACCTTCTTGCCGTCCACCGAACAATGACAGTCGAGTTTGACCCGGCGCTTGCCCATGTCGATATCAACCACCTTGACTTCGGCATAGACCATGTCGCCCGGGCGCACCGGCGCAAGAAACTTCAATGTCTGTCCCATATACACGGTGCCGTGACCGGGCAATTGCTCGCCAATCACCGCCGAAATCAGGCCCGCAGTCAGCATGCCATGGGCGATGCGCCCTTCGAAAATGGTATCTTGAGCATAGTCGTCATCCAGATGCACCGGATTCCGGTCGGTCGAGACCTGCGCGAACATCTCGATATCCTCGTCCGTCACCACCTTGCGCAGATGGCGCGACATTCCCATTTCGATATCTTCGATACAGATCGTGCCACGGGGCAAATTGTCCAACATGGTATCCTCATTCGTCATCGGCGCAGTAATATATGATCTACATTCGATCTTGGCTTGCAACTTTATTACTTTGCAGTCGCAGAAAATCAAGTGATTCTGTGTCTTTTTTGCCCGACGGCCGCGTTCTATCCGCCGACAGCGGTCCCGACCTGCGTCCCTTCTCTCTCGTATTGCTCGCGCCAGAGCCTGCGCAGCACCGCCCCCTCGCCCGTGAAATCTGTGCCGGTAAGGGTACAGTCCCAAATCCGGTCTGTCCGAAAATGGCGGAAAGCAGACCGTGTTTCGCACCACGCCGCCAACATCACGCAGTTCAGGTGATAGATCAGGACCAGCGGCCTGACGACGCGACGGGTTTCGTTATTATTTTCATCACGATAAAGCAATTCGAGCTTGCTTTCCTCGCGGATGGCAGTGCGCAACATCGCCTTTGACACACAATCCGGCGCGCTGTCATCCGAGGGTGCCCCCCAGGGCACGATTTCGAGCCAATCCGCCGGGCCATGCAGCGCGTCGATCTTGCCACAGACCCGCTGCGCCGCCCGCTGCAATGCGCTGTCACCGGTCCGGGCCAGCATCGCCAAGGCGACGCGCAGGGCTTCGATCTCGTCGGTATCGAAATTCAGCGGCGGCAGATCATAGCCTTTCCGCATGAGATACCCCATGCCGGCTTCGCCCTCGATCGGCGTGCGCATCCCCTGCAAGGCCGCAATGTCGCGATATATCGTGCGAACGGATACTTCCAGTTGGTCGGCCAGGTCCGCCGCCGTGACGGGACCCTCGGCGACGCGCAGGATCTGGATGATTTCAAAAAGTCGGCTTGAGCGGGGCATGGTGTCCGCATTCCCTTGGAGTATCTGCTGCCACTATATCATCCCCACCTGACAGCATGTGTCAGGAGACATCGGCGATGATGACCCGACGCGATATTCAGCAAGGGCACATATCATGAACAGCTTTGATGAACTGACACTGATCCGGTTGCGACTGGGCCGCTGGGAGCCTTACGACAAGGTGCACCGCAGTGGCCGCGACAGACGACCTATCGCAGAAACCCGATCGCATAGCTCGGCGACATCTGCTGATCGCTCAGATATTTCTCCAAAGCGGTCGCGTCCGGCTGGTCACTGGTTCTGGTTTCTCGTGCCGCCAGCCCTCCGGTGATGAAGAGCGAGTCAATATCTTCTCCGGATGCGCCCAGAATATCGGTCTGGATGCCGTCACCGATGGCCAGGATCGAGGAATCCGGAACCAGGCGGTCGATCTCGGCCAACCGTCGGCGCGCCAGATCATAGATCGGGGGATGTGGTTTGCCGAAATAGAGGCTTTCGCCCCCCATCTCGGTATAGAGCCGCGCCAGCGCGCCCGCACACCATTCGCGCACCTCGCCCCGATCCACGACAATATCGGGATTCGCGCATAGCAGTTTCAGACCCTTCTGCTTGGCATAGAGAAACTGGGGCCGGTTCGCGTCCGGGTCGGCGAGCGGGTCGAAAGGACCGCAGCACACGATCCCCTCGGCCTCATCCAGCGGCACGCGAGTGATGCGAACCGGGTCCTGAACCACGCCGATCGGCGCGAAAAAGCCCGCGTCGCGCTCTTCTTCGCCCATGAACCAGACCTTTTCTCCGACGGTGCCGCGATACATCGCCGCTCGCGCGCTGTCGCCAGAGGACGCGATGCTGTCCCAGGCGTCATCGGGTACGCCGAATGTTGCCAGTTGCTCCTGGACACCCGCGCGCGGTTTGGGCGAATTGGTGACGAGCACGACGGTGCCCCCGGTCTCGCGATAGGCGCGCAGGGCCGCAATGGCGTCGGGATAGGCCCGTACCCCATCGTGAACACAGCCCCAAAGGTCTACGAACAGGGCTTCGTATCGGTCGGCAACGTCGCTGAGCGCGGAAATGATCTGGGTCATGGCATCCTCCTGGCTTTCACCCGAAGGTGTGACCCTCCGCCGCGCCGACCGCAAGCCGGAAACTGGCACGAAACGTCCGGCCTGCGGCTCTGCATCATGCCGCGCGCACGCCATCACCGCCGCGGGGATGATCAGACACCGACAAATCTGCCGGTCACCTCCGGAGTCAGCATCGCGATGCTACCGGTCCAGACCGTCCTTCCGCGCTCGAGGATCACCGCCCGGTCTGACACGTTTGCGATCTCGCGCACCAGTTTGTCGATCAACAGGATCGACATCCCGTGTTCGGTCTTGAGCCGCAGGATCGCCTGCCAGATCTGGTCGCGGATGAGCGGCGCAAGACCCTCTGTCGCCTCGTCGAGCACCAGCAGGCGCGGATTGGTCGTCAGGGCGCGGCCGATCGCCAGCATCTGCTGCTCGCCACCCGACAACGACGCCGCACGCTGCTGTCGCCGCTCTCCCAGTCTCGGGAACAATTGAAACACCTGATCCACATCCCACGGCCCGGGTCGCGCCGCAGCGACCAGGTTTTCAACAACCGTCAGATCGCGAAAACAGCGCCGCCCCTCGGGCACCAGCCCGATCCCCAGCCGCGCGGCCTTGTGGCTGGCCAAGCCGTGCAGATCGACGCCGTCAAACCGCAATTCGCCACCTGACGCCATCATCCGGCAAATCGCGCGCACCGTTGTCGTCTTGCCCACGCCGTTGCGCCCCATCAATGCAACGACTTCACCCTGACCGACGCTCAGATCGACTCCGAACAGGGCTTGCGCCGCACCATAGGACGCAGTCAGACCGGACACCTCAAGAAGACTCATGAGCCGGTCCCCAGATAGGCGTGGCGCACATCCGGATTGGCCCGGATGTCCTCGACAGGTCCCGAGGCGATGACCCGGCCATAGACCAGCACGCTGATCCGGTCGGCCAATGCAAACACCGCATCCATATCATGCTCAACCAGCAAGATCGGCGCTTCTTCACGCAAGCCGTCGAGAAAACCGGTCAGCGATTTCGAGCCCTCCGCGCCGAGGCCCGCCATGGGCTCATCCATGACGAAGGCCCTTGGTTCGAGTGTCAGCGCAACGGCGACTTCAAGTTGCCGGCGTTGTCCGTGGCTGAGGTCTGAAACGCGGGTGCCGCGCTGCGGCAGCAACCCGACGCGATCCAGCGCGGTCTCGGCACGCTCCCGCAAATCCGGATCGGCCAGCGCCGGACGCCAGAACCGCCAGGGCCGCCCGCCGGCTCCAAGCGCACCCAGCATAGCGTTCTGAAGCACCGTGTCTTCCATCACCAGGGCGCTGATCTGGAAGGTCCGCGCCAGTCCCAGACGCGCCCGCGCGGCAGTATCGAGCCGGGTCACGTCCTGACCCGCGATATGAACCGCACCGCTATCGGGCTTCAGTTCACCACAAATCTGGTTGATCAGGGTCGACTTGCCTGCACCGTTCGGCCCGATGATCGCGTGAATCTCGCCCGCGCGCAGGTCGAGCGAAACATCGTCACTCGCGACCATCGCACCAAAGCGCCGGGTCAGGCCGATGGTTTTCAGCACCGGCTCAGTCATGCGCCACCGCCCGACCGGAGACCATGCCGATGAGCCCGCCGCGCGCAAAGAGCACGATCAGCAAAAGGATGACTCCAAGCCAGACGTGCCAGAAATCCGTCAACCCGCCAAGCAGGTGCTCAAGCATGACGAACACGACGGCCCCGACAACCGGCCCGCAAAGCCGCGCGACACCGCCGAGGATGATCAGCACGATCAATTCCCCCGACATCTGCCAACTGAACATGGTTGGACTGACAAAACGGTACAAATCCGCGAACAGCGCCCCCGCCAGACCGGTAATCGCCCCCGACAGCACGAAGGCGACCAGTTTGAGCCGCGTCGGGTCCAGACCCACGGTCAGCACCCGGACCGGAGTTTGCCGCGCCGCGTTCAGCGCGAGGCCGAAGGGCGACCGGGCAAGCCGGGCATGCAGGTAGAGGACAAGGCACAGGATGACATAACAGATCCCGAAAAACTGGATCGGGACCAGCGTGTTCAGCCCCGTAAACCCGTTGCGGACATAGATCGATAGCCCGTCCTCACCGCCATAGGCGCTCCAGGAAATCGCGAAATAGTAAAACATCTGCCCGAAGGCGAGTGTGATCATGATGAAATAGACACCGCTCGTTCGCAGGCCGAGCAGGCCGATCACCAGCGCGGCGAGCCCCGAGACGCAGATGGCTGCCAGCCAGATCACCGGCATGGATTTCGTGCCGGCAATACTGAGCGGGCCCAGTTCAAGCGGCGTGTAGGTCTGGGCGTGATAGGCCAGCACACCCATGACATAACCGCCAAGCCCAAAGAACGCCGCATGTCCAAGACTGACCAATCCGCCGATGCCAAGCGCGATGTTCAACCCCGCCGCCGCGAGCGCCAGGATCACCGCGCGCGTGGCAAGGGTGATGGTAAAGGGCTGATCCGCCAGCATCGCCCAGAGCGCAACCGCCAGCAGCCCCGCCAGCAAACCGATGTTGAGATGGCGTTCCCTGATCATGCCGGCGCCCCGAACAGGCCGGTTGGCCGCCAGATCAGCACGAGGCTCATCAGAATGTAGATCGACATCGACGCCAGCGACGCCCCGGCCGATTGCGCGGTGGCCGGATCGGTGAACAGCTTGAAGAGTTCCGGCAGGAAAATGCCCCCGAGCGTATCCGTCAAACCGACAAGCAACGCGCCCATAAACGCCCCCTTGAGCGAGCCGATGCCACCAATGACGATGACGACAAAGGCAAGGATCAGCACAGGTTCGCCCATGCCCACCTGCACCGACTGGATCGCGCCGACCAGAGCCCCCGCCAGCCCGGCAAGGGCCGCGCCGAGCGCAAAGACCAGCGTGTAGAGCCGCGAGATATCGACCCCCAGAGCGGCGATCATCTCGCGATCATTTTCGCCCGCGCGGATACGGATACCCATTCGCGTGCGTTCGATCAGGAACCACAACAGCCCGCCCACGGCCAGCCCTGCAACGATCAGGGCCAGCCGGTATTTTGGATAGGCGATGCCGCCCGGCAGCGTCACCGGCCCGGCGAGATAGGGCGGGATTTCCAGGAACAGCGGAAAGGAGCCAAAGATCCAGCGCGTACCCTCGGAGATAATAAGGATCAGGGCGAATGTCGCCAGCACCTGATCAAGGTGGTCTGACGCATACAGTCGCCGTATCACGGTGATCTCGATGATCGCGCCCGCAGCCGCCGCAGCGGCCAGCGCCCCGATCAGCGCCAGAGCGAAAGACCCGGTAAATCCCGCCACCGCTGCCGCAGCAAAGGCTCCGATCATGTAAAGCGAGCCATGCGCGAGATTTATGAGTCCCATAACACCAAAGATCAGGGTCAGCCCCGCCGCCATCAGGAACAACATGACGCCGGATTGCAGGCCGTTCAGGACCTGCTCGATAATCAGGATCAGAGACACACGGCCCTCCGCCGGTATGGACCCGGACCATGTCGGTCCGGGCGACGGCCTTGCTTACATCTTGCACTCGGATGCATAGGCGTCGGCGTGATCTTTGAGCGCGGTGCCGATGATCTTGTTGGTATAGACGTCACCTTCCTTGATCACTTCACGGGCATAGATGGTCTGGATCGGGTGATGGTTCGGCCCGAACCGGAACGCGCCGCGCGTGCTGTCGAAATCGGCGGCCTCCAACGCTGCCTGGAACGCGGCCTTGTCCGAGGGGGCGGCCTTGTCGAGGGCAGAGAACAGCAGGTTCGCAGTGTCGAAACCCTGGCTGGCATAGAGCGACGGCAACCGTCCGTACTCGGCTTCAAAGCTCTCGACGAAGGCCGCGTTTGTCGGGTTGTCGATATCCTTGGACCATTGCGAGGTATTCACGACGCCCACCGCCGCTTCGCCCACCGCTTGCAGGATGCCCTGATCAAAGCTGAAGGCCGGCCCGACCACCGGCAAACCGACCCCTGAATCCGCATATTGCTTGAGGAACGATATTCCCATGCCGCCGGGGAGGAAAAAGAACACGCTGTCCGCGCCTGAAGCACGGATTTGCGCGATTTCCGCTGCATAGTCGGTTTGCCCGAGTTCAGTGTACAATTCGCCCGCGAGGTCGCCGCCGAAGGTCCGCTTGTATCCGGTCAGGGCGTCCTTGCCCGCAGGATAGTTCGGCGCGAGGATGAAACTGCTCTTGTAACCTGCCTCATTGGCGTAGGCGCCTGCCGCCTCGTGCAGGTTGTCGTTCTGCCAGGCGACGTTGAAATACAGCGGGCTGCATCCCGCGCCGGCCAACTGGGATGGCCCCGCATTCGGCGACAGATAGAACACACCCTGCGCCGTGGCCGAAGGCACCACCGCCATCGCGAGGTTGGACCAGATGATGCCGGTCATCACGTCCACCCGCTCGGACTGGATCATCTTGTCCGAGAGCTGGACCGCCACGTCGGGCTTGCGCTGGTCGTCCTCGATGATGAGTTCCACATCGTCACGGCCGGATTGCTTGAGCGCCAGCAGGAAGCCGTCGCGCACATCAATGCCAAGCCCAGCCCCGCCGCCCGACAGCGTGGTGATCATCCCGACCTTCACCTCGGCCATCGCCGTCGTTGCACCAAGCGCAATCGCAGCGGTCGCAAGCAACAGTTTCTTCATCCCGTTCCACTCCCTGTTTGTCTTGTTTGTGGCACAACACATCCTTCAAACCGGCAGGAGCGTCAATTCCCTCTGGTCCCTCTGGCTTCGTTGCGTCCTCCGGAGAGGATCGTTGAATCAGGGATTGGCGTGGATGTCCCGCACAGCCACGCTTGTACCGCCACCCCATCGCGAGACATGCCGGGCCTGCCTTTTGCAGCGGAAGAGTTCAGGTATCCGCCTCATAAGCTTCGATGATCGCGGCCACCAGAGGATGACGGACGACATCCTTGGAGGTGAAATAATTGAAGCTGATCCTGGGGATTGACTTGAGCAACCGCTCCGCATCGGCGAGGCCCGAGGGCACACCGCGCGGCAAATCCACCTGGCTGCGATCACCGGTGATGACCATGCGGCTGCCCTCGCCAAGCCGGGTCAGGAACATCTTCATCTGCATCGCAGTGGCGTTCTGCGCCTCGTCGAGCACCACGAAGGCGTTGGACAGCGTGCGGCCCCGCATGAAGGCCAGCGGCGCGATCTCGATGCGCTTGTCCTCGATCAGCTTGGCCAGTTGCTTGCCCGGCAGAAAATCGTTCAGCGCATCATAAAGCGGCTGCATGTAGGGATCGACCTTGTCCTTCATGTCACCGGGCAGATAGCCCAGCTTCTCGCCCGCCTCGACAGCCGGGCGGGACAGGATGATCCGATCGACCTGGCCACCGATGAACATCGAGACACCCACCGCAACCGCAAGATAGGTTTTTCCGGTGCCCGCCGGACCGATTCCAAACGCCAGCTCATTCTCGAACAGCGACAGCACGTAATCTTTCTGCGCCGCCGTGCGCGGTTCGACCAGTTTTTTGCGGGTCTTGATTTCGACCTTGCCGCCCCGGAACATCTCGAGCTGGTCACCGTCGCGGACTCCGGTTCCTTCATCGGAACCGCCCATGCGCAGTTCGCGGTCGATATCGCCGGTGTCCACATCGCGCCCGTTTTCGAGCCGATCATAAAGAGATTTCAAGACATCCGAAGCCTGCTGCTGGCTGTCCGCGTCGCCAAGGATCAGGAGCTGGTTGCCTCTCCGCACGATCTGCACACCGGTCTTGGCCTCGATATCGACAAGATTGCGGTCATGCTCTCCGCAGAGATCGATCAAGAGACGATTGTCCGGAAATTCGATCACCACCTCGGGAGGTGTCGCATCGGTTGATGGCGGGGTCAGGGCACTCGTGACCAATCAGTTCTCCTCGTTTGCCACGTTGGCAATTTCCCCTGAACGTGCCAAGTTCCGTGCGCCCATGCAAGCGATAGCAGGCGATTTTCATGTAATTGTAACATCGGGGCGAAGAAACGCGGACGAAGGCGCCGCTCATCTGCCGATCAGACCAGTTCACCGCTCAGCGAATTGCTGCCGGACGCGATGACCCGCACCTTGCGAATATCGCCAACCTTAATTCCGGCATCCTCGACATGAACCGCGTGCAGATACTCGGACTTGCCACCCATCTGCCCCTCTTGCCGGCCCGGTTTCTCAAAGAGCACGCTGACCTCCTTGCCAACCATGCTGTCCTGCGCCGCGCGCTGTTGGCGCGTGATCAGCGTCTGGAGCCGTTGCAGGCGTTCGGACTTTACATCTTCGTCGACCTGCGCACGCTCGGCGGCCGGTGTGCCCGGACGTGTCGAGTATTTGAACGAATAGGCATAGCCGTAATTGACCTCTTCAATCAGGTCCATCGTCGCCTGAAAGTCCGCCTCGGTCTCTTCGGGGAAGCCCACGATGAAATCGCCCGACATCAGAATATCGGGACGCGCGGCGCGAATGCGTTCGATCAGGCGCAGATAGCTCTCGGCCGTGTGACTGCGATTCATGCGCTTGAGTATCTTGTCGCTACCCGATTGCACCGGCAGATGCAGGTAGGGCATCAGCTTGGAACACGCGCCATGCGCCGCGATCAGATCGTCGCCCATGTCGTTCGGATGGCTGGTGGTAAAGCGGATACGCTCCAGCCCGTCGATCTTGTCCAGCGCCCAGATAAGCTGCGCCAGCGTCATGTCCCCGTCGGCCCCCGCCCCGTGATAGGCGTTGACGTTCTGCCCCAGCAGGGTGATTTCGCGCACGCCGCGCTCCACCAGATCGCGCGCCTCGGCCAGGATGCGATCCGCCGGCCGGCTGACCTCGGCACCACGGGTATACGGCACCACGCAAAAAGCGCAGAACTTGTCGCAGCCCTCCTGCACGGTCAGAAAGGCGGTGGGGCCGCGGCTGGCCTTGGGGCGCGTCTTCAGTTTCTCAAACTTGTCCTCTTCGGGGAAATCCGTGTCGAGCGCCTTTTCACCCGCGCGGGTCTTTGCCTCCATCTCGGGCAAACGGTGATAACTCTGCGGCCCCACCACCAGATCGACCAGCGGTTGGCGGCGCATGATCTCTTCGCCTTCGGCCTGGGCAACGCAGCCCGCCACGCCGATCTTGAGATCAGGATTTGCCGCTTTCAGCCCCTTGAACCGGCCCAGCTCCGAATAGACCTTTTCCGCCGCCTTTTCGCGGATATGACAGGTGTTGAGCAGGATCATGTCCGCATCGTCCGCCGATTTCGTCTCGACATAGCCCTGCCCGCCCAGGGCCTCGGCCATGCGCTCGCTGTCATAGACATTCATCTGGCAGCCATAGGTCTTGATGAACAGTTTCTTGGGGGCCGTCATGCGCATCGCCTTTCGGGTTCGATCAGCGGCCTGCATTAGACCGTTTGCCGCCGCCTTGCAATGCACCCGGAATTAACCGACTTTGCGGCAATCTTCCAGCCGCTCCACCGGGAAACGCGAACATGTCATACTCTTCTCTGGATGCGTTCATCTCCGGCCATCGCGATGTCCTGAGCAACGGGCCGGTCGCGCTGATCTTTGCCGAGGACGATACCGAACTTGTCAGCACCCTCAACCATCATCTTGACCAGGGCTTTCGCTCGGTCGTCGCGTTGATGCCGGACAGTTTCGAATTGCCAACCGATCTTGACGGTCGGGTGCGACGGGTCAGCCTTGACTGCAGCGCGGCGGACATCGTGTTTGACGCCATCAACAGGATGATCGCCGCCGCGGAACCGGGCACATGGTTCTATTATTGTTATAACGCCGAATATCTGTTCTATCCGTTCTGCGAAACGCGCAGCGTGGGCGAACTCCTCGCCTTTCATGCCGACGAGCGGCGGAACGCCATGCTGACCTATGTGGTCGATCTCTACGCCGAGGATCTCAGCCAGAATCCGGACGCGGTATCACTCGAACAGGTCAGCTTCGATCGGCTTGGCTACTATGCCATGGCGCGATATGACCCGGCGACGGGCGGGACGCTGGACCGGCAGATGGATTTTTATGGCGGGTTGCGCTGGCGTTTCGAGGAACATGTGAACTGGGACAGCCGCAGAATCGACCGGATTGCGCTGTTTCGCACGAAAAAAGGGTTGGAACTGCAATCCAATCACACGTTCAACGATGCCGAATACAACACCGTTTCCTGCCCCTGGCATCACAACCTGACGGCGACGCTCTGTTCGTTCCGCGCGGCCAAGGCGCTGAAGCGCAACCCCGGCTCGGCCTTTGCCATCGACAGCTTCAAATGGAGCAAATCAACGCGGTTTGAATGGCATTCGCGTCAGCTGCTGGATCTGGGGCTGATGGAGCCCGGCCAGTGGTTCTAGAGCCTTGATTTCAGACGCTGCCTGATTATTCGGGTTTGTCGCGAAACGCGACACGCGACCTCAGGTCATCCCCGTCGTTTCGATTTTCAGCGTTTCGCCGCAATGTTTGCAGTGAACCGCATCCGGCTCGTGTTTGAGCAGACCGCAGGTCGGACACTTGTAGCTGACCTTTGACGGCTGAATCAGCGCCTGCGCCAGACGCACGAACAGCGCCACACCGACCACCATGATGAATACCGCCAATAGCTTCTGGCCGACCGTGACCGGAAGGATGTCTCCATAGCCTGTGGTCGTGAGCGTGGTCACCGTGAAATAAAGCGCATCGACATAACCTTCGAACCCGGCATCCTCACCGCCGAACAGCGCATAGACCAGCGACGCGGTGAAAAAGACAAAGACCAGCAGGTTGATCAATGCGATGACCGAGTCCTCGTTGCGCCGGAAGAACGGGCTGACCCGCCGCAGATCATGCAGCAGGTGATAGGACTGGATGAAACGCAGCGCCCGCAGGATTCGCAGAAAGGCCAGATCTTCGTGCAGGAACGGGCCAAGCAGAAGGCTGGCGATGACAATGACATCCGCGATCGCATAGACCTTGCGCAGCATCTTGCGTCTGTCCGGTGCGATCCAGAGACGCGCGGCAAAATCCATGAGGATGACGACCCCGATCAGCGCACTGAACAGTTCCAGCTTCGGGGACAACGGCATCGGCGCGGTCACGAGGAAAAACAGGATCGTTACCGCGTCAAAGACGATCAGGGCATAGCGAAAGATCTCGGCGCGACGCGATCTGCCGGTATAGAGTTCTTTCACCGTCTGCTTCAGCCTGTCCACGCGCGCGACGTCCTCCCTGCCCGGCACCTGATCCGAACCGATTATCCCGCACCGTCCGCCCGTGTCCAGATCACCGGGAACCAGTCTTTGCGCAATTTCTGCCCCGGTGTCATGCCGTGCGCCGGAAAGCGCGGCGATGCCGGCCCGGGACGTTCGACATAGCGCGCATCGTCTCCTGTTCAGCTCCGGTGATTTCAGGCTGCCCGACGTCAGGTCGCGGGCGCAAGTCGGCCGCGCACGATCGCGGCATGCAAAGAGGCGCCATGCAGCAGACTGTCATCATTGAAATCATAGGCGGGGCTATGCAGCGGGGCCGTGTCCTCCCCCGCCCCGACAAGCAGGAAACACCCCGGCGCATGCGCGAGCAAACGGGCAAAATCCTCGGATGCGGTCATCGGTGCGGCCAGCTCCGACACGTCCTGCGACACCGCGCGGGCCGCTTCCATCGCAGCGCGCGTCAGGTCCGCATCGTTGAGCAGGGGCACGAATTCGCGCGAATAGTTGACGTCGCAAGCCAGCCCGTGCTGCGCCGCACGGCCCGCCGCGATCCGGCGCATTTCGGTCTCGATCGTCTCGGACACCGACGGTGCGAAACTGCGCACATCCCCGAGAATCCGCGCGGTGCCGGGCAATGCGTTGCGGGTGCCATCGGTAACGAGTTCGGTCACCGAGATCACCGCCATCTGCGCGGGGTCCAGCCGTCGCGCCACGATGGTTTGCAGGTCCTGCACCAGCGCGCAGGCCGGCAACATCACCTCGCGCAGAAGATGCGGTTGCGACGCGTGTCCGCCCCGTCCGGTCAACCGGATTTCAAAGATATCCTCGGCCGACATCAGCGCGCCCGCGCGCGTGCGCACCTGACCGACCGGAAGCCCCGGCATGTTGTGCAGCCCGTAAACCTCGTCAAACGGAAAGCGCTCGCAAAGACCGTCATCAAGCATCGCCTGCGCGCCGCGCCCCCATTCCTCGGCCGGCTGGAACAGGAAACGCACCGTTCCGTCAAACCCGCCATCTTCCGCCAGCATCTGCGCGGCGCCCAGCAGCATCGCGGTATGTCCGTCATGACCGCAGGCATGCATGAGGCCTTCGCTGCGCGAGGCCCATTCGCCCCCGGATGCCTCGGAAATGCGCAGGGCGTCCATATCCGCCCGCAGGGCAATCGCCCGGTTTGACCGACCGCGCCGCAGCGTGCCGACGACCCCGGTTCCGCCAATACCTTCGGCAACCTCCATTCCCAATTCGCGCAGGGTACGCGCCACGAACGCCGCCGTGCGCGTCTCTTCAAAGCCGAACTCCGGGTGTTGATGCAGGTCGCGCCGCCACGCGGTCATCCGCTTTTCCAGCCGCGAAAAATCCCTCATGCCTCCGCCCCCGGCACGTCTTGCGGGCGCCGCCCGGTCAATCGCTCGTACAGCGCCGGATCGGTTGCGCCTTCGGTATTGATACACAGAACCCGCGCCCCGGACCCAAGACCGACGACCTCTCGGATATCGGCCTGCCGCGCAGCAACAAACAGCCCGGCAAGCCCGGCACCTCCGCTCTCGCCGCAGACCACCGCCGGATCGCCCGCGACCGGATGGGCCATGCGCGTCATCACCTCTATCGCGTCATCTTCGTCAACCGTCATGAAACCGTCGGCGACCCGTTCCAGCACGCGAAAGGCCACGAGCGAAGGTTCGTAACATTCCAGCATCGCCATGACGGTGGCCTCCTCCTCCTCGACCTTGACGATGTGGCCCGCCTTCGCACTCTGGAACAGACAGGCGGCCCGCGCCGGATCGACCACCGTGACATGCGGGCGACGCTCTCCGAGAACCACCGCCAGATGACCCGCAATCGCCGCGGCGAACCCGCCAACCCCGGCCTGAAGGAATACGTGGGTGGGTGGTTCGTCAAGTTGCGACAGCGCCTCTTGCAAAATCGCGGTGTAGCCCTGCATCACAAGCGCGGGGATACGTTCATAGCCCGGCCATGACGTGTCCGACAAGACCGTCCACCCCTCGCGTTCTGAAACGCGCGACGCTTCGGCGACCGAGTCGTCGTAATTGCCGTCCACCCGGATGATCCGGGCACCGAACCCCGCAATCGCATCGACCCGCGCATCGCTGACCCCCGCATGCACAAAGATCACGGCATTGGCGCCGATCAGCTGCGCCCCCTGTGCAACCGAGCGTCCGTGATTGCCGTCCGTTGCGCAGGCAAAGGTCATGCCGGCGGCGATGGATCGGACATCCGGGGACATCAGCTCGCGCAGTGGAACCTCTCTCCCCCAATGCTGCGAGGCCTGCTCCTGCACCAGCCGCAGCAGCGCATAGGCCCCACCCAGAGCCTTGAAACTGCCAAGCCCCAACCGATATCCCTCGTCCTTGACGTGAAGTGATCCCAGCCCCAGTTCGCGGGCCAGACCCGGCAATGCGTGCATTGGTGTTGCCGCGTTGTTTTCGCGCAGCGCCAACACCCGCATGACATCAGCGGCACCCTCTGTGCCCAAAGTGCTGGCATCGCGCGGGTCAAGCGGCGCGCCATATGTCGGCATATCGTTCTTATGAAACATCGTTGTCATCCTCGCCATTTCGCGAAAACATAATGCATACGTTGCGAAAGAAGGGCTGGATTTTCGCCCCGTTCATGCAAGTTTGTTTCATCAATCGCGGTTTCTCCGCACTCCAGCACTGAATGGCCCCATGACCCCGCTCGATTCCTTTGACATCGCCATCCTGCGCCTTTTGCAGCATGACAACATGATGACACAGCGCGATATCGGCCAATCGGTCAACCTGTCGGCACCGTCGGTTCAGCGGCGGATACGGCGGATGCAGGCCGACGGGGTCATCGCCGCCAATGTCGCGCGCATCGATCCCGACGCCGTTGGCCTGACCCTGACGATATTCGTCGAAGTCGAACTGGTCAGCGAAACGCCCAAGGACATCGATGCGGCCAAATCACGGTTCCGCGACGCACCCGAGGTACAGCAATGCCACTATGTCACCGGAGACACCGATTTCATGCTGATCGTCGTGGTCGAAAGCATGGTGGCATACGAGGCCTTTACCCGGCGCATGTTCTTTCAGGATGGAAATGTGCGTAAATTCCGAACCTTCGTGTCGATGGACACGGTAAAGACCGGCGTCGCGCTGAACATCTAGGCGCTCAGCGCGTCACCGGTCCGTTGCGCTTGATCGTGCGCAACACCACGTTGGTCTGCGCGCTCGCCACTGCCGGCTGGCGGAACAGGAACTCTTCGAGAAACCGGTTGAACGCTTCGAGATCGCGGCATAACACCCGCAGGTGGTAATCGCTCTGTCCGGTCGTGGCATAACATTCCTGAACTTCACCCCGGCCTTGCACCGCCGAAATGAACGCCCTGGTGCCTTCGCGATCATGCCGGGCCAGGTGCACGTGCACGATGGCCTCGAACTCCAACCCCATGCGCGCGGGGTTCACGGTGGCCCCGTACCGCTCGATAATCCCCGCCTCTTCAAGGCTGCGCACCCGCCGCCAGAGGGCCGAGGCCGACATGCCGACGGCCTCGGCCAACTCCGCATTGGAGAGTCGGCAGTCTTGCTGTAAAAGCGTCAGAATGCGCTGATCCCGGTCATCAATCTGTGGCAATCCGGATAATCCTTTCGGTTTTTACCCAATATTCGAATAACCAAACCTGAAACACAACATTTCCCCGATCACTCTGGCAGGATTTTTCGGCATTGATGCGGTATCATGTGGGGCCAAAGACCGCAGGAGGCTGCCGTGACCCACCCAAACCCCAACCTCGCAACCTATCAGCTTGACGATCGCTATGCCCTGACGAAGGGGCGCGTGTTCCTGACGGGGACGCAGGCACTGGCGCGGATCATGCTCGACCAGGCACGCCGCGACAAGGCGGCAGGCCGGAACACCGCGGGGTTCATCTCCGGCTATCGCGGCTCGCCGCTTGGCGCGCTGGATCTTGAACTCTGGCGCGCCAAGGCGCGGATGGAGGAGGCCAGGATCACTTTCATGCCTGCGGTCAACGAGGATTTGGGCGCCACCGCCGTTCTGGGTGCGCAGCAGGCCAGCCTCGACCCCCATTGCGAGGTCGAGGGCGTGTTTTCCATGTGGTACGGCAAGGGACCGGGTGTCGACCGCTCGGGCGATGCCCTGAAGCACGGCAACGCCTATGGATCGGCCCCCAACGGCGGAGTGCTGGTTGTCGCAGGCGACGATCATGGATGTGTGTCCTCGTCGATGCCACACCAGTCGGACGTGGCCTTCATGGCGTGGTTCATGCCCACGCTGAACCCCGCATCGGTTGAGGAATATCTCGAATACGGCGAATACGGCATCGCCCTGTCGCGGTTCAGTGGCACATGGGTCGGGTTCAAGGCGGTATCGGAAACCGTCGAATCCGCGCGCTCGGTTGAACTACACCCCGACAGGGACTTTGTGCAGCCCGATTTCACCGGCCCGCCGGGCGGGCTGCATGTGCGCCGCGCCGACCTGCCCAGCCCCGAGATCGAGACCCGTATCGGCCACAAGCTGAAAGCGGTGGAGGCCTTTGTCGAAGCGAACCCGATCGACCGCGCGATCTATGGCATCCCTGACGCGACATTCGGCTTCGTCAGCACCGGCAAGGGGCATCTCGACCTGATGGAGGCGCTGCGCCTGCTGGGTCTCGACGAGAGCGCCTGCCGCCGTCTGGGCATCGACATCTACAAGGTGGGCATGGTCTGGCCCCTGGCGCATCGCGATGCGCTGAACTTCGTGTCGGGCAAGCGCGAGGTGCTGGTTGTCGAGGAAAAGCGCGGCATCATCGAGAGCCAGTTCAAGGAGCATTTCTACGATTGGCCCGGTGCCAAACCCGAACGCATGGTTGGCAAGTATGACAGCCAGATGAATCCGTTGATCCCCTGGACCGGTGAATTGTCTCCGCTGCTGCTCGCCCCCATTGTCGCAGCGCGGCTGGATCGGTTCTTTCCGGAAGAAAACCTGCCCGCCAAGGCCAGCGCGCTGACCGACACGCCGCCGGTCCTGCTGAATGTACCCGGCGCAACCCGCACGCCCTATTTCTGCTCGGGGTGCCCGCACAACACCAGCACCAAGGTGCCTGAAGGATCCACCGCCGCGAGCGGCATCGGCTGTCATGTCATGGCCAGCTGGATGGATCGTAACACGGTGGGTTACGCCCAGATGGGCGGTGAGGGCGTGCCCTGGACCGTCGCCAGCAAATTCAACGGCGGCAAACATATTTTCCAGAACCTCGGCGAAGGCACTTGGTATCATTCGGGCAGCCTTGCGATCCGCCAGGCCGTCGCCGCGAAAACCAACATAACCTACAAGATCCTCTATAACGACGCCGTTGCCATGACCGGTGGCCAGCCGGTGGACGGCCCGGTGTCTGTCACCGGCATTGCCCAGACCTGCCGTGCAGAAGGGGTGCAGCGGATCGCATTGGTCAGCGATGACATCGACAAGTTCGACCGCGGCGATTTTCCGGCGGGCACCAGTTTTCACGACCGCGCGGAGATGGACATCGTACAGCGGGAATTGCGCGAAGTGCCCGGCGTCAGCGCGATCATCTACGAACAGACCTGCGCCACCGAGAAACGCCGCCGCCGCAAGCGCGGCACGATGGACGATCCGCCGAAATTCGCCTGGATCAACGATCTGGTGTGCGAGGGCTGCGGCGATTGTTCGGTCGAGAGCAATTGCTTGTCGGTCGAGCCGCGCGAAACCCCGTTGGGACGCAAACGCAAGATCAATCTGAACTCCTGCAACAAGGATTTCTCGTGCCTGAACGGCTTCTGTCCCAGCTTTGTCACGGTGACCGGCGCCCGGCGCCGCAAGCCGCAGGCCGCAGATCTCGATATCGCCGCGCTGGCCAGCGACCTTCCCGCGCCGGACCTGCCGTCGCTGAAGGAGCCGTTCGACCTGCTGGTCACCGGGGTCGGCGGAACCGGCGTCGTCACGGTCGGCGCACTGATCACGATGGCCGCGCATCTGGAGGGACGCGGGTCCTCGGTGCTGGATTTCACCGGTTTCGCGCAGAAATTCGGCACGGTCCTCTCGTATATCCGCCTTGCCGAGCGACCGGACGCGGTGAACCAGGTGCGCATCGATGCGCGCGCAGCGGATGCGGTGATTGGCGGCGATATCGTCGTCAGTTCCGCGCCGAAGGCATCGCTGCACTATGGGTCCGGAACGCGCATGGTCCTGAACCGGGCCGAAATGCCCACCGGCGATCTGGTGTTGCATCGCGATGCCTCGCTGCGCATCGACGAGCGCGAAAGCCTGATCGCGCGGACCATCGGGGCCGGGAACCTGTTTGCCTTTGACGCCAACGAGGCCGCAGAACGGCTGCTCGGGGATGCGGTGTATGCCAACGTGATGTTGCTTGGCTACGCGTGGCAGGCCGGTCTTGTACCCGTCAGCGACGGCAGCCTGCACCAGGCGATCCTGCTCAACGGAGTCCAGATCGAACGCAATCAGGCCGCCTTTGCCCTCGGGCGCGTTCTGGCGGTTTCGCCGGAGAAGCTCGCACCGCACCTCGGGGACGAAGGCCCTGAAGAAGAGACGCTCGAAGCAATGATCGGGCGGCGCGCGGCCTTTCTCGCCGACTATCAGAACGATGCCTATGCGCAGCGTTATCGCGATCGATTGGACGCGCTGCGCACCACCCTGTCACCGACGGCACTGCGCGCGGTGGCGCGGTCGCTTTTCAAATTCATGGCCTACAAGGATGAATTCGAGGTCGCGCGCCTGCACACCGATCCGCGGTTCGAGGCAGAGCTGAAGCAGCATTTCGAGGGCGACTTCAGCATCAGCTACCATTTTGCGCCACCGATCCTGACCCGCGGGACAGACGCGCGCGGCCGACCGTCCAAACAGGCGTTCGGGGCATGGATGACGCCGGCGCTAAGGGTTCTGGCACGGATGAAGGGGCTGCGGGGCACCGTGCTCAACCCGTTCGGTTATCATGCCGAGGCGCGGATGCACCGCGATCTGCTTGGCTGGTACGAAGGGCTGCTCGACCGTGTCGCGGCAGCGTGGTCGCCAGACACCGAGAACGCCTGCATCGAGATCATTTCGGCCTGCGACGAGATTCGCGGCTATGGTCCGGTGCGCCAGCAGGCGGCAGACCGGGTCAGGCAGAAGGTGGATGACGTGATGACGACGCTGCTCTGAATTGTCTGGCGCCTGCTGCGACCGCGATGCCATCGCAAGGATTTGCGTCGCCTTCGGCGCCGCGACGGGCGAGGGGCGCTGCCCCTCGCGCTCCCCGGGATATTTTCAGCAGGAAAAAAGGCCGGGCCTCTGGCGATCGAATTGAAAGATCCGGGATCACCTGACGCGTGAAATATATCATTCTTCGATCAGTGTCGGATGCGTCGGCTCTGCCGTGAAACACTTTAGCGCGCGGCGCTTGGGCGCGCGGCGATGTTGTCGAACCAGGTCCGGCTTGCCGAGTTGCCCTCTGGTATGCGCATCCGGATGACACGGGCGAAATCGATGAAAACAAAGGCGGTGATATCGGCCAGGGTAAAATGGTCAGCGGCGAGAAACGGGCTTTCCCTGAGGCGCGCCTCGATCAGATCGAAGAACGTGGCGACCCGCGCCTTGCCCCGTTCCGCGAGTTCGGGGATCTGTTCGTAATTTTGCGGGCCCGGAATGGCGCGGCCTTTCATACGCGGGTTCGAATTGCGCAATGCCTCGGCGATCGGCTGTCCGCCCTGCTGCTCGGCGATCGCCGTCCACATCAGCACCAGCCCCTTTTCATCAGGCGTGCGCCCCATCAGGGGCGGCTCGGGATGCTGCGCTTCGAGATAGGCGGCAATACCGAGATTCTCGGTGAGCGCGATCCCGTCGTCGGTCACGAGAACCGGCAGGGTCGCGCGCGGATTGACCGCGCGGAACTCGGGCTCAAGTTGCTGTCCCCTGGCGATGCTGATGTCGCGGGTTTCCGGTTCCAGCCCTTTTTCGGCGATGAACATGCGCGCACGGCGCGGGTTTGGAGCGGTCGAGCAATCATAGAACAGCATGTGCTTCCTTTCGTTCAATCGGCAAGTGCCGCGGCGACAGCGCGCGCGATCACCCTTTCCTCGTCCGTCCTGATGACAAGGATACGGGCCGGACCTGTTCCGATGTCGACATGGCCGGCCGCGTTTGCGGCAGCGTCAAGCCGGAGCCCCAGAAAGTCCAGCCCTTCGATCACGCTGGCGCGGATCCGGGCCGCGTTTTCACCGATGCCGCCGGTGAGGACGACGCCATCAAGCCCCCCCAGCACCGCCGCCATCGCGCCGAGTTCGCGGCGAATGCGAAAGACATAATACTCGATCGCATCCGCGGCGCGCGGATCGTCGCTCTGCAACAGGCGGCGCATGTCATGGCTGATCCCGGACAGGCCCAGCAGCCCGCTTTCGGAATACAGCATGTGTTCGATCTGCGCATGCGTCATACCCTGCGCCATCAGGTATAGCAATACGCCGGGGTCAAGCTGTCCGCACCGTGTTCCCATCGGAAGACCATCCAGAGCCGAGAAGCCCATGGTCGAGCCGACACTCTGGCCATCTGCCACCGCGCACATCGACGCGCCGTTGCCCAGGTGGCAGATCACCACCCGCCCCCTGGCGAGGTCTGGCCAGTCACGTCTCAGCACACTGGAAATATAGTCATAAGACAGGCCGTGAAAGCCATAACGGCGCACGCCCTGATCATAGAAGCGCCGGGGCAGGGCGAAGGCGTCGTTGACAAAGGGATGCCCGCGGTGAAACGCGGTATCAAAACAACCGATCTGACGCGCGAGAGGGAACGCGGCGCGGGCCGCTGACACGGCCAGCAGGTTATGCGGTTGATGCAGCGGCGCCAGTGGAACCAGTGTCTCCAGTTGGGCGAGCACGTCATCGGTCAGTTCGACGGGCGCGTCGAACGCCTTGCCGCCATGCACGATCCTATGGCCGACACCAAGCACCTGCAGATCGCTGAGATCGTCGTCGAGCGCGGACAGGATGGTCTGAACCGCGACGCCGTGATCGGCGGGGCCGATTTCACGTGGCGCCCCGTCGCCCAGCACCAGCCGTGCAACAGGCCCGAGATTTTCGACCTGGCCCGAGATCAGCAACTCTGGATCATCCGCAAAGCGATACAGGCTGAATTTCAACGAGGAACTGCCGGCGTTGAAGGTCAGGATGGCGCTCATGCCACGCCCCCTGCCGCATTCAGCGCCGCAATCGCGCAGGACGCGAGGCGCGACTGTTCGTCATCCGAGCGGCTCGTCAGGATGATCGGGCACTTGGCCCCCATGACGACGCCTCCGGCACGGGCCTGTGCCAGAAAGGTCAGTTCCTTGGCGAGCATATTGCCCGTCTCCATGTTCGGAGCGACCAGGATGTCGGCCCGCCCCGCCACCAGCGAGGTGATACCCTTGGTCGCCGCGGCGCCAAGATCGACAGCGTTATCCATCGCCAGCGGTCCGTCGACCAGACCGCCGGAAATCTGGCCACGATCCGCCATCTTGGACAGGATTGCCGCATCGAGCGTCGACTGAATGGCCGGGTTCACGGTTTCAACGGCCGACAGGATTCCGGCCTTGGGTTGTTCGACCCCAAGCGTCAGGGCAAGGTCGATGGCATTCTGAACGATATCCGCCTTGGTGCGCAGGTCGGGTGCGATGTTGATCGCGGCATCGGTCACCATGAGCAAGTGATCGAGGCCCGGAACGTCCAGGACGAAAACATGGCTGATACGGCGGCCGCCCCGGCGCAACCCGCCTTCCCGCTTGATGACTTCGCCCAGCAGGATGTCGGTGTGAAGATGCCCCTTCATGATCGCCCCGGCCTGCTTGTCGAGCACCATGCGGACCGCCGCCTGTGCCGCCAGACGATGATCGCGGGCTTCGACGATGCGACATGAGCTGATGTCGATATCTTCGGCCTCGGCTGCTTCGGCAATCCTGTCCGGATGTCCGATGAGGATAGGGTCGATGAGCGTATGGCGCGCCGCAAGCATCGCTCCGCCAAGCGCGTCCGGCTTTTCCGGCGCCACGACGGCCGTTGGTATCGCCGGCAGCGGCTCGGCAAGTTCCAGCAGCCGGTCGAAATGACGGTGATATTGTACGGTCAGGCCCGGCACATCCGCCGCATCGAATCGAACCGGCCTCTGCGGTGCGATGACTTCGGCCTCCCCGTCGACGATCCGCGATCCGTCGGCGCGCTCGACCCAGGTCTCGAACGTGACTTTCCGATCGGCGCCTTTGGCAATAAGCCGAACCTTGACAGTCAGCATGTCACCGGCCTGTGCCCGTCCGACAAAGCGCAGAGATTGGCGGTGATAGAGCGTACCCGGGCCCGGCAGCTGGCATCCCAGCACGCCCGAGATCAGGGAGCCGACCCACATCGAAGGCGCGATGGATTCCGGCACGCCATCGCCATCCCCATCCGCCTTGGGCAAATGCATCGGATTGAGGTTGCCCGAGGCATTGGCGAAAACATAGAGATCATCCGCGCGGCACAGGCGGGTCGTTTCGGCCTCCATGCCGACGGTCAGATCGTCAAACGGAATATTCTGCATGGATCCCCCGCGAGAACGTTGTGTTTCACGCCTAGCGAGTTTCAGCGGCCAACGCCACCGCGATCAGCCCGCCCGTCTTCAGCAACAGAGCGGTGAAGCCGTGAAACGCCCTTCAGTGCCTTGGTTTCCGATAGACAAAACAGCGTTCGGGCACCGCCCCTTCGGGCAGCGGCATCTCTTCGAGCGCATCAAAATACATCCTGTCGCTGGACACCATGATGCCGCCCGACGCCAGCAGGGGTTCGATCAGGGGTGAAACCTTGCGCGCGAAGATGTCATTCTTGTCACGGTTGTGCCCCCCAAGATCCGCGTGGATCAGGCTGGCCACCGGCCCCATGCGCGCCAGGGTCCAGGGCAGCGTTTCGGTCACGTCGCCAAGTATTGTCAGCTCCTCGGGCGGTGTGCTGTCGGGATGCGAGGCCACCGCGCGTTCGAACACATGGATGTCGCGCCCGCTTATCCGGCTGCGCATGTGGTGATAGGTGCGCCCGTTGCCAAGCCCGAGTTCGAACACCGGCCCCGGCATATCTGCGGTTTGGGCGATCGCATAGTCAAGACAGGCACGTTGCGACACCATGCGGTCGATGAAGAGGTCAAGGCGGCTGGTCATTTCGGATCCTTCGTGATCGGTTCGACACTCATGACAAATACGTGTGCAAATGTGTAGCCCCGCTCACGATTTCCGGCGTCGGCAGCGCTCCGGGAAATTCATGTTTGACTACCGGCACACAGCCAAGCGAAGGTGCAACACAGCAAGGAGTGGGTACGCAAGCGCATGAAACGGCAAAGACACGGACAGACGGACGCGCCTGGATGACCCCACTCTTGTCGGTCGAAGATCTCCGCATCGGCTTTGGCAAGGGACCGGATGTCGTCAGGAATGTCGGCTTTGAGGTGATGCCCGGTCAGACCCTCGCGCTGGTCGGGGAATCCGGGTCTGGCAAGACGGTGACCTGTCGGGCTATTCTGCGCATCCTGCCGCGTATCGCGCAGATCCGCAGTGGCCGGATCACGCTGAACGGACGCAGCGGTGGCGTTGAACTGACCGGACTGAAAGAACGCCGGATGCGGGACATTCGCGGTGACGCGGTGTCGATGATTTTTCAGGAACCGATGCGCTCGCTGTCGCCGCTGCACAAGATCGGTAACCAGGTGAGCGAAGTCCTCTGGCTGCACAAGAACATGCGCGAACGCGATGCCAAACGCATCGTTCTTGAAAAATTTGAGCGGGTGGGCTTTCCCGACCCCGAGCGGGCGTATGAGTCCTACCCTTTCGAGATGTCGGGCGGCATGCGGCAACGCGCGATGATCGCCATGGCGATGGTCAGCCAGCCGGACCTGCTGATCGCGGACGAGCCGACCACGGCGCTGGACGTGACGACACAGGCACAGGTTCTGGGTCTGATGAAAGAGCTTCAGGCGGAAACCGGCATGGCGATGATCCTGGTCACCCATGATCTCGGGGTGGTGGCCAACATGGCAGAGCAGGTCGTCGTCATGAACCGCGGGCGGGTCATGGAAGCGGGCAGAGCCGAGGCCCTGCTAAGTGCGCCGGCCCACCCCTATACGCAGCAGTTGTTTGACGCGGCACCCGCAATCCCCGGCGAACCGGAACTGGCGCCGCCGCTGGAACAGGACGATCTGATCCTGCAACTGAACGCTGTGTCCAAGACCTATACGATGCGCAGCCAGTCCATGTGGAAGCCCGATCTTCTGATCCATGCCTGCCGGGGCGTCGACCTGAACCTGCCCCGTGGCAAGACGCTGGCGATTGTCGGCGAAAGCGGTTCGGGCAAGACCACCGCCGCCCGGATTGCACTGGGCGCCGAACCGCCGGATGCCGGTGGCGAGGTGCTTTTCCGCGCCCATCCCGACAGCGACCCCATCGCTGTTCACAAGATGGACAGGGCCGCGCGCATCGCGTTCCAGAAACAGGCCCAGATGGTGTTCCAGGATCCCTATTCCTCCCTCAGCCCCCGGATGCGCATCCTCGACGCGCTCACCGAGCCGCTGGACATTCACCGGATCGGAACGGCGGCGGAACGTCGCGATATGGCGGCGGAACGGCTGCGCGCGGTGGGGATGAACCCGGACATGCTGCAACGCTATCCCCATGCCTTTTCCGGCGGCCAGCGCCAGCGCCTGTCGATCGCGCGGGCCATGATGCTCGACCCCGCACTGATCGTCTGTGACGAACCGACCAGCGCGCTTGACGTGAGCGTGCAGGAACAGATCCTGACGCTGCTCGAAGACATTCGCGACAAGATGAACCTGTCGTACCTGTTCATCAGTCACGATCTGGCAGTCGTTGCCCGCATCGCCGACGAGGTCGCGGTGATGCGCCAGGGTCTGGTGGTGGAACAGGCGCCGCCGGAAACGCTGTTCTACAATCCGCAGCACCCGTACACCAAGGCGTTGATCGCGGCACAACCGGAGCCGGACATCGATCGGCCGATCAACCTCAAACTGGTGGCTCAGGGGGCCGGTTCTCCCGAGTCATGGCCCGAGGCCTTTCGTTTTTCAAACACCGTGATACCCTCGCTCACGCAACTGGAACCCGGTCACAAGGTGCGTTGTCATGTTTGAGTCCTCCCGTCGCGCCTTGCTCGGCGTCGTCGCTGTCCTATTGGCAACGCCACTGTTCGCCGCGCCGTCCATTCCCGAGCCGGTCGAAAGCACCTTCTGGTCGGCCGAGGTCCAACGCGGTGATCTTCCGCCGGTTGCGGAACGGCTGCCGCGGGCACCGCAGGTGGTTGACCTTGAAAGTCGCGGCAGAACGGCGGGCGTTCAGGGCGGCACGCTCAAGACGCTCGTCAGTCATAGCAAGGACATCCGCCAGATGGTGGTCTATGGCTATGCGCGGCTGGTCGGCTATGATGCGAATTACCAGCTGCAACCGGATATATTGCTGTCCTTCGAAAACGACGGCGACAAGGTCTTTACCCTGCGCCTGCGGCCCGGTCACAAATGGTCGGACGGCGCGCCCTTTACCTCGGCCGATTTCGAATACTGGTGGAAGGACGTTGCCAATAACGAACTTCTCAGCCCGTCCGGACCTCCGGATTTCCTGCGTGTCGAAGGCGCGTTGCCCAGGGTCAGCTTTCCCGACGAAACCACGGTCATCTATGAATGGGATCAACCGAACCCGAATTTCCTTGCCACGCTGGCGCTGGCCCGCCCGCCGTTCATCTATCGTCCGGCGCATTTCCTGAAACAGTATCACGGCGATTATGCCGATCCCGCCGCCCTCGCCGAAGCAATCGAGGATGTGCGCGCCCGAAGCTGGGCGTCGCTGCACAACAAGCTGGACAACATGTACCAGTTCGACAATCACGAGTTGCCGACGCTCCAGCCCTGGATGAATTCAAGTTCGGGCAAGAAAATCCGGCACCTCTTCGTGCGCAACCCCTACTTCCACCGGCTCGATCCCAACGGGATCCAGTTGCCCTATATCGACGTTGTCGAAATGGAGATCGTCAGCCCGGGCCTGATCGCAGCCAAGGCCAATGCCGGCGAAACCGACCTGCAGGCACGCGGTCTGGACTTCCGCGACATTTCGATCCTGCGCAAGGGAGAAGCCGACGGTGGCAACTACCGCACGCTGCTCTGGGGCAACGCCGTCGCTTCGCAGATCGCGATCTATCCCAACCTGAACTACAACGACCCGGCCTGGCGCGAGGTGTTGCGCGATGTGAGGGTGCGTCGCGCCCTGTCGCTTGCCATTGACCGCGATACGATCAACAAGGCACTCTATTTCAAACTGGCCAAGCCGGGGGCGATGGCCGTGCTGCCTGCCAGCCAGTTCTTTTCGCAGGAAAACCGCGATGCCTGGGCCCTGCACGACCCTGAAGCCGCCAATGCGCTGCTGGACGAGGCAGGCCTGACGCAGCGCGGAGCCGACGGAATCCGCCTGCTGCCCGACGGGCGACCGATGGAACTGGTGATCGAAACCGCCGGAGAACGCCAGGAGGTCGAGAACGCGCTTCAGATCATCACCGACGACTGGCGCGGGATCGGCGTAAAGCTCGTCATGCGCCCTCTTGATCGCGACATCCTGCGCAATCGCGTCTATTCCGGCGAAACCATGGCATCGGTCTGGTATGGCTGGGATAACGGTATCCCGCGCGCCTATACGTCGCCTGCCTACGTTGCGCCGACCGATCAGGTTTTCTTTGCCTGGCCGAAATGGGGACAATATTATCAGACCAACCACGAGGCCGGCGAAGCCCCTGACATGGCCCCTGCCATCCGCCTGATGGAGCTCCTGGCCGATTGGGAACACGCGACCGATGACGAAGGGCGCAGTGCCGCCTGGATCGAGATGCTGAAAATCCACGCGGATAACGTGTTTGCCATCGGCACCCTGGCCGAAGCCCCGCAGCCGGTCGTCGTCAACAAACGGCTGCGCAACGTTCCCGAAATCGCACTATGGGCATGGGATCCGGGCGCGCATTTCGGCATACATCGCCCGGACGAGTTCTATTTTGCCCCTGACGGGACCAATTGATGGCCATTCTGCGCTACGCGCTCTATCGCTTTGCCACGATGCTGCTGACGCTGCTGGTGGTGTCGGCGCTGGTGTTCATGATCATCAACCTGCCACCCGGAGACTACCTGTCGAACCAGATCGCGGAGTTGCGTGCCACCGGACAGTCCAGCGGGGTCGACAAGGCCGAATTCCTGCGCAAGGAATACGCGCTTGATCGTCCGCTGTACCAGCAATACCTGATCTGGATCGGTTTCATCCCCGGACCAAACGGATTTTCGGGCCTGATCCAGGGCGATTTCGGCTGGTCCTTCGAATTCGACCGCCCGGTTGCCGACATTGTCGGCGAAAGCCTGTGGCTGACGGTTCTGGTCAATCTCGCCGCTGTTCTCTTTGTCTATCTCATTGCCCTGCCGCTCGGCGTGCTTGCCGCGGCGCGCTCGAAAACATGGGTCGATTACACATCGGCCTTTGTCGGCTATCTCGGTCTGGCGACGCCGAACTTCCTGCTGGCGCTGATCATGTTCTACTACGGGCACAAGTATTTCGACCTGCCGATCGGCGGCCTGATGGACCCGATCTATGAAGGCCAGCCGATGACATGGGACAAGGTCAAATCGATCCTGATCCACCTGATCGTGCCAACCTTTGTGATCGGCACATCCGGGGCTGCGGCGATGATGCAGCGGCTGCGCGCAAACCTGCTGGACGAGCTTGGCAAGCCCTATGTGGAAACCGCCATCGCCAAGGGGATGAGCCCGCCGCGCATGCTCACCAAATATCCGCTGCGCATGGCGTTCAACCCGTTCGTCGCCGATATCGGCAACCTGCTGCCGTCGATGGTGTCGGGGTCGGTTCTGGTGTCGGTGGTGCTGGGGCTGCAAACCATCGGGCCGACCCTGCTGACCGCGCTCAAGACCCAGGACCAGTTCCTCGCCGGGTTCGTTCTGATGTTCGTCGCGTTGCTGACGTTGATCGGAACCATGATCTCGGACGTTCTGCTGGTTCTTCTCGATCCCCGTATCCGTTACGAGGGCCGCGAAGCATGACCCGACTGCCCGATGGCCGATATGTCGATGACGCGCCTTTCGACCCCGCCGCCAACATCCAGGAACTCGAGCGCAAGGATCTCGATGCTCCGGGCTGGCTGCTGGTATGGCGCAAGTTTCGTAAGCACAAGCTGGGCCTCGTTTCCGGGATTTTCCTGCTGATCTGCTATCTCTTGCTGCCGGTGGCAGGGTTCATTGCGCCCTACACCCCCAACGAGCGGAATTCGGATTTTCTCTATGCCCCGCCGCAATCCGTCAACCTGTTCCACGAGGGCGAATTTGTCGGCCCCTTTGTCTACCCGACCGTGGCCGAGGCGGATCTGGTCACATTTCAGTGGAAATTCGTGACCGACAAAACACGTGTACTGCCTCTCGAGTTCTTTTGCGAGGCGTCCGAATACAATCTGGCCGGGTTGATCCCCACCAGAACCCACCTGTTCTGCGCGCCCGAGGGGGCCACGGTGTTTCTCTGGGGATCGGACCGGTTGGGGCGCGACGTGTTTTCGCGCATCCTCTATGGCGGGCAACTGTCGCTCACGGTCGGGCTGATCGGGATATCCGTGTCGTTCCTCCTCGGCATCGGTTTCGGCAGCATCGCGGGTTATTTCGGCGGCAAGATCGACTGGACGATCAACCGGCTGATCGAAATTCTCCGCTCCCTGCCCGAACTGCCCCTGTGGCTGGCCCTGTCCGCTGCAGTTCCGTCGAACTGGGGGCCGGTGTCGGTGTTCTTCATCATCTCGATCATCCTTGGCATCCTCGATTGGCCCGGCCTCGCCCGTGCGGTGCGCGCCAAGTTCCTGTCCCTGCGGGAAGAGGAATATGTCCGCGCCGCAGAGATGATGGGCGCAAGCTCGGGCCGGGTGATCCGCAAACACCTGCTGCCCAACTTCACCTCGCATCTCATCGCCTCCGCCACATTGTCGATACCGGCGATGATCCTTGGGGAAACCGCGTTGTCCTTCCTGGGTCTTGGCCTGCGCGCGCCGGCGGTAAGCTGGGGGGTCATGCTGAACGATGCGCAGAACCTTGCAAGCATCGAGATCTACCCCTGGACAGCGATTCCCATGCTGCCGATCATCATCATCGTGCTGGCCTTCAATTTCCTGGGCGACGGGCTGAGGGATTCGCTCGATCCCTATGCGGACTGACCTTTTGCATCCGCTTTTCGTCGTTGCCCTGCTCTGGGGCTGGGCCGTCCCGGCCCTGTCACAACCCGCCGCGTCGGACGCGTGGACGCGGCGCAAATGCGATCTCTACGGCGCGGCGTGGCAGGCTGTCCTCGGAGGGTATGACATGACGGGGATCCGCACCGGGTTCGTGGAAAAACACCAGAGTTTCATCGACTTGGGCTGCCCGGAAGACATGCGGGTTTGCGCCGCCACACCCGAGGAAATACGGCTTGCCGATGTCATGACAATCCTGTCCATGAACGAGGGCATGGCCAGCACGTTTGTTCCGTTTGGCTGCCCGGATCGGGAACGCGATCGCCCCTGACTTCACGATCACGTAATATTGTTTCACGCAAACATCTAAAATTTGCCCAATTCTTATCCATGTAGTAACATGATCATGTTTTAGTTCAGTTTGTATCTTAACGATTGGAAGTAGTCATGAGTATTGTAATGAGTGAACGTTTCAACCGCCCGGACCGCCCCCTCCCCAATCTTTGGACGGAATTCAGCCGCGGACATGATGAAAGCGCGCTGGATTGCGAAACTGCGGTTTCGCTGGCCTGTCATCTCAGCCCGACCTTCAACAACGCAACCGACTGGAGCAGTCTGGTTCGTGAACTGGCCGCACAGGGCTTTGCCCTGATGTTCCAGGGCGAGCGTCTGATCCTCGTGAACGAGGAAACCGGGATCGATCTTTGCACCTGCGCGTTTCTGGGACACAGCTTTGCATCGCTGACCGAACGTATGGGCAAGCCCTGCGTCGAGGCGTCGACGGCCCGGATCATGCCGCGCCCCCACGCGTGACAGGCCCCCGCCGCTGACGCGGAGCCAGCAACAAATACGAAAGTGACGCATGCAGGTTGCCGCGCGAACTGTGGCGCGCAGAACCTTCGGTACCCCGAGGCCAACCTTTACACCTAACACAGGCGGGTGAACTCCCGACCGGCCCGCGGAACACGCTGGCAACGCAAGCACACGGCGCACGTGCCATGTTCAGCGGTCGTCGCCCTCCGGTCCGGCATCGTCCATGAAATCGTCGTCTATCACGCCACGCGCCGCACCGGCCACCGCCTCCTTCTGCGCCGGCGTCAGGTCGTTCGGATTGGCATCCGCGAGGCGCACAGTGACTTCACGATGGGCAAAGTGAATGCCTTCACGCGCAAACAGGGCGCGGATTTCTTCGTAGACCCGCTTGCGTACCAGCCATTGATCGCCGGGCTTGGTCATGAATTTGACCCGGATGATCATGGCGCTGTCCTGCATCTCGATCACACCCTGAGATTTCAGCGGCTGGATGAAATTGTCACCGATCACCGGATCCTCGAGCAATTCCTGACCCAGTTTCTTGATCAGCTTGCGCACCTTCTCGACATCGGTGTCATAGGTCACACGCAGCGGCAATTTCATGATGACCCAGTCGCGGGAATAGTTGGTGAGCACCTTGATCTCGCCAAACGGGATGGTGTTGAGCGCGCCCAGATGATGGCGTAGCTGAAAGGATCGCACCGAGATCTTCTCGACCGTGCCCTTCACGTCGCCAATGTCGATATACTCGCCCTTGCGAAACGCGTCGTCGATCAGAAAGAAAGCCCCGGAAAAGATGTCGCGCACCAGCGTCTGCGCGCCGAACCCGACCGCGAGGCCGACGACGCCGGCACCTGCAAAGAGCGGGCTGACATTGATGCCCAGTTCGAGCAACGCGATGAGCGCAATCGATACCAGCACGATTGCCAGGATTGCCCCCCGGAACAACGGCAACAACGTCGCCAGGCGGCTGGCACTGCCGGCACCGCCTTCGTCTCCCAGTTCGGCTTCTGTCTCGTCGACCGTCTCTTCTGCGATCTTGCTGTCGATCCAGATGCGGAAGAAATTGTAGACGATATAGCCGATGAACAGGATCGTCACGACATCCAGCAGTCGCTCGATCGCCGAATCCGGCAGCAGCCGGTTCTCCGGGTCCCAGACCCGCAGCAGCGCATAGGCACCGGCCACGAAGGCGAGAATACCCGCAACACGCCGCGCCAGAGCCTCGTAGGTCATGATGTGCTGCGTCGGCGCGAGCCCCGAGGTCGGCTCGGCATCGTCGGGTTGCTCGGCAGCGGCTTCTAGCGCTTCTGCGGCGGCGAGCTCGGAGTTGACATGCTCGACATGGCGGATGCGCTCGAACAACCGCTCGATCAAATAGTTGATACCCCCGTAGACGACGATGATCGACAGGAACACCGCATATGCGCCAGCGACGAGGGGAATGGACTCGTTGCGCTCCAGAACCAGGTCGAACGCCAGTTCGAACCAGCCAAAGATCACATACCCGATCAGCACCGGTGCCCATGCGACAGACAGGGTACGGATCAGCCACGACACCTCGTTCGCCTTGCGCCCGCCCCTGATCGCATTGGAAATCGCATTGCGATTGAACAGGATCATCGCGATATTCCCCAGCGCCGCAACGAGTTCGAGCGCGCCGGAAAGAATGGCGTAGACATTGTAGTTCAGTCCGAAATCCGCGATCCACGTGCTGAACATGATGGCCGCGATGCTATAGCTTCCGAGGATCACCGCCCATCGGTAAAGCCGCAGAGCCTCCTTGTCCGACAGAACCGGGATCCGGTATTGCGGCAGAAAAGGCGACAAAACCATCCGCCAGAGATCGGACAAGGTGCGCGCCAGAAAGATGGTCAGGAAGATCGCCGCGACCGTCAGCTGTATCGATTGATCCGGTTCCTCGCGAAAGAACAGCGTGCCTATCAGGAAAGCGACCAGCATTGCCAGCAACGTTCCCACCACGCCCATGACAAAGCGGAAGACCAGAAAAGGCATCTTGTCCCGATAGCCCTGCGGGTGTTCGAGAATTCTCGAAACCACGAATTTTCGCGCGATGTGCTTGCCATAAATCTCGCGTGTGACGAGCCAACCGACGATGAGCAGGCCAAGCGACATCATCAGAACGCGCAGATATGTCGAAATCTCGCCATCCGGGCTTGTGGCACGCAGGATGAACGTCACCTCGTTCACCGAATTGGGAAGCGCGGCAAGTCGGTTTGCAAGCGTCTCGCGAAACTGGTTCACTTCCGACTGCATCTGCATCAGCGGCGAGGCGTGGTCCATCGCCGTGCCCTTGGGCGATGCTGCCGTACCCGGCGTGTCGGAAGGAGCCGCGGCGGCAACCAGCTTGCCATTGCCGTCCAGGACGATGACATTGACACCGCTTTCCGCCGCCTGCCTGATCGCGGCACTCAGGTCGCTTTCAGAGCTTTCGCTCCCGGAACCTGAACCTCCGAATCCGGGCAACGTTTGCGCGTCGGAAACCGCCGCAAACCCGAACACTAGACTCAGAACAATCAGAAGGTGCGGCAGGATACGGCTCATTCGCGTGGGGCTTCCCGAGGATATTTTGACAATGAACGCTACAGGAGCCCCCCTGCCTGTGCAAACCGCTTTGGTCAAAGTGCGGCGTTCCCGGGAAATTTGTGGTTTGCAATCAACGACAGGTCTACTAGTAGGGGCGGTGTGGTCCTGACGCCCCCCGCCGGGTGATATCGGTGACCCGGAGATTCAGAACCAAGGTTGTGGCCGTCAGCAGTCGGCCACAAAGGCAGGCATGAGACACGATATGGTATCTGACCCGCATGCGCGCCGCCTGGTGCTCTCCTCGCCGAGCGGGGCAAGGTCTTGACACGCAGCGCTGCATCGACGGCCCCACGCCCCCCTCGCATCATGCTCTACAGCCATGACACGTTCGGTCTGGGCCATCTCAGGCGCTCGCGGGCACTGGCCGAGGCGATCACGCGAGCCATTCCCACCGCGTCGGCGCTCATACTTACGGGGTCTCCCGTTGCGGGGCGGTTCACCTTTCCCGCCCGCGTCGATCATGTGCGCCTGCCCGGTGTGACCAAACTGCGCGACGGCAGCTATGAATCCCAGACACTCGGCATGGACATCGAACAGACCACGGATCTGCGCGCCGGCCTGATCCGGGCCACCGCCGAACAGTACGATCCGGATATCGTGATCGTCGACAAGGAGCCGACCGGTTTTCGCGGTGAGCTGTTGCCGACGCTGGAAATGCTGGCCAACGAAGGGCGCACCCGGCTGGTGCTTGGCCTGCGCGACGTGCTTGACGAGCCTGCGGTGCTGGCGGCCGAATGGGATCGCAAGGGGGCCATCGCGGCCACCGAACGCTTTTACGACGAACTGTGGATCTACGGGCTGCGCTCGATCTACGATCCGACCGAGGGACTCGCACTCAGCGACAAGGTCAAGCGCCGAATGCATTGGACCGGTTATCTGCGCCGAACCCTGAGCACCGAAGCCGCGCCGATCACGGACCCCTATATCCTGGTGACACCCGGAGGCGGTGGCGATGGGCAATCGATGGTCAACCTTGTCCTGTCGGCCTATGAACGCGATCCCGCGCTCGGCCCCCGTGCGATGCTGGTCTATGGCCCCTTCCTCTCGGGCGATACCCGGGCCGACTTCGAAACCCGCGTTGCTAGGCTGAACGGGCGGGTCACCGCCGTGGGGTTCGACTCGCAGATCGAGGCCCTGTTTGCCGGGGCCGAAGGCGTGGTCTGCATGGGCGGGTACAACACGTTCTGCGAAGTGCTGTCATTCGACAAGCGGGCGGTCATCGTACCGCGCACGGTGCCGCGCCTGGAACAGTATATCCGCGCCAGCCGCGCCGAAGACCTCGGCCTCGTGCGGATGCTGTGCGACCGGGGCGACGGCATGACAACGCAATCCATGATCGAGGCGATCCGTGCCCTGCCCTGTCAATCGAAACCTTCGGACGCCGTTTCCGACGGATTGCTGGACGGGCTTGACTATGTCACCGATCGCGTCTCTGTCCTCCTGAGCAAAAGCGCGGACAAAGCAGCAGAATGACCAGAAAACTCGCGATTGTGGTCAAGGGATGGCCGCGTCTGTCCGAAACCTTCATCGCGCAGGAACTTGTGGCGCTGGAACAGGCGGGACATCAGTTCGACATCTGGTCGCTGCGCCATCCGACGGATACCAAGACCCATCCCCTGCATGACCGGCTTCAGGCGCAGGTGCGATACCTTCCGGAATATCTGCATCACGATCCGGCCCGTGTCTGGAGGGCCCGCGAAGTTGCCCGGACCCTGCCCGGCTATGCGGATGCCTATGCCGTCTGGCGCCGCGATCTTGCCCGCGATCTCGACAAAAACCGGATCCGCCGGTTCGGACAGGCCTGCGTGCTGGCCGCCGAACTGCCCGTGCAAACGCGCGGCCTGTATGCGCATTTCCTGCACACGCCCGCATCGGTTGCGCGCTATGCCGCGATCATGCGCGGATTGCCGTGGAGCTTCTCGGCCCATGCCAAGGATATCTGGACCTCGCCCGATTGGGAAATCGCCGAAAAACTGGCGGACGACGCGACGGGGGCCACTTTCGGGTCCACGTGCACGGCCTATGGCGCAGCGCAGTTGCGCCGGCTCGCGGCGGACCCTTCGCGGATCGACCTGATCTATCACGGGCTTGACCTCAGCCGCTTTCCCGAACCATCGGAACACCCGCCGCGCCGCACCGGCGATCCGTTGCGGCTCATATCCGTCGGGCGGCTGGTCGAGAAAAAGGGGTTTGACCGGTTGATCGCGGCGCTGGCGCAACTGCCTGACTCGCTGGATTGGCACTGGACGCATATCGGCGGTGGCCCGCTGTCCGAACCCCTGGCGCAAAAGGCAAGCGCCAGCGGCATCGCGGCGCGGATCACCTGGTGCGGCCCTTGCGATCAGCCACAGGTGATTGACCAGATGCGCAATGCCGACCTGTTTGTCCTGCCCAGCCGCATCGCGGCGGACGGCGATCGCGACGGGCTTCCCAACGTCCTGATGGAGGCCGCTAGCCAGCGTCTCGCAATCCTGACAACGGCTGTCTCGGCGATTCCCGAATTCATCGAGGACGGCGTGCACGGGACCCTCTCGGAGGACACGCCGGCCGCCCTTGCCACCGCGATCTCACGGGTTGCCGCCGACCCCGCCCATGCGCGGGCCATGGCCGACAACGCGCTGGCCCGGCTGCGCGCCGAGTTCGTGATGGAGCCGGGTATCGAGCGCCTGTCGCAGCGGTTGCACCGCCTGACCGAAAGCCGTTGAACCATGCCGCGCGTGGCCTTCTACGCCCCGATGAAACCGCCGACGCATCCCGTGCCCTCGGGCGATCGCGCCTTTGCCCGTGCCTTGATGGCAGCGATTGCCACGGACGATGCCGACGTGTCGCTGGTGTCCACCGTCCAGACTCATGAGAGCAAGGGTGATGCCACCCGGCAGGCAGCAATCCGCGACAATGCGCGTGCCGAGGCGGCCCGGATTTGCGCGCTCTATGCCGACGCCCCCCCCGACCTGTGGGTGACCTATCACAATTACTACAAGGCCCCGGATTTCATCGGGCACGCGGTCACGTCCGAACTGGGTATTCCCTATGTCCAGATCGAGGCAAGCCGCGCCAGGAAACGTCTGACCGGCCCCTGGGCAGAATTCGCAGCCGCAGCAGAATCCGCCATCGACGCGGCGGATGTGGTGTTTTACCTCACAGCGCATGATCTGATCACGCTGGAACGGCATCGCCCTGCGGGGCAGCGACTGGTCAATCTCAAGCCGTTTCTGCCACAGACGGATCTGCCCGCTGCCGCTGACCCGGCAGGTCATCTGCCCCGGATGTTGAGTGCCGGGATGATGCGGCATGGTGACAAGCTCGCATCCTACCGGATCATTGCCGACACGCTCGGCGAACTTGGCGATCGCGATTGGCGGCTTGATATTGCCGGCGAAGGCCCCGCGCGCCCCGAGGTCGAGCAGCTGATGTTCCCTTTCGGTGATCGCGTTCGTTTCCTCGGCCAGCTTGACGCCGCACAGATGAGCGCGGCCTATGGCAACACCGCTCTGTTTTTCTGGCCCGGTGTCCACGAGGGGTTCGGCATGGTCTATCTCGAAGCCCAGGCGGCGGGCGTGCCGGTGATCGCGCAGGATCGCCCCGGCGTCCGCGATGTTCTCGCGCCCGGCCTCTATCCGTCGCCCGAGGACGGGGCTGCGGCCCTGGCCGCACGGATCGTCGAAATGCTGGACGATGCCGCCCAATGTCGGGCACGTGGTCTGGCCGCGCGGCAGACCATTCAGCGCGACCACCTGTTGTCAAGCGCGCGTGATACGTTCTGGCGCGCTGTCGCGCCGTTGCTGGAGAGCCGGTCGTGATCCGTCTCGCGCTCTTGCGGCACGGCCACACTGCCTGGAACCGCGAGGGCCGCATACAGGGCAGCAGCGATATACCGCTTGACGACGACGCCCGCGCGGAATTGTGCCAGTTCCGCCTGCCGGCCCCGTGGGACAAGGCCGACCTCTGGTCCAGCCCGCTGGACCGCGCACGGGAAACCGCCCAAATCGTTGCCGCACGCGCACCGCGTGTTGACGCGGCACTGTCCGAAATGAGTTGGGGCGATTGGGAGGGGCTGCGGGGCAAAGACCTGCTGGAACAACCCGGATCGGGATTTCGACATATCGAGGACTGGGGCTGGGACTATCGCGCGCCAAATGGTGAAAGCCCGCGAGAGCTTGACCGCCGCTTGCGTCCCTGGCTCGACGGGGTGAAGCGGGATGCGGTTGTGGTCTGCCATATCGGGGTGATGCGGGTGCTGCTCGCCCGCGCGCATAGCTGGAATTTCGACGGGCCGGCCCCCTTTAGGATCAAGCGCAACCGGTTGTTCGTGCTGACCCTTTCGGACCAGAAGCTGATCCCCGAACGCGAGCCGGTACGATTGGAGAAGCGGCCATGAAGGTGATGATCGTCGTCACTCACCTGCTGGGTTCCGGCCACTTGCGCCGGGCGCTCGTGCTCGCCGATGCCTTTGCGACGGCAGGAAACCGGGTGGTTCTGGTCAGCGGCGGCATGCCGCTGGACATCGCCGTTCCGACAGGTGTCCGGATACTGCAACTGCCTCCGCTCCGGTCGGATGGCGTGAATTTTTCGCGCCTGCTGACCGAAACCGGCGAACCCGCCGATGAAACACTGATGACGGCGCGCGCCGCGCTGCTGTGCAACACGGTCGGCGATTTCAAACCCGACGTCCTGATGACCGAGTTGTTTCCATTTGGCCGCCGGGTTCTGAGCGCGGAATTCCTCGCGCTCCTTCAGACCGCAGATACGCTGCAGGCGCGCCCGGTGATCCTGTCGTCGGTGCGGGACATCCTTGCGCCCCCGTCCAAACCGTCCAAGGCAGAGCGGACGGCCCATGTGATCGCCGACCATTACGACGCCGTTCTTGTGCATTCCGATCCCGGGATTACGCCGCTTGAGCAAAGCTGGCCGGTGGGCGATGCGATACGTGCCAGACTGCAATATACCGGTTACGTGACCCAGCCCGCGCCACAGCCGCACCCGGATGGGGTCGGCACCGGTGAAATCCTGGTGAGTGCCGGGGGCGGCGAGGTGGGCACCAGCATTTTTGAAACCGCGCTCGCCGCCGCGCGACAGATGCCCGGAATGCGCTGGCGTCTGCTGGTTGCCGGCCCGGCAGAGCGTGTGGCCTCTTTGCGCAGGCAAGCAATCGGCGGGCACGTCATCGTCGAGCCGCTGCGCCCGGATTTTCGCAACCTCCTTGCCAATGCCACCGCCTCGGTCAGCATGTGCGGCTACAACACCGCAATGGACGTTCTGCAAACCGGCATACCGGCCGTGTTCATTCCCTTTGACGCTGGCAACGAGGTCGAACAGGCGCTGCGCGCCAACAGCTTGTCGGGCCTGCCGGGCATCGCGACGGTACGCGAGCGCGATCTGACTGCCGAGACGCTCTGTGCCGCGATCTGCGAGGTGACGGGCGCTCCGCATCGCGCGCAGGGCGGTCTGGAATTTGACGGCGCGGCCCGGTCCGTGGCAATCGCCACCGAGATGCTAGAGGCACGTGGATGACCCCGGACTGGACGCCCCTTGATGCAGAACTCGACCGCTGGAAGGCCGAAGGCCTGACCCTGCCCCTCTGGTGGCGCGATGATGACGCCGTTGCCGCAACACCACAGCTGCAACGGTTGCACGACCTCGCCCGGCGTCTGGACATACCCGTGCATCTCGCCGTGATCCCGGCGCATGCCCAGGACTCGCTGGCCGATTTCACCGGGTCGCACATGATTCCGGTGCTTCACGGCTGGTCGCATGTCAACCATGCCCCGCCCGCGGTGAAGAAGGCAGAGTTCGGTGCGCATCGCGATCTGGACATCATGCGAAGGGAAATCGAACAGGGGCTGACCCGTTTGCACGCGCTCTTCGGCGAGGCATTCGTCCCGATGTTCGTGCCGCCCTGGAACCGCATTTCCCCCGACCTGCCCGCCCACTTGCCCGGGCTGGGGGTGCGCATGCTCTCGACCTTCACGCCGCGCGCCGATGCGCGGGCGGCACCGGGATTGTGCCGGATCAACACCCATCTTGATCCGATCAACTGGCGTGCGGACAAGACCCTGCACGATTCGGATACCCTGATCCGGCAGGTCGCAACCCAATTGGCGGACCGGCGGGAAGCCCGCGCCGATCGCAAAGAACCCTATGGCATCCTGACCCATCATCTGGTTCATGACACCGCAATCTGGGACCATACCGAGGCGCTTCTGGCGCGCCTGCTGGACGGCCCCACGCAAATCTGGACCGCACATTCCGGGGAGACCACCGATGAGCCGACTTGATTCGATGCTGCGCCGCTTTACCGCGCAACGCGACGGGTTGAACTGGGCGGCGGAAGAGATCGCCGACCAGCCCGGCGACGTGCTTGATCTCGGGCTTGGCAACGGTCGCACCTATGACCACCTGCGCGAGTTGTTCCCCACCCGGCGCATTCTGGTGATCGACCGGGTGCTGCAATGCCATCCCTCCTGCACCCCGCCCGCCGAGGATTTTCTGGAGGGCGAGGCGGAACCGATGCTGCGCCGTCTGCAAAAGATGGGTGCACGCATCGCCCTGGCCCATTACGATTTCGGCACCGGCATCAAGGACGACGACGTGGCCGAGGCGGCGCGGCTCAGCCCCCTGCTCGCCCCGGTGATGTGCTCGGGCGGGTTGATCGTGTCGGGCCAGCCGCTCGTCGGTTTCCGACAGGTGCGCGGGCCGGATACCATCGCCCCCGACCGCTACCTGTTCTATCGCAGCTGACCCTTCCTCATGTGCTTCTGCGTCGCTATATCGTGAGCAATCCAGCCCAAAGGTGCCCCAATGACTTTCGACCGCAAGATCAAGATCGCTCCGTCCATCCTCGCCGCCGATTTCGCCAATTTCGGAGCCGAGTGCGCGGCCATCGAAGCGCAGGGCGCGGACTGGGTACATGTCGACGTGATGGATGGGCATTTCGTCCCCAACATCACCTTTGGCCCGGCCACCTGCGCCGCGATCCGACCGCATATCAAGGGCGTGATGGACGTGCATCTGATGATCGCGCCGGTTGACCCCTATATCGATGCCTTTGCCGCCGTCGGGGCGGATGTGATCACGGCCCATATCGAGGCCGGACCGCATATTCACCGCACCCTGCAGGCGATCCGCGCCGCCGGTGCCAGGGCCGGTGTCGCAGTGAACCCCGGCACACCGGCGAGTGCGGTCGAGCCCTTGCTCGACATGATCGACCTGGTCTGCGTGATGACGGTCAATCCCGGATTTGGCGGGCAGAAGTTCATCGACATGACCGACAAGATCCGCGCGCTGCGCCGCATGATCGGGGATCGCCCGATACATATCGAAATCGACGGTGGCGTTGATCCCGACACCGCGCCGCTGGTGGCGCGTGCCGGAGCGGATGTGCTGGTGGCCGGATCGGCGGTGTTTAAGGGCGGATCGGTCAGCAACCCGGCCCCCTATGGCGACAATATCCGCGCCATTCGTGCCGCCGCGGAAGGTGTCTATGCCTGACCAGCCGGCAGGTTCGCCGCACTGACCCCGGGAGGTTTATACCCATGTCCCGCCTTTTACCCGCACTTCTGTCCCTCATGCTGGCGGCCAGCGGCGCGCTGGCACAGGGCTATGGCTATGACAGCAGCAGCAAGACCGGGCTGAATGATCGCACGACCGATCGTGTGGTTCGGCTGCTGGAGCAGGGATTGCGCCAATGTCAGGCGCTGGACCCGGTCTATCGCTACGACTGCTATCGTCAGAATTATCGCGCAGCCGGGCAACAGTTGGACCGAAATCCCGCCTACGCACCGGCGCGGCAGGCGCTGCGCGACGTGGAAAGCACATTGTCGGATGTTCTGAAAACAAGCGCGGATCCCGCCGCCAAACCCGAACGCCGTCAAGGCAAGCGCTTTGCGGCGATTACCACGGCGGCCATCCCCGGTTCCAGGGCAGCCTTTACCTCGGCGCTGGATCAGGCCGCGACCCAGCTTCTCAGGTCAACAGGATCAAGCCGCGATCACTTTGCCCGGATCGCGTCGGCGCTGAATTCCAACAAGGTCTTTCTGCGCCCATAGCTTCTGGACCATGCTCTCGGGCCGGGATCTCAGCGCACTACATGCACCGCGCAGTTCGCATGCCGTACCACCTGCGCCGCCGTCGACCCCAGAAGCAGGTCCTGCATGCCGGGACGATGCGATGCGATGATGATCAGATCAGGTGAATTCTGTTCGGCCCAGTCCAGAATAGAACGGCCAGAATGCCCCTCTATCACGATCCCCTGGGCATTGGGCAGGGTTGCGGCCATCTCGCTCAACTGCTCCTGAATGGCCTCGCGCGCCGCCTTCAGGTAGTCATCGGGCATGTATGAGATCGCATAGCCCGGAATGTGCTCGACCACATGCAACAGCGTGACCTGTGCATCCGGGGTCGCAAGCAACTGGGCCAGCTTGAGCGGACCGGACGTATCCCGGTCGGCATCAAAAGAGATTGGTACGAGGATATTCCGGTACATTGAAATGTCTCCTGTTTTCAGGGATAGCCTGCATCTTGCACGCAGGCATATCCTTGATCCAAATCATGAAGCCAGGCAATATGCCTCTTCAGCCGAATGTCGCGGCGACTTCGTACATCACCGGCTCGAAGGATCGGCAAAGTTCGTTTATCTTGCGATTCCGCGCACGCATTTCCTCGCTGCGCAGCATGGCCTGAAAATCCTCGCGCCGGTTCCATTGCGAATAGTTGGCGATCCGTGTCTGGGCATCGTTGACATGCAGGCTGGCGGCAATAAAGCCCGGTTGCTTGCTGATGAATGCCTCGTAGGCCTCGGTCAGCGCATCGAGTAAATCGTGGCAGGTGCCCGGCGACATTTCGAAAGTGGTAATGACGGTCTGGTGGCCGCTGTCTTTGATGATGGTTTGCATGGCTTTTCCTTCGCTACGGGGTCAGCCTATCACACCCGCGCCAACCGTGACGAAATTTCCTGAACCAGAACCTGCATTTCCGCATGTGCCGGTCCCTTCGGCGCTTCGAGCACCGCGCGCCCCTGCCCCAGCGTTTCTGCATAGACGACGCGATTGTTCATGGGCGCGTCCACGATCTCGGCTGCCAGTTCCGCTGCCTTCTCCCCGACATCCACCGAAAGCCGTGTTCCCGCCCTGGCGCGCGTCATGACCATGACGGCGGGCTTGTCGGCGCGCTCCGCAAGCTCGAGCACCGCTTCCACCGCCCAGAGATCCACATGCGATGTCGCGACCGGTACCAGCACAAGGTCGGCGGCCCTCAGCGCGGGGCGAAGATCGCTGTCTGCCTTGGGAGGTGTGTCGATGATCACGATGTCATGACTCTCCGCCAGCTTCCGGCATTCGTAGGAAATGCCCCAGGCCGAGGCCGTCGCGAATTCGATACCCGGATCCTCCATCGCCTCCAGCCGCATCATGAACCAGCGTCCCGCGCTGCCTTGCGGATCGGTGTCGATCAACGCCACCGATTTGCCCTCGCGCGCAAACCCTACTGCGAGGTTCACGGCGAGCGTCGTCTTGCCAGAGCCGCCCTTTTGCTGCGCAATTGCAATGACGTGCCCCATGTATGCTCCTCCGGAATGCTGCGACGCAGATTAACCGCTTGCTGCAATGGCGCAATGGGCAATCCGCCCGCCGGCCGGCAATGAGTCCGGGGATGTTCATGCACATCCAGAAAAAGGGGATTGAGCTTGGCGCGCTGCCCGGACGAAGGTGGCGCGAGCACAATGAAATCGGAGAGTAGTCAAAAATGCCGGAAAAAGTCGCACTCGTCACGGGCGCAGCGCGGGGAATTGGCCTTGCAACGACGCAATTGTTCCTCGAGCAAGGCTGGCGCGTGGCCATGGTCGACCGGGACGGCGACGCGCTCGCCGATGCCGCCGCCGGTCTGAACCAAGCCAGCCCGTTTGAACATGACGTCTCGGTCCCGGAACAGGTCGATGCTATGGTCGCCGATGTCCGCAAGACCTTTGGCCGGATCGACGCGGTGGTGAACAATGCCGGCGTCGCCGATTTCGGCCCCATCGAGGAAACCGATTTCGCCCGCTGGCGCACGGTCATGGCGACCAATCTGGACGGTGTGTTTCTGGTATCGCAGGCCTGCATTTCCGCCCTTCGCGAGACCCGCGGCGCTCTGGTGAATATCGCATCGATTTCCGGATTGCGCGCCTCTACCCTGAGAGTGGCCTATGGCACGTCAAAGGCCGCCGTGATCCAGCTGACCAAGCAACAGGCCGCAGAACTGGGCGAATACGGCATCCGCGCCAATTGCGTCTGTCCCGGCCCGGTGCGCACCAAACTCGCCATCGCCGTGCACTCTCCCGAGATCATCGCGAGCTATCACGATGCGATCCCGCTCAACCGGTATGGATCGGAACGCGAAATCGCCGAAGTCATCACGTTTCTCTGCTCTGAGCGGGCCAGCTATGTCACCGGCCAGATCATTGCAGCAGATGGTGGTTTCGAAAGCACGGGTGTCGGCCTGCCCGCCCTGCGCACTTGAGGCGCTTTTATTCCAATCTCTCAATATCAGAACGCCGACCGTCGTGCGGTTTTCAACCCGGCTTTTATCCAGTCAGAAACGGAAACCGGCGGCGATGAACGGGCCGGACAGTGTGATCTCGTTGGGCCGCCCGCCAATATCATGCTGCAGGTTCATGCTGCGATAGCCGAAAGCGGCAGACCACCTGTCGTTGAACTGATAGCGGACGCTGGCCAGAGCCTGCCATGTCTCGTCATCCGAGCCCATTCCCCCGAAATCGACCAAGGCGGTTGCAGACCATGCATCATTGAAGGGCACGGTCACACGCGCCGCCAGCACCGGATCAACCCAGCTGTCACCAATGGAGTTGGTCCGCGAAACACCCAGCGACCCGGGCGAGAAGGTCGTGCCCATTTCGACATCGAACCAGCGAAGCCCGGCACCCGCATCAAGCTGCACCCCCGGCGTCGAATGAAACCGATAGAGCGCGAGGCCGGTCACCTGCGTCAGCCGCGTGTCCACAACTGCCTGCGAAAACGCCCCGCCAAACGGCGCGTCCCGCGTCGCCGAAAGCTTGCTGTAGACCCCGTCCAGAACAAAGCCCCAGCGTCCGCGCCGCGCTTCGAACGCCGCCATCAGCGAACCGTCGAGTTTCTCCAGCACATCCTTGCTGCTGCGTTCGCTATTCAACGTGCCCAGTTCGGTCTCAACGGAGGTATCCAGCCCCGCAAACCAGCCATACAGGGTTGCAGAATAGCTCCAGTCTGGCGTCTCGGCACGGACCGCCCCCGTCAAAAGCAACAACGCGCCGATTATCGAAGCTGTCCGCAACATGTCCAAACCCTGTGATCCGGACATCCCCATGTATCCGATTCGCCCCATTATTAGAGAGAGTCGGGCCGAAAGTGGACAACATTTTCAACGGCCTGCCAGATCGGCATGGGTTTGCGCGAGCATGTAAGAAAACGCAATCGCGGCCCGCCACCGGACCGCGATATGTCTTTGTATACCGCGCCGTCCACCGATGGGCCCGACGCCCACCGATGGATCGCGAAATGCCCTAGGCGTCCTGTTCGCCCAATGTGCCAACCGTGACTTCGCGGGTGATGATCTCGCCTTTGCGCAGGATTTCCACGTCGGCGGATTCGTCAGGCGCGGTGTCGGCAACGGCTCGGGTCAGATCACGCAGCTCCTCGATCCGGGTCCCGTTGAAGGACAGGATGATGTCACCCTTCTGAAGGCCGCCTTTCCTGGCCGGACTGTCGGCGCTGACCGCTTCGATCACCGCCCCCTTGGGTCCATCATATCCCAGCACCGATGCCACCTCGTCCGACATCGGACGTATCTGGACGCCAAGCCAGCCGCGCGTGATCGTGCCGTCGTCCTGCAGATCGGCCACCACTGTCTGCACCAGATCCGAAGGCACCGCGAAACCGATCCCCACGGACCCACCATCAGGCGAGAAGATCGCGGTATTCACACCGATGACCTCGCCGTCATTGTTGAAAAGCGGACCGCCGGAATTGCCCCGGTTGATCGCCGCGTCGGTCTGGATGAAGTCGTCATATGGCCCGGAATGGATATCGCGCGACATTGCCGAGATGATACCCGATGTGACGGTGCCGCCCAGACCGAAAGGATTGCCCACGGCAACCACCTCGTCACCGGCGCGCATGCTGTCGGAATCGCCAAATTTGACAACGGGCAGTTTTTCATCGGTCTCAAGCTGCAACAGCGCGACATCCGTCAACGGGTCGCTGCCGATCACGTCGGCGCGGAAACTGCGCCCGTCCGCGAGCTTTACCGTCACGCTGTCGGCACCATCCACCACGTGATGATTTGTGACGATCTGCCCGTCCTCGGAAATGATGAAGCCCGAGCCGACCCCTTTTTGCGGAACGCCCCCGCCATTTTGGGGGATCATCTTTTCAAAGCGCTTGCGGAACTCTTCCGGCATACCCTGTGGCAACCCGCCCGCTGGCGCCATGCCGGCATCCTTGCTGGTCACTTCGATGAAGACGACACTGGGCGAAACCGCCTCGACCAGATCGCCATATCCGCCCGGCGGAACCGCCAATGCGGTGCCGGGCGCGAGAGCAAGCAGGCTGGTCGAGGCAAGCGCGGCAACCAGCGTGACGCTGGCAAGGCGAGTGTTGGTGGGCGTCGTGGTCATGGAATAGCTCCGTTGATTGAATTGACCAGGCACAGATGGCGCGCTCCCCTTACAAGGCCCTTTGGGTTTCTATACAAAATTGTCATCCGGCGGCATGGCGGTTGGCCGTCCGTTCCGTATCGCCTAACTATTCATCGTCAAACGCTTGTTTTGCGAGGGTGCATGAAAATTCTGGCAGTCGAGGACGATGCCACCACAGGGGCGTTCATTTCGCGCGGTCTGCGCGAAGAGGGCCATTCGGTCGATCTCGTCACGAACGGGCGCGAGGCGTTGATCCAGGCGACCGGCGGCAGTTACGACGTTATGATCGTGGATCGGATGCTGCCCGAGATCGACGGGCTGACCCTGGTCAAGACATTGCGGGGCGCGGGCAATCAGACGCCGGTGCTGTTCCTGACATCGTTGGGCAGCGTTGACGACCGGATCGGCGGGCTGAACGCGGGGGGCGATGACTATCTCGTCAAGCCCTTTGCATTCGGCGAACTGTCTGCGCGGGTCAGCGCGCTGGCCCGACGCCCGCCTGCGGTGGAACAGGAAGCGGTGCTGCGCGCCGGGCCACTGGAGATGGACCTGATCGCCCGCAAGGTCACGCGTGAGGGCGTTGAAATTGACCTGCTGCCGCGCGAATTCGCGATACTCGAACACCTGATACGCCGAAAGGGCCGGGTCCAGACGCGAACGATGCTGCTCGAGTCGATCTGGGATATCAATTTCGATCCGATGACCAACGTCGTTGAAACCCATATCAGTCGCCTGCGCGCCAAGGTCGACAAGCCGTTTGACAGCGAATTGATCAAGACCGTGCGCGGCGCCGGCTATCGGATCGACGCGTGAACGCGCGTATCGCCGGTCTTTGGCGGTCGATGCCGCTGCGGCTTGCCCTGGGGCTGGTCGTGCTGTTTTCTGTGGTCAGTCTCGTCGGGCTGGCGGCGAGCTATGTTCTGACCCAACGGTCCTTTGAACAGGCGATCCGCGCGGACCTGAGCCAGCGCATCGCCGGGTTTCGTGCCGCGCCGTCGGCCGCGGCGCTCGCTACTCTGGTCGAAACCGAAGCGCGCGAAACCGACCCCGAACGCCTCGCGCTCAGCTATCTCGCCCCGAACCAGCGGAGATATGGCAACGCGGTGATTGCCCGCGATGACGAGGGCTACCACGTTCTTTCGCTGTCGCAGGAAAGCCCGACCCTGAGCGGCGATTACCTGGCGCTGACCACCAAGATGCAGGGCGGCCAGCTGACCATCGCCCGCAGTCTGTCGGAGATCGACGCACTCCGCACCGTGTTCCTGAACATCCTTGTTCTGAGCCTGCTTCCGACGATCCTGATCGCGCTGTCAGGGGCCGTATATCTGGCGCTGCGCAGCGCGCGCAACGTCGCCACCGTCGGCAAAACGCTCGACCGATTGACCTCGGGCGATCTTCAGGCGCGGGTACGCCCCGGCGCCGACTGGTCCGGGGACCTTGCGGAGATCGGCACCAAGATCGACGAAATGGCGCAGGCGCAGGAAAGCTCGGTCGCGGCCATCCGGCAGGTGTCATCCGATATTGCCCATGACCTCAAGACACCGATCCAGCGGGTCGCCGTGCATCTCGCAGATCTCGCCGACCGCGAGGAATTGCCGCCGCAGGCGCGTGACCTGGTGGATCGGGCGCGCGGGGAACTGGACGGCGTGGTATCGGTGTTCCGGTCGCTGCTGCAAATCGCCCAGATCGAATCCGGCACGCCGCGGTCCGGTTTCGTGCCACTGTCGCTGACCGAACTCGTCAGCACCTGTGCCGAACTCTACGAACCCGCCGCCAGCGACAGCGGTCATCACCTGGATACCCGCATCGCCCCCGACATCCCCGATGTCATGGGGGATCGGAACCTTTTGCTGCAACTTCTGGCGAACCTGATCGAAAACGCCCTGCGCCATACCCCGGCCGGCAGCCGGATCATCATTGAACTCGACCGCCGCCCCCAGGGCATCGTGCTGAGCGTCGCGGATACCGGACCGGGCATTCCCGCGGAAGAAACCGACAATGTACTGCAACGGCTTTATCGTCTGGACCGAAGCCGCATGACCCCCGGCAGCGGTCTCGGCCTGAATTTCGTATCGGTGGTCGCGCGGCTGCATGGCGCCGATCTCGTCCTGCGCGACAACGATCCGGGATTGCGGGTCGAAGTCGCCTTTGAGCCGGTCGCCGCCGCATCAATCCCTGACCCGCAACCCTGAGCCCTCGGGACAACGCCGACGCCGTGCTGCACAACCCCGCGCCGCACCCGCCTCGTACGAATCGACCGTACCTTGCATTCAGGATTCGACCGACGGCGACTTTTGTGTAAAGTTTTGCGTATGCTGGGAGTTAATACATTTTTGTAAGGGGCGAATTGGACATGCGGCGTGTCAGGATTTTCTTGTGTGGGGCGGTGATTTTCGGGCTGGCGTATTTCGAGCCGGATACGACAGTCGCCCAAGATGCCGCAGCGGACACGGCGGAACTGTCCCAGAAGGCAGAGTCGTTTCGCCGGATCATAGGATTGCTGGAAGAAGACATCGGTGCACTGGAAGCCGATATTGCCCAGATCAGCGAAGAGCGCGACGCCGAGGCGGCAAGGCTGGAAGAGGTCAGGGCGGAACTGGCGCAGGCGCAGGCGGCGCTCGACGATGTGGGGCAATCCACCACGGACAAGCAATCAGAGTTGGATGCGGCAGCGGCAAAAGCGACAGAAGAACGCGATGCGGCAATCGCGGCTCGTGACGCGGCACAAGCCGCGCTGAGCGAACTTGAGACGCAGCGAAGCACCCTCGCGACAGAAATCGAAAATGCCAACGCCGATCTCGATCGCCTGAACAACGAACTCGCCACGGCGAAGGAATCAGCCGAAGCCGCGCAAACCGCACAGGCCGAATCGAACGACGCCGCGTTGTCAGAAGCACAAGCGGCCCTGGCTGACGCACAAGCGGCGCAAGCCGAGGCCGAAACCCGGCGTGACGCGGCGCAGGCAGAGCTTGCCGATGTCACCGGCACGCTCGAAGCGGCACAGGCGGAACTGGCAGAGGTGACGGCTGCGGTCGAGGCGGAGAATGCCGCGCTTCAACAGGCTCAGGCGAAGACAGAGGAACTGGCCAACGCCCAAGCACAGGCAGAGGCAGCCCTCGAAGCCCTGCAAGCGGAATTGACCGAAGCGCAGGATCGCAAGACCGCGCTCGACGACGAAATTGCGACCTCGGAAGCGACGGCCGAAACCACGCGCGCCCGGAACGCGGACCTCGTTGCGCAGACAGAGGCATTGCAATCGGCGCTGTCCGACGCCAGCGCGCGCGAGACGGAGTTGACCAGCAAACTGGACAATCTGGGCACCGACATCGCGGCGAAGGAAGCCGAACTGGCGGATGTCACATCGCAGGTCGACGCGGTATCGGAAACACTTGCGGCCAGGACCGCCGAACTCGACGCTACGGTGGCCGATGCGGACAAGACTCTGGCAGAGCAAACCGAAGCGGCGCGCAGCCGGCTGAGCGATCTCGAAACCCGGATTGGCGAAGCAGAAGCCCGCAAGGCAGCCCTCGAAGAGCGTATCGAGGCGCGCACCGCCCTCGCGGAAGCACAACAAGCCGCCGAAGCCGAACATACCCGCCTGGAGGCACGCGTCGCGGAGTTGGGCAAGGCGGCGAAGGAACAGGAAGCCAAGTTGGCTGAGGCCAAAAAGGCGATTGAAGGTGAAACCGCGCGCCTTGAGGCGAGCCTGGCCAATCTCGCAAGCGAGCAAGAGGCGCAGCAGACCGCTCTGGCACAGAAACAGTCAGAGGCCGAGACCCTGCGCGCGCAAATCGAAGATGATCGTTCGGTTGCTGCCGATCTGCTGAGCCAGCGCCAGAAGATGCAAGCCGAACTGGACGCGCTCGACCAGGCACGGGCCGAACGGCAGTCCGAACTGTCGGCCCTGCAGCAACAGATCGCCGAAGCCCGCACCGCAACCGCAGCCGCCCAGAACGCCGCGCCTGCGGCCGAGGCAACGGCTCCCGCTGCCGCCGCGCCGAAACCGGCGGCGGCGCGGCAGGGAAGTCCACGCAATTCCGGCGCGGTGAACGCCGCGCTCCGCACCGCACCCGGTCTGCCCTCCCACCGGACTCCGCAGGTCAGCCAACTTCATGACCTGCTGGTTCAGGGCACCTGTGCAACCGATGCATTGCAGCAGGCGTTCGGAACGATCAACCGCCAGACGCTGGTGTATCTGGTCAAGACCCTGGGCGGATGTTGACGCGTATTTTCGTTTGAATTGGAGAGCATGATATGAAGACAAGAAAAAAGTCCATTCTGGCGCGGATCGTCGCCCTCGCGGCCCTGCTGACCGGGCTGTCGCTGCCCGCTCAGACACAGGAGTTTGAAAAGAACATTCTGACCGGCGGCCCGAGCGGCACCTACATCCAGTTTGGACGCAATATCAGCGAAGTCGCGGCAAAATGCGGCGTAAATCTGCAAGTGCAGGAGAGCGCCGGTTCGCTGGAGAATTTCCTGGGCGTTCGCAAGCGCCGGTTTACCCAGTTCGGCATCGTGCAGTCCGATGTCCTGGAATACCTCAAGACCTTTGCCGCCGACGACCCCGGCGTGGCGCGGGCAATCCTTGGGGTACGTATTGCCTTTCCGCTCTATAACGAAGAGGTCCATGTTCTGGGCACCAAGGATATCAATTCGCTCGCCGATCTCAACGGCAAGCGCATCGCCGTCGGCGTCGAAGACAGCGGCACCTTCCTGACCGCATCGCTGGTTCTGGATCTCGCACAGGTCAATCCGGCCGAGCGCCTGACCATCAACGCAGATGACTCTCTTGCGGCGTTGATGAGCGGACAGATCGACGCCTTCTTTTATGTTGCCGGCGCGCCGACCAAGATCTTCCAGTCTCAGCAGATCGATGGCGACAAGTTCCACCTCGTGCCGATCAGCGATCCGACCCTCCAGGCGGTTTATGTTCCGGCGACGATTCCGGCGGGTGCCTATCCGTTCCAGAGCGACGCGGTCGATGTGGTCGCCGTCAAGGCGGTGCTGATGACCTATGAATACGATCCGAACCGCAATGCCTACCACCGCGAAAGCTGCAAGGCGGTTTCCGATATTTCACACCTGATCAGCAGCCGTTTTTCCGAGCTTCAGGAAACAGGGCATCCCAAGTGGAAACAGGTTGATCCAACCGCCCTACCACCGGGCTGGAATATCGGTTCCTGTGTGAATGTCGGGCTCGATCCGAACTATCCGCTGGCCTGCGAAGGTGATCTGCCGACGACAGGTGCAGGTCATGGCGCGACCGAAAGCGAGGCCAACTCGGCCTATCGCCGCCAGATTTGCGCGACGATTGGCTGCTGAGACGTGACGCGGAAACCCGCCCTGCGCGACACGCGATGTCTCGCGTATTCTGCAAGGCGATCTGAACACCCCTGCGGCGGCAAACGCGATATTGCCGCCGCAGGGAACAGGACGTCTGTCATCCGGACGTGCGTTCCGCTTGACCGTCTTTCGCGACATATCTGAATCCTCCTGACACTACCTGAAATCAAATATTTCAACGCATCAGGTGATATCAGACGTTTCAAATCAATCGCGAAACGCTTCAGTCGAGCAGCACCATGATCTGCCCCGGCAGGATCAGCGTGTCGTCAGACGAGCGCGCCGGTATCTCGGCAAGCGCGATGTCGCCCGATAACAACGCGGCAACCTGTTCTGCCGCCGCACGATCCGCTTCGTATGCATAGCTGACTGTCCCACCCTGCACTGACGACGGCACCTTGGCACCCAGGACGATCGGGAATCCCGCATCACCGAGCAGCGCCGCAGCGGCTTCAAGCAGGTCACCCGCGACGCCTTCGACGGACGAGAGCGACACGCTCGGGCGCGCCGGCGCGGTTTCGTTTGTCACCGGGCCAGCCTCAGGGCCCATCGTGAACCAGTTTGATGCGCGGTAATCGGACGATGCGGGACGGATTGCCAGCACCCGCCAAACCCGTTCCCCGTCGTAATCCGGCGTTGCCGCTGCGGTCAGCCGTGTCTGGCCAAGCCGGACCACGGGCGCATCCGGTGCCGCCGCCATTTCGACCAGGAAATATTCCGGCGCGGCCCCGACCCCTCCGGACCAGACAAATTCAGCCGATCCATCCGGCAGCGGTCCGCCCAGCAACGGCATCGGGGCCGCAAGCACGCCGACGCTCTCGGGAACGTCGAGATTGGCGAGCCGCCGTTTGGCACTGCGCACGTCCGGTTCCGCGCGCTGATACCAGGCGCGGGCGACGGCGGCATCCCGTGGCACGTCGAGACCGGTCTCGAACATCTGACCAAGGTAATAGGCCGCCTGCCCCTCCCCGCGCAGCGCAGCGCGGGAATAGTCGATGACTGCCGAGAAGGGGTCGGTATAGCTCGCCGAGATTGCCGTTTCCAAAAGCGCGTCTCCAGTAGGATCGTCCAGCGGCGCGACCCCGTCGGACGCGGGCGCGCGCGCTTCCTCGACTGGATCCGGCGTTTCCTCGGGCTGCACTGCTGTTACCGTTTCGAGCGGTGCGTTCCCTACCTGCTCGGCGGGCGCATCGGTGGGCGCGTCCGTCATCGTCGCAACCCCCGCAGTGTCCTGCACCGCGCGCGCATCCCTTGCCGCATCGCGCATATACCATGCGCCCGCCCCGAACACCGCCGCAATGACCAGCACGACGAGCGCGACATTGAAGCCATCGTCCAGTATGCGCACCCCCAAGCCAAGCAGGCGGAACGGCTCGTGTTGCCGTGGTGCCGGTGGTTCCCGCATCGCAGCCGCGACACCCGCGCCGACATCCTCCTGGCTTTCCGGTTCCGTCTCGGGCTGCGGCACCGTGTCTTGCACCCGGGCCTCGCGGCCTCGCGTATCCTGCGGTTCGGCAATCTGCAGCGGTTCGGGCGATGCAAGGCCAAGGGCCTCTTCGTCGTTCGCCCCGGTGGGCCGTGCCGTAGCCGGTTCCGGCCCGGGCTGGTCCGCGTCCGGAAGCGGATCATGGACCGGCGGCTGCACGTGTCGCGCGGCGGGCAGGTCGGTATCCGCTTCGGGGGCCTCTACTGTCTCTTTCGTGTCCCAGGGGTCGGAGACCAGGCGGATGCTCGGTTTGCCACTGCCCAGTGATGCCGATTGGCGAAAACCGGATGATCCTGCGGGGCCGCCCGGACGTTTGACCGTCTGGGCCGCCATGCCGCCGCCCGTCGGCTGAACGGGCGTCGTGGGCAGATGCGCGATCAATCCGGTCTCTGCCGCCTCGGACAGGAATTCCTCCATGAAATCCCCGTCGATATGCTCGACCCCATCACCGAACGCCGTCACCAGTGCCAGTTCACACACCACGTTGATCAGTCGCGGAACGCCGCCGGTCACACCGTAGATGCGATCGATCGCGGCGTCATCGAACAGTTCGCGGGTGCCGCCAGCCACCGATATGCGGTGACGGATGTAATGCCCGGTATCTTCCTCGGATAACGGGCCGAGGTGAAAGGCCGCGCCGACCCGCTGCGCGATCTGGCGGTTGTTGGGCTGCTTCAGCCGGTCACGCAACTCGGGCTGCCCCACCAGAAACAGCATGACGAGACAATCCTTGCGGGCGTTGATATTGGTCAACATCCGCAATTGTTCGAGATCCTCATCAGAAATATTCTGCGCTTCATCCACGATCAGCACACAACGCCGACCGGCAGCATATTCCGCAATCGCGAAATCCTCAAAGGCGCGGTATTGCTGAACCGTGCTGCCTTCGGCCTTGATGTCGAATGCGTTCAGGATCCATTGGTACAGCCCCCCCATGCCACTCCAGAAATTGGAGAGCATGCCGACCGTCGTCTCGCGCGGGGCCTCTTCGAGGAAATTCTGCAGAAGCGTGGTCTTGCCGGTTCCGACATCGCCCGTAATCACGGTGATCGGGACAAGCTGTTCTATCCCGAAGGCGAGTACACTCGCGGCACGCTTATGCGCAACGTCCCAGTAGATGAAGGCCGGGTCCGGCGTGATCTTGAACGGTAAAGTTTTCAGATCAAAAAAGGTTTCATACATCGCGCAACCAAATCAACCAGAGCAGGACACTTCAATTCAGACACGCAAGAGGCGAGTCGATCGGCAGGACCGGACCACTAGATCGCCAGGGTGTGCCCAGTGGATCCTAACACGTAACAGGAGTCCATTGTGCCTTTTCAGGGTGGTTTTTCAAGCAAAGCGCCCTTTTGGCCACGAGCGCGGTGCCGTCAGGCGTGAAATGCGCTCAGGTATTGAACAGGAAGTGCAGCACATCGCCATCCTTGACGATATACCCCTTGCCCTCGGAGCGCATTTTGCCAGCTTCTTTCGCAGCCTGCTCGCCCCCGAGGGTGACAAAATCATCATACGCGATGGTTTCCGCGCGGATAAAGCCCTTTTCGAAATCACCATGGATGACCCCAGCAGCGCGCGGCGCCGATGTCCCGGTGCGAATGGTCCAGGCGCGCGCCTCTTTCGGGCCGACGGTGAAATAGGTCTCGAGATGCAGCAGGTCATAGCCCGCGCGAATCAGCCGGTCGAGCCCGGCCTCCTGCAGACCCATCTCTTCAAGGAACATCTGCGCCTCGTCATCATCAAGCTGGCTGATCTCTTCTTCGATCTGGGCGCTGATGATCACATGGGCATTGCCCTGCGCGGCGGCCATCTCGGCAACGCGCGCTGAATGTTCATTCCCCTCTGCCGCCTCGGCTTCGCCGACGTTGCAGACATAGAGCACCGGCTTGGTCGTCAGCAATTGCAGCGTTTTCCACGCGCGCCGATCTTCTTCTGCGACTTCGACCAGACGCGCAGGGCTGCCGCTTTCCAGCACCTCCTGAGCCGCGGCAAGCAGGCGGTCCTGCTGTTGCGCCTCCTTGTCCGACCCCTTGAGTTTGCGCACGAGATTCGCACGACGCTTCTCGATCGACTCGAGATCCGCCAGCATCAACTCGGTCTCGATGGTGTCGGCATCGGCCACCGGATCAACGCGACCTTCCACATGGGTGACATCGCCGTCTTCGAAACAGCGCAACACATGGGCGATTGCGTCGACCTCGCGGATATTGGCCAGAAACTGGTTGCCCAGGCCCTCGCCCTTGCTGGCCCCTTTGACCAGGCCCGCGATATCGACAAAGGTCATACGGGTGGGAATGATCTGTTTGGAGCCAGCGATTGCTGCCAGCTTGTCAAGACGCGCGTCGGGCACCGCAACCTCACCCACGTTGGGCTCGATCGTGCAGAAGGGAAAATTCGCCGCCTGTGCGGCAGCGGTGCGGGTCAACGCATTGAACAAGGTAGACTTCCCGACATTGGGCAGCCCCACGATTCCCATCTTAAAGCCCATGCTGGCCTCCGCTCTGAATTCGGCCCGCTTCTAGAGGCCCTGATCCTGCGGCGCAAGCACCTGTCTGATCGGGCGCAAGATTGCCGGTCACTCTCGCTATGGGATCAGGTGGTGTCCGTCATGTTCCAGTCTCGCAACACGATACTCGCCGGGCTGTCACCGGCGACATCGAACTGCATGTTGCTGAACCTCCAGCGGTCTTTCCCGCGCCGGAGAACGACAAAGCTGACATAGGGATCTTCGCTCAACATCTGTCCATCCCGCACGAAACGGGTCTCGTATGTGGCTGTCACGGTATCTTCATCGTGAAAACTCGCTTCCAGACAACGCCGAACGATATGGGTGACCCGCTTGCCCGTGACCTGCTCCACAAACGCTTCGGCAATAGAGCGCAGCATGGTTTTATCGGTGACATTCACACGCTGCCCCGGGCTTTCCAGCGTGCAGGGAAAATCGCACCAGCGCACTATCTCTTCGAGATCACCCGAGAGCGCGGCTGCGCCCTGCCGATCCAGAAAATCCTGTACAATTTCCCGCGCTTCATGCTCTGAAAACTCATTACTCATATCGCGCCCAACAAAGCAGTAAACCAAATTCCTATACAATGCCCGCTGACACAAATCGGGTCAACATTGTCCGGATCAGGGCGACGTTGGGTAAACTGCGACGGTTCACGCCGGAGTCCGGCCAGAGACGGCGGCAGGTTGCGCATTGATTTCCGCCCGTGCATTTGGCATGGGCAGGACAAGCCACAAGGAATACACCCCATGACCCGCATCGACGCCAAATTCGCAGAGCTGTCCGAAAAAAAGAAAAAGGCATTCGTCGCCTACGTCATGGCGGGCGATCCGGATTACGACACCTCGCTTGAGGTGGTAAAAGGATTGCCCGGAGCCGGCGTCGACATCATCGAGCTGGGCCTGCCCTTTACCGATCCGATGGCCGACGGCCCGACCATCCAGCGCGCCGGACAGCGGGCGCTGGAAGGCGGCATGACGCTGGCGCGGACGCTGCAACTGGCGACCGAGTTCCGCAAGCAAGACGATACCACGCCGATTGTGATGATGGGCTATTACAATCCGATCTACAGCCGCGGGGTCGAAACCTTTCTGAAGGACGCCAAAGCCGCCGGGATCGACGGGCTCATCGTCGTTGACCTGCCCCCTGAAGAGGATGAGGAATTGTGTATCCCGGCACAAAAGGCCGGACTGAATTTCATCCGGCTGGCGACACCGACAACCGATGACAAGCGATTGCCGAGGGTCCTGCAGAACACGTCGGGCTTTGTCTATTATGTTTCGATCACCGGGATCACCGGCGCCGCAGAAGCCGAAGCCGTCGATGTCGGCCCCGAAGTGGCCCGGATCAAGTCGCAGACGGACCTGCCGGTCATCGTCGGCTTTGGCATCAAGACCCCCGAAAGCTCGCGCGCGATCGCAGAGGTTGCCGATGGCGCGGTGGTGGGATCCGCGATTGTTGCCAAGATCGGTGATGGCAAACCCGTTGCCGATGTGCTCGCCTTTGTGAAATCGCTGGCGGACGGCGCGCATAGCGCCTGACGGCGCCTGCTGCATTGAGTTTCCCCCTTCCCCCCGCTATCGGTATCCGGAACCAGGGAAAGGATGGCTGCGCAATGCCGGTGATCACCAATATCGACGACCTCAAACGCATCTATGAACGGCGCGTGCCGCGCATGTTCTACGACTATACCGAGAGCGGCAGCTGGACCGAGCAGACCTTTCGCGAGAACACCAGCGATTTCGCCGATATTCGCCTTCGCCAGCGGGTCGCGATCGACATGACAGGACGCAAGACCGCGAGCCGGATGATCGGTCAGGATGTCACGATGCCCGTGGCGCTGGCCCCGGTGGGTCTGACCGGGATGCAATGCGCAGATGGCGAGATCAAGGCGGCGCGCGCCGCAGAGCTTTTCGGTGTGCCCTACACGCTGTCCACGATGTCGATCTGCTCTATCGAAGACGTCGCAGAGCATACGACCAAGCCATTCTGGCTTCAGGTCTACACGCTCAGGGACGACGATTTCATGCAGCGATTGTTCGATCGCGCAAAGGCGGCCAAATGTTCCGCGGCGGTCATCACGGTTGACCTGCAATTGCTTGGACAGCGGCACAAGGATCTCAAGAACGGTCTGTCCGCTCCGCCCAAGCTGACGATCAGGTCGATCAGCAACATGATGACCAAGGTTCAGTGGGGCCTGGGCATGATGGGCACCAAACGCCGCTTCTTTGGCAATATCGTGGGTCACGCCAAAGGTGTGAAGGATCCGTCCTCTCTCGGCACCTGGACAAACGAAGCGTTCGATCAGGCGCTCGACTGGGATCGCATTCGCGAATTCCGCAAGATGTGGGATGGCCCGCTGATCATCAAGGGAATTCTCGATGCGCGCGACGCGCGCGAGGCGCTGAATGTAGGAGCCGATGCCATCATCGTCTCTAATCACGGTGGTCGACAACTGGATGGCGCGCTCAGCTCGATCCGGGCGCTCGAAGACATCGTCGAGGCCGTTGGTGACAAGATCGAGGTGCACCTCGACAGCGGCATCCGGTCGGGCCAGGACGTGCTCAAGGCGCTCGCGATGGGGGCCAAGGGAACCTATATCGGCCGCGCCTATATCTACGGTCTCGGCGCGATGGGGCAGGATGGCGTGACCAAGGCGCTCGAAGTGATCCGCAACGAGCTTGATCTGTCCATGGGCTTGTGCGGCGTCACCGACGTTACCAAACTCAACCGGGATCACCTGCTGATCCCGCGTGATTTTGCCGGCAACTGGGCCTGACCGGACGCAGATTTCCCGCAGCGGTCTGCGAGGCAACCGGAGCGGCGCGCGACAGGTGGCAACAAACTCAGTGGTCTTAACGATGCGTTAGCCATCGCGGCATAGCGTGAGTCGGGTCTGCTGAAAGGAAACCACCATGGACGATTTTGACCCGTTCGCCGCACCCCCGCGTGTGCCGACCGCCAACCGGCCGCTGTTGGGCCTGACCATTCTTGTTGTCGAAGACAGCCGCTTTGCCTGCGAGGCCATGCGCCTGCTATGCCTGCGCAGCGGTGCCCGCATTCGCCGGGCCGATTGCCTGCGATCCGCGCGCAGACATTTGCAGGTTTATCGCCCGTCGGTGGTGGTTGCCGACCTAGGACTGCCCGATGGGTCGGGGGTCGATCTCATCGGGGAACTGGCAGATGCCGTGCCGCGTGTTCCGGTCATCCTTGGGACCTCGGGCGATGATCACGGCGAGGATGCGGCCCTCGCCGCGGGTGCCGATGGTTTCCTGGCCAAGCCGGTTACGTCGCTCGCCACGTTTCAGCAAGCGGTCTTGTCCCGCCTGCCCGCCGATCAGCAACCGCATGGCCCGCGCCCGCTGCGCGATGAAGTAATCGAGCCGGACCAGATGGCGTTTCACGACGATATGGCGCATGTCGCCGATGTGCTGAACGCGATGGCTGGCGACAAGGTGCTGGATTATCTCGCGCAATTTGTCGGCGGCGTCGCCCGCAGCGCGCAGGACGCAACGCTCGCCAAAGCGGCGGCATCGCTCGCCGCATCGCGCAAATGCGGCGGCCCGGTCGCAACCGACATGGCCCGCATCGCCGGGCTGGTGCAAGAGCGTCTGGAACAGAAGCGGGCGATCTGAGCGCGCAACGCGCCCATCCTTGTCGCTCTATACTAACGCAATAGCCCCGGATCACCGGCCATATCCAGCCCGGGAAACACCACATTTTCCAAGGCGCCGCGATCCAGACCGGCCAGCCCGCGCATCAGCCACGCGACAGGTGCCCTGACATCCCCTGTCGGCATCAGGTCACGCCGGTCATAGAGATCCGCCTCGTCAAGCCCGGGCCAGTCGCCGAAAACCCGTCCACCCCGGATTGCACCTCCGGCAAGCAGCATCGCGCCACCCGTGCCGTGATCGGTGCCCCCGGTCCCGTTGAGCCGCACGGTCCTGCCGAATTCGGTCATCGCCACGATCGCTGTTTTGCTCCAGATGTCCGGGCCGACCCCCGACTGCAATGTCAGGATCGTTTCAGAAAGCCGCTCAAGTGCCCGCCTGATATTGCGGCTTTGCTGGCGATGCGTGTCCCAGCCGTTGATCGAGAACGAGGCGACTCTTGTGTCGCCGCGCAGCTGCTCTGCCGCGAACTCGGCCACCTTGACATGCGGCTTGCCACGTTCCCCACCTGCACCGGAGCCGGACAGCATCATCGCCTCGCCAAGCGCGGCGTGAAATGCCGGATCCTCCTGCATCACCAATTCGGCAAGCTGCATCGCCTGCGGACTGATGACGAGGTCCGCGTCCGGTGCCCAATCCGCCACCGGGACCGGCCCGTCGAGCAGTTTCATTTCGCCATATCCGATCGCAAAGGCAGTGCGCGGCTCGACCCCCGGCAATTGCCCGAGCATCCGGTTCAACCAGCCATCCCGCGCACCGGCCAGAGACGATGTTCCCGCTTCGAGCAGATCCTGGCCGTCGAAATGGCTCCTTTTGTCGCGATAAGGGGTGGACACCGCGTGGACAAACCCCAGTTCCTCTCGTTGCCAGAGCGGCATCAGAGGGGCGAGCGCGGGATTGAGCGCGAAGAAGCCATCAAGATCCAGCGGCTCGGCCGCGTCCGCTCCGTCCTGCCCGCCGCGCAGCCCCGCGAATTCGGGCGCACCATATGGGCGAACCACGTCCAGACCGTCCATCCCTCCGCGCAGCACGATCACGACCAGCCGGGTGTCCCACGGCGCCGCCGCAAAACTGACCGGGGTGAGCAACGGGCTGGCCGCAAGCGAGCAGCCGATCAGTGCGGATTGGCCCAGGAACCTGCGGCGGGTCAACTTCGGTTCGGGTGACATCGACACTCTCCTATCGGCGCTGAAACGCGGGGGAACTCAGAATCAGACCGATCGCATCCGACCGGCTCTCGGCCGCGCGCGCGGCAAAACGGACCGGTTCGGTGGCAAACGGGCCCAGCGCCGTTTCCACGAACGCGCCCGGCTCTGGCAGTGCCGGGCGCAGGAACGCGGGCGCGGACACCGCCCAGCGCAGGCGTGCGGACAACCCCTGGGGCGTAATCCACGCCTCATCCTCTTCGGCCCAGCCGTCCGGCCCGCTGGGTTTCAGCAAAGGCTGTCCCATATCGGCCAGCGGGTTTAACAGCGTCCGGCGCAGCTGGCGCGGCGTCAGCTTTTTCATGTCCTGCGACGTCACCGCGAGCGCCCGACAGCTCGAAGCGATGAGATCGAAGGGAGGTTTGACATTGCCGGTCTGTTCCCCCCAGCTCGCCGGGTGCTCCAGCAGCGCGGTATAGACCTGTTCGAGATCGCCGCCGCTGCTTTCAAAGCGCGCCGCAACGTGATCCACAAGCGCCGGGTCCGGGGTATCCGACACGAAATGCACAGCGAGTTTCCAGGCAATGTGCCGCGCGGTCGCCGGATGCGCCGCAATGTCATTCAGCGCGTCGATCACCGGCCCGATGCCGCGCTCGCCCGCGCCATAGCGCACGCCCAGAACGGTTTCGGCACCTGGTTCGGCAAAGCCGTTGCGAAAGATAAATGTGCCGTCAATCTTGTAACTCAGCCCGGTGAACAGTTCGGCCAACTGGCGCACATCATTCTGATCATAGGGTCCGTCCACACCCAGCGTGTGCAGTTCCAGGACCTCGCGCGCCAGGTTTTCGTTCAGCCCACCCAACCGCTCGGCCCGTTTGGCGGCGACGCTGTCGGGCCCGACCGAATAGGATTGGTCCAGAAAATGCAGCATCAGCGGATGCGTGACCGCCGCAATCAGCAAATCACCAAAACGCCCGTTCACATTCGGCCGGATCGCCTCCTCGATATAGGGGAACGTCGCCGCCGCCATGATGGGGTTCTTGCCCCTGGCGGTAAAATGGTCGGCCCAGAACATTGTCAGCCGCTCGCGCAGCGGAACCTGGGTCTGGCTCCACCGCAACAGCGTCTTGACATACCATTCCCGGTTCTGACCGCCGAGCGTTTTTCGCATCGTCCTGAGTTCGTCGCGCGCGGCAACGGCGCGTTTGGTCTTGCCCTGTTTCCTGGCCGTTTTGATCTCGCGCCGCAGGCGCGCCGCCGCCTCGAGGTTGCGCCCGTAGATGGAAAAGAGCTCAATCGGGAAACGCTTCGCGATCTCGTCTGGCTCTCGCAGGCCCGTCAGCAACTGGTCAGGACCCAGAGCCGGCAGGTCCGGCGACAACCCGCACCCGAAACGCATGGAAGCCTGTTCAGTGGATACAGTCACGGAAGGACACCTGTGTTGGGTCAATTGCGTCGCAAGTTACACCAAAGACATGACGTTTTTCATCACGGTTTCTTGTTGTACGCAACTTCCCCCCGCTTCCGTCGCGATTTGCGCGAAAAGGCGCCTTTCGGGGCCGGGAAGGCTGGATGTTCAACATTTGTGAAACCCCTCGTGTTCCCATATTGTTCTAGTGACAATCGCGCGGAGATCCAGCAATATGTGGGATATGACTGATAGCCCCTCACAAGATCTGTCAAATTTCCTGGGATCGGATCGTTTCGCGACGGTGATGGCCGATCCGCCGTGGCGTTTCACCAATCGCACCGGCAAGGTTGCCCCCGAGCACAAGCGACTTGCGCGCTATCCGACGATGACGCTTGACGATATCTGCGCTCTGCCGGTGACCGATCATCTCGAAGAGCGGGCGCATTGCTATCTCTGGGTGCCGAACGCGCTCTTGCCCGAGGGGTTGCAGGTGCTCAGCGCATGGGGCTTTGATTACAAGTCAAACATCATCTGGCACAAGATCCGCAAGGATGGCGGCAGCGACGGGCGCGGCGTCGGATTCTATTTTCGCAACGTGACCGAGATCCTGCTGTTCGGGACGCGTGGCAAGAATGCACGCACGCTCGACCCCGGTCGGCGGCAGGTCAACATGATGCAAACCCGCAAGCGCGAGCATTCGCGTAAACCGGATGAACAATACGAACTGATCGAAAGCTGTTCCTGGGGGCCGTATCTCGAACTGTTCGGTCGCGGCGTGCGCGAAGGCTGGACCGTCTGGGGCAATCAGGCTGACGCGGATTACAAGCCGGGTTGGAAAACCTATGCCTACAACTCCGGGGTCGCCGCCGAATAGCACACTATGGGTTCGGAAGGTCTCTGCCGAACAGGTCGGGCATCCGGACGGTCTCTGGCGCGACATCCTCGGCCGCATCCACCAGAACGCGGTCCGGCAACCCCACCAGAAGCAGCGGGCACGGATTGCCGACGCCGCGCGTCACCCGCTCCTCAAGTTTGGCCCAATGGGTTGACGCCTGTCCGAATTTGCTGGCGACAAAATTCTTGGCGAACGCGTCGGCAAAGGGCACACCGCGTTCGACCTGCCGGGCAACGGCATCACGTTGCGCCCGCGTACGCTCGGTGATGCCAAGCCGCTCCAGATGCTCCTCGCTGTCCAGCCCCTGTGCCCTGAGCCAGCCGGTGATACGGTGCAGGAAGGTCTCTTGCATCGATGCGCCGCGCGTGACGATGATGCCGACCGAAATCGCCGAGAGGCCATGCAGCCGCTGGAAGTTTTCCAGATCACGGTCAAAGAACGGATCCTTGTTGTTCCACTCGATCTCGAGCGCAAGGGTGCCATTTCCCGCGAACCGCACGTGGTCCACCTCGTGGCTCACCCCGGCGCGGGTGTGGCCGTCAACGATGGTTTCGACGGAAAAGTGATGTTTGCGCCAGCCGCCGGCGTCCAGCGCGCGCCGCAGCCGCTGCGTCTGGCCGCTTTCGCCACCGCCGCCGCCGATCAATTCCTTGATGTGAATGCGAAAATCGGCCAGCCGGGCAACGAGATCAGCCAGATCATCGGCAAAATCGAACGACAGGATGGCGTCCGCATGGTTGCGCGTCGCGATGTCAAATCCCAGATCGCGCAACCGGTCCAGCATCAGTTCTCCTGCGGGATCACCCGAAGGCCCAGTTCCATCAACTGATCGCTGGTCGGATCGCTGGGGGCGTTCATCATCAGGTCTTCGGCCCGCTGGTTCATCGGGAACATGATGACCTCGCGGATGTTTGCCGTATCGGCGAGCAGCATCACGATGCGGTCGATTCCGGCGGCACAGCCCCCGTGCGGTGGGGCGCCATACTGAAACGCATTGACCATGCCGCCAAAGCGTTTCTCGACTTCATCCCGACCATATCCGGCAATTTCAAACGCCTTGAACATGATCTCGGGCTTGTGGTTCCGGATCGCGCCACTGACCAGCTCGTAGCCGTTGCAGGACAGGTCATACTGATAGCCCAGTACCTTGAGCGGATCGCCCTCCAGCGCCTCCATCCCGCCCTGCGGCATCGAGAACGGGTTGTGCTCAAAGTCGATCTTGCCGGTTTCCTCGTCCTGTTCGTAGATCGGGAAATCGACGATCCAGGCAAAGGCAAAGCGGTTTTTCTCGGTCAGGCCCAGCTCCTCGCCGATCACATCCCGCGCCTTGCCCGCGACCTTTTCGAACGTCTTGGGCTTGCCGCCAAGAAAGAACGCCGCATCGCCAACGCCCAGACCCAGTTGCTGACGGATCGCTTCGGTCCGTTCCGGGCCGATATTCTTGGCCAGCGGGCCGGCGGCCTCCATCCCGTTCCCCTGATCGCGCCAGAAGATATACCCCATGCCCGGCAGGCCCTCTTTCTGGGCAAATGCGTTCATCCGGTCGCAGAACTTGCGCGACCCGCCCGTGGGCGCGGGAATGGCGCGGATCTCTGTGCCCTCCTGTTCCAGCAGCTTGGCAAAGATCGCGAAACCGGAACCTGCGAAATGTTCGGAGACCACCTGCATCTTTATCGGGTTGCGCAGGTCGGGCTTGTCGGTGCCATACCACAACGCCGCGTCGCGATAGGAAATCTGCGGCCATTCGGTATCGACGCTGGCCCCTTTTCCGAATTCCTCGAACACGCCCTGCAACACCGGCTGGATCGTGTCGAACACGTCCTGCTGGGTGACAAAGGACATCTCGAGGTCGAGCTGATAGAAATCCGTCGGCGACCGGTCGGCGCGCGGGTCTTCGTCGCGGAAACAGGGCGCGATCTGGAAATACTTGTCGAACCCGCTGACCATGATCAGCTGCTTGAACTGCTGCGGCGCCTGAGGCAGTGCATAGAACTTGCCCGGATGCAGGCGGCTTGGCACCAGGAAATCGCGGGCGCCCTCGGGGCTGGATGCCGTGATGATCGGGGTCTGATATTCGCGAAACCCCTTGTCCCACATGCGGCGGCGCATGCTGGCCACGACGTCGGAGCGCAGCGTCATGTTCGACTGCATCACGTCGCGGCGCAGATCGAGATAGCGATAACGCAGGCGGGTTTCCTCCGGGTATTCCTGATCCCCGAACACCATCAGCGGCAGTTCCGCCGCCGCACCGAGCACTTGGAGCTCGCGCACGTAAACTTCGATTTCACCGGTCGGCAGCTTGGGATTGACCAGATCGGCAGCACGCGCCTTGACCGCGCCGTCGATGCGGATGCACCACTCGCTGCGCACCTTTTCCAGTTCGGCAAAGGCCGGGCTGTCGCCGTCGCAGAGGATTTGCGTCACGCCATAATGATCGCGCAGATCGATGAACAGAACCCCGCCATGATCCCGGACCCGATGGACCCAGCCGGACAGGCGGACGGAATCGCCGACATTGGCGGCAGTCAGATCGGCGCAGGTATGGCTGCGATAGGCGTGCATGGGATATGCCTCGTTTTGGCTGGTTTGTGGCGTCGCGCCGGTACACAAGGCTGCGCCACAAAAGTCAAGCCGTGTTGGCCCCGTCCGTGACCTGAAACCGCGCCGGTATCAGCCCGCGCAGCGCATTTCCGACCCAGATCGCCTCTGCCCGGTGCAGATCGGACATGCGCAGCACCTGTTCCCGCCACGCGCCGCCGGCCAGCAATCGCCCCCGCAACACGCCCGGCAAAAGACCGCAGGATTGCGGAGGCGTGACCTGCCGCCCACCGTCAAGGCGCACGAAGAGATTGGTGATTGTCCCTTCGCAGAGTTCGCCGCGCCGGTTCAGAAAGATCAACTCTTGCACACCGTCGGGCAGCGCCGCGCGGGCGCGATCGTAGAGATTCCTGTTTGTGCTCTTGTGCCGCAGCCACGGGTCTTCCGGGTCGAGCCGTTCCGATGCCAGGGCGAGTGTCCAGAGCGGCGCATGCGCAGAAATGTCAGTGTGGGTCACGTCAAATCCGCCATCCAGCCCCAGCGTCAGCCGGCACCGCTGTGGCCGATCCCCCGCCACCGTCGCCAGACGCCGCATCGCCCTGCCCCGGACAAACGGAATATCCAGCGCCCGTGCCGACCGCGCCATCCGGTCCAAATGTGCGTCCGCATCAGCGTATCCCGCCTCGGGACACCATGCGAGCGTTTCGATCAGACGCGTATCGGCTGGGATATGGCTGAAAACCGGGCTTTCCATAGCGCCTCTTCGTATTCGCTGTCGGCGTCGCTGTCATAGACGACGCCACCGCCGACATTCAGCCGCGCCTGACCCTTCTCAAGCAGGATGGTGCGGATCGCGACATTGAAACTGCTGCGCCCATCCGGTGCGATCCAGCCGATACCGCCACAATATATGTCGCGCGGGGCGGTTTCGAGATCCCGGATCACCTCCATCGCGCGGATTTTGGGTGCGCCGGTGATCGAGCCGCAGGGGAACAAGGCCCGCAACACTGCACTGGCGCCAAGCCCTGGCTGCATCCGCGCCTGCACCTGTGACACCATCTGGTGCACGGTCCGGTAGGTTTGCACATGAAATAGCCGGGGCACCTGGACCGAACCCGGTCGGCTGACGCGGGACAGATCGTTGCGCAGCAGATCGACGATCATCAGGTTCTCGGCGCGGTTCTTGACGTCGTTCGCGAGAAACGCGCGCCTGCGCGCATCGTCTTCGGCGTCGCCGCCGCGTGGCTGCGTGCCTTTCATCGGCAGGGTTTCGATCAGGCCATCGGCATCGGTGCGAAAGAACAATTCCGGCGAGCGGCACAGCAGGTCGGGCAGTCCATCCTGCTCAACCAGCGCGCCATATCCCACCGGCTGCCGTTCCATCAGCGCCGCGTAAAGTTCCTGCGCCCCGCCATGGGCCACGGCCCGCATCGGGAAGGTCAGGTTGGCCTGATAGATATCCCCGGCGCGAATCAACGCATGAACACGGTCGAACGCCTGACGATAGCGTTCGCGGTCCCACGACGGGCGAAAGGTATCAAATCCGGCGGGTCCGCGTTTCAACGCGCCCTGCCCCGGCGCGCCGTAAACGCCGATGGCAAGAAGCGGCAGCCGCCTGTCCCGGGGCATCAGCGCCGCTAGTCTTGGCTCGAGCGCATAGCCCAGCTCGTAACTGCAGTAACCCGCGAGCCAATGCCCCTGCGCCTGCGCCGCATCCAGGTCCGACAGCGCGGCATCAACCTCGCCCGGCCGGTCCGCGCGGATCAGGCGCACCGGATCGCGGAACCAGTCACCCGGCCCCTGTGGCCCTTGATCAAAGCGAATATCCAACTGTGTCTCACGTCCCCGACAATCGCGCCCTCATAGCGGCAACACAGATACCCGGCAACCGATGTGCGCATCCGGTGCGAAATTCTTGCGCTTTCGGGCCTTGCACATGCGCGACCCATCCCTATAACGCAGGACAATTTGGGCACATTGGGGGTGCCCGGGATTCACCAGCCAGAGGGACCGCACCATGCCGAAGAGAACCGACATCCAGTCGATCATGATCATCGGAGCAGGACCCATCGTGATCGGGCAGGCCTGCGAGTTTGACTATTCCGGAGCCCAGGCCTGCAAGGCGCTGCGCGAGGAAGGATACCGCGTTATCCTGGTCAATTCGAACCCGGCGACGATCATGACCGACCCGGAACTCGCCGACGCAACCTATATCGAGCCGATCACCCCCGAGATCGTCGCCAAGATCATTGAAAAGGAACGTCCCGACGCGTTGCTCCCCACGATGGGTGGTCAGACCGGGTTGAACACCAGCCTTGCCCTTGAGGAAATGGGCGTTCTGACGAAATTCGGTGTCGAAATGATCGGTGCAAAACGCGAAGCCATCGAGATGGCCGAGGACCGCAAGCTGTTCCGCGAAGCGATGGACCGGCTGGGCATCGAGAACCCGCGTGCCACCATCGTAACCGCGCCCATGGGCGTGAACGGCAAGAAGGATCTGAACGAGGGCGTGCGCCTGGCGCTGGACGCGCTGGAAGAGGTCGGCCTGCCCGCCATCATCCGCCCTGCCTTTACCATGGGCGGCACCGGTGGCGGTGTCGCCTATAACCGGGACGATTACGAACATATCTGCCGGACCGGCATGGACGCCAGCCCGATGGGCCAGATCCTGATCGACGAATCGCTGCTCGGCTGGAAGGAATACGAGATGGAGGTGGTGCGCGATACCGCCGACAACGCCATCATCGTCTGTTCTATCGAAAACGTCGATCCGATGGGCGTGCACACGGGTGACTCGATCACCGTGGCCCCGGCGCTGACCCTGACCGACAAGGAATACCAGATCATGCGCAACGGCAGCATCGCGGTGCTGCGCGAGATCGGCGTGGAAACCGGCGGTTCCAACGTGCAATGGGCGGTGAACCCCGCGGACGGGCGCATGGTGGTGATCGAAATGAACCCGCGCGTGTCGCGGTCCTCGGCACTGGCGTCAAAGGCGACCGGCTTCCCGATCGCCAAGATCGCCGCGAAACTGGCGGTCGGCTATACGCTGGACGAACTGGACAACGACATCACCAAGGTGACACCGGCAAGCTTTGAGCCGACCATCGACTATGTCGTGACCAAGATACCGAAATTCGCCTTCGAGAAATTCCCCGGCTCCAAACCCGACCTGACCACGGCGATGAAATCCGTGGGCGAGGCCATGGCCATCGGCCGCAGCATCCACGAATCGCTGCAAAAGGCGCTGGCGAGCATGGAATCGGGTCTGACCGGGTTTGACGAGATCGAGATTCCCGGCGTCACCGTCGGCCCCTGGGATCCCGTCGAGGACAAGGCCGTCATCATCAAGGCGATCAGCCAGCAGACCCCGGACCGGATGCGCACCATCGCGCAGGCCATGCGGCACGGCATGAGCGACGAGGATATTCACGCGGTCACGATGTTCGATCCGTGGTTCCTTGCCCGGATACGCGAGATCATCGAGACCGAGGCGAAGCTGCGCAAGTCGGGCCTGCCCACCAATGCCGAGGAACTGCGCGCGCTTAAGATGATGGGCTTTACCGATGCCCGGCTGGGCGCACTCACCGGGCGCGACGAGGCAAATGTACGCCGGGCACGGCACAATCTCGATGTGACCGCGGTGTTCAAGCGCATCGACACCTGCGCCGCCGAGTTCGAGGCGCAGACGCCTTATATGTATTCGACCTATGAAACGCCGATGATGGGCGAGGTCGAATGCGAAGCACGCCCGACCAACCGCAAGAAGGTGGTGATTCTCGGCGGCGGCCCGAACCGGATCGGTCAGGGTATCGAGTTTGATTATTGTTGCTGTCACGCCTGTTTCGCGCTGACCGATGTCGGCTACGAGACCATCATGATCAACTGCAACCCGGAAACGGTGTCGACCGACTATGACACCTCTGACCGGCTGTATTTCGAACCTCTGACGCTGGAACACGTGCTCGAAATCCTGCGGGTCGAACAGCAGAACGGCAGCCTGCACGGCGTGATCGTCCAGTTTGGCGGACAGACCCCGCTGAAACTCGCGAACGCGCTTCACGACGAAGGCATCCCGATCCTCGGCACGACACCCGACGCCATCGATCTGGCCGAAGATCGCGAACGGTTCCAGAAACTCGTTCAGGACCTCGGGCTGAAGCAACCCAATAACGGTATCGCCAGCACAGATGCACAGGCGCTGGAAATCGCAAAGCAGATCGGTTTCCCGCTGGTGATCCGGCCGTCCTATGTTCTGGGTGGCCGCGCCATGGAAATCGTGCGCGATCAGGCCCAGCTCGAGCGTTACATTTCGGACGCCGTGGTGGTTTCCGGCGACAGCCCGGTGCTGCTGGACAGTTACCTGTCCGGCGCGGTGGAACTGGACGTCGATGCGATCTGTGATGGCACCGACGTGCATGTTGCGGGGATCATGCAGCATATCGAAGAGGCGGGCGTGCATTCCGGCGACAGTGCCTGTTCGCTGCCGCCCTATTCGCTTGACCCCGCGATCATCGAAGAGGTCAAGGCCCAGACCACGGCGCTCGCGCGGGCGCTCAATGTCGTCGGGCTGATGAACATCCAGTTCGCAATCAAGGATGGCGAAATATACCTGATCGAGGTCAACCCCCGCGCCAGCCGCACGGTGCCCTTTGTCGCAAAGGCCACGGATTCCGCGATCGCATCGATTGCGGCCCGTGTCATGGCCGGCGAACCGCTGTCGAATTTCCCGATGCGCGCGCCTTACGACGAGCAGGCCGACTATGACACGGTGTTGCCGCTTGCGGATCCGATGACGCTGGCCGATCCGAACATGCCCTGGTTCTCGGTCAAGGAGGCGGTGCTGCCCTTTGCCCGTTTCCCCGGCGTTGATACGATTCTTGGCCCGGAAATGCGCTCGACCGGCGAAGTCATGGGCTGGGATCGCGATTTTCCGCGTGCCTTCCTCAAGGCGCAGATGGGTGCGGGCATGGTTCTGCCCACATCGGGATGTGCGTTCTTGTCGATCAAGGACGACGACAAGACGCCGCAGATCCTCGAAGCCGCAAAGATTCTCACCGATCTCGGGTTCACGCTTGTCGCGACGCGCGGCACGCAAAGCTGGCTCGCCGGACAGGGGATCGACTGCGACCTCGTGAACAAGGTGTACGAGGGGCGCCCCGACATCACCGACATGATGAAAGATGGCGGTGTGCAGCTTGTGATGAACTCGACCGAGGGCTCACAAGCGGTCGAGGATTCCAAATCGATCCGCACCATCGCCCTTTATGACAAGATCCCCTATTTCACCACGGCCGCGGGCAGCCATGCTGCCGCGCTGGCGATCAAGGCGCAGGCCGAAGGGGGCGTCGGCGTGAAAAGTCTGCAGGCCTGAACGGAACCACGATATCGGGCGCATAACAGACTCGCGCCCTCTATTCTCGCCAAGGATTGTGAAGAAAATCGGGCACGCTCGCGGCCATTCGGTGGCCCAGCCTTAAAATTAAAATTCTGTTAAGCGTCTGGAACATATGGTTGATTTTCTCGAAAGGTTAATATAAATACAGTTTACTCCGTTTGGTTTGGAGGATGGCCGAGTCCGTTTGTTCCCGCGTTTTGGCGGTGCTCGCCTTTGTTTTGTGTAAAAAGTTCGCGGGGTGAAAAGAAGTTGTCATGAATTTTTGTAAAAGCAGTATTCTGGCGATCCTGTCGTCAGCAGCGGCTTTGATGATCGGCGCGACAACCGTACAGGCCGCGCCAATTCAAAGCATCACCTATAACAGCGGCGCAATCGAACAACTGTATTACGGTCAGAGCGTTACCATCGGTTCGCGTTATGACTGGAATACGATTTCCTTCGCGTTCGACATGCAGGGCGGCGCCGGGTTCGAAGCCTATTCGGCGGGTGATCTGTATATTCTGACCGAGGATTTCCTGGGCACCGCTGACGATCTCAGCACGTCCACATCGGGTTTTCTGGCGGTCAGCACCGGCTATGAAGACGGCTTCTGGACCTTTGACAGAGACGTGACCCTGCTGGCGGATCATACCTACTACTTTGCGATGGGGGCACGGGAAGACGCGACGGCAACCACCCTGTTCGGCGGTGCCCTTCCCGGGGTTGCCCCCTTCGGCAATGGCGGTGCCCTCAACAGCCTGTTTACGGGCAATAGCCTTGATTTCGCGCTGAACGGCGAAATTGTTGTCCCGACACCCGTACCGCTTCCGGCAACCGCGCTGATGCTCATGGCCGGAATCGGCAGCCTCGGTGCGTTTGCGGCACGCCGTCGCCGCAACGGCTGATACAATTCCATGTCCCCGGGGCAGAGTATCTCTTGCCTCGGGGAGGATGAAACGGGTTTTCGAGCTTCTCTGACCACTCTCCCGCCTGTTTCCAGGCGCCGGTGTCAGTAGCTGTAATCCGCGTATATCCTGTTCAGATCACCATTCCAGTCGCCCTCGTAGCGTCCAAGAAGCTCGTCGGCGGGCACCTGGCCGCTGTCCAGACTTTCCTTGAGCGCGTTCAGGAAATGGGTCTCGTCGGGCACCATTCCTCCCGCACCGGGACGTGCCCGCGCCCTTAGACCGGCATCGGCGATCGCGACGACTTCGCGGGCCAATTCGCGCATTTGTAGATCGCCCACACGCGCCTGAAGCCCCTGCTCACTCGCCGCAACACGCAGCGCCTCGCGGGTCTCTGCATCCCAGCCCCTGGCAAGATCCCATGCCGCATCCAGCGCGGTCTGATCATACATCAGCCCGACCCAGAACGCCGGCAAGGCGCAAAGCCGCCGCCAGGGTCCACCATCCGCGCCGCGCATCTCGATGAATTTCTTGATTCGCGCCTCGGGAAACAAGGTGGTCAGATGATCCGCCCAGTCCGACATCTGCGGCTTTTCACCCGGCAGCGCCGGCAATTCACCGCGCAGAAAGTCCCGGAACGACTGCCCCAGCGCATCGATGTATTCACCATCGCGATAGACGAAGTACATCGGCACATCGAGCGCATATTCAACCCAGCGTTCAAACCCGAATCCCTCGTCGAACACGAACGGCACCATGCCGGTGCGATCCGCATCGAGATCGCGCCACACCCGCGAGCGCCAGGATTTGTGACCGTTCGGCTTGCCGTCAATGAAGGGTGAATTGGCAAACAGTGCCGTGGCGACCGGTTGAAGGGCAATGGCCACGCGCAGCTTTTGCACCATGTCCGCCTCGCTGGCGAAATCCAGGTTGACCTGAACCGTGCAGGTGCGACGCATCATTGTGCGGCCCATCGTGCCCACCTTTTGCATGTAGGCATCCATGAGCTTGTAACGCCCCTTGGGCATCAGCGGCATCTGTTCATGCGTCCAGACCGGCGCGGCACCCAGCCCGATGAAGCCGACGCCAACCTTGTCGGCCACGTCCTTCACCTCGCGCAGGTGCTCGTTCACCTCGTCGCAGGTTTCGTGAATGGTTTCCAGCGGAGCACCGGACAGCTCAAGCTGACCGCCGGGTTCGAGCGACACATTGGCGCCGTCCTTTTCCAGTCCGATCAGGTTGCCGCCCTCCTCGACAGGCGACCAGCCATGCGCGTCGCGCAGCCCCTCGAGCACCGCCCGGACCGAGCGTTCGCCTTCGTAGGGGATAGGCTTCAGCGTATCCTTGCAGTAACCGAACTTTTCATGCTCGGTTCCGATGCGCCAGTCCGCCTTTGGTTTGCAACCGTCCGCCATGAATTCCGCAAGCTGTTCGTGACGTTCGATCTGTCCGCCGCCGGACTGTGGAATTGACATGGGTACGCTCCGAACCGTTTTCGAGATTTTGGCGCAAAGGAGTGCGGTGAATCCGCCGGGCTGTCAATGCAGCCTTTGGTGTTCCTGACGCAACGATTGGCGTGACCAGATCACAACCGGGTGTTCCGGTCCGGTTTGCAACTCGGCCAGCATCCGCTCGGTTCTGATGCCGGGCAGAGCCGCGAACACATCGAACAAAGCTTCCGAACCCTCCGCGTTGACCGGTATCTGCACATCCGGCCTGCCCGCTTGTGACAGCACCCAATGCGCCGGTTTTCCGTCCGGTATCAATGCGATGCTCGTCAGGTCGGCCACCGCAACCGCACCGCCGCTCAGCGGTCCGAAATAGGTGATCTGGCCTTCGTCGACCTGCACGACGCCCTGACCGCCTCCGTCCGAGCTGAACCGCGCCTTTTGCAGACCGACAAACCCTTGCGCCGCGCCCGCGAGCGTCAGCGCGCCCCCGACCCAGCCCAGCAAGCCTCCCGGTCCGAGCAACCACCAGAGCCCGAGCAGGATCATGGCAAGCCCGGCCACGGCCTCGCGATAGCGCCACAAGGCATCGCGAAGTTCCGGGCGTATGAAACTCATCTCCAGTCTCCAAGCGCCTGCTGCCAAAGGGTCATCGCAGCCACGGCCGCGGTATCCGCGCGCAGGATACGCGGTCCGAGGCTGACAACATGCGACATCGGCATCGCCACAAGGCGCTTGCGTTCACCATCGGAAAACCCGCCCTCGGGACCGATGAGAATCGCCCAGGGGCCGGCATCCGCCGCCGCGGGCGGGCCAAGGTTGTCGCCGGCCCGACCCTCGTCGCAGAACATCAGCCGGCGCTCGGCCGGCCAGTCGCGCAATACCCGGTCCAGCTTTTGCAACGGGGCAACCTCGGGCACGAAAGTGCCACCGCATTGTTCCGCCGCTTCGACCGCATGCGCCTGCAGGCGATCCTGGCGAATGCGTTCCGCATTGGTAAAATCGGTCTGCACCGGGACGATACGTGCGGCCCCCATCTCGGCCGCCTTTTCGACGATAAAATCGGTGCGGGCCTTCTTGATCGGTGCGAAGAGCAGCCAGAGGTCGGGCGGCATCATCAGATCGCGTGTCTGTTCCTCGCAGCGCAGGACACCGCCGCGCTTGCCCGCTTCGTCAACCACGGCCCGCCACTCGCCATCGCGGCCATTGAAGAGCGACACGGCGGCACCGGTGCCCTGACGCATCACCCCAAAGAGGTAATGCGCCTGCTCGCGCGTCAAAGGGACCGATTGCCCCGGCCCCAAGGCGTGCTCTACAAACAGTCTGATCTTTGCGTTCATGAAAGACTACATATGCAAACCAAAGCGCCAGTGCCAGATGGTCAGGTCGCGGATGCACCCGCCGACAACTGGGTGGATCGGTATGCGCCCGCCGCCACGCGCCCCTACCTGCGGCTGAGCCGGGCGGATCGTCCGATCGGCACCTGGCTGTTGCTGATCCCCTGCTGGTGGGGACTCGCCCTTGCCATGCTGTCGGATCAGTCACCGAGATGGGAGGATGCCTGGATCGCGCTTGGCTGCGGGCTTGGCGCGTGGCTGATGCGCGGCGCCGGATGCACGTGGAACGACATCACCGACCGCAAGTTCGACGCCCAGGTTGCCCGCACCCGCTCGCGACCGATCCCGTCCGGGCAGGTGACGGTGCGCGGGGCCGTGATCTGGATGTGCCTTCAGGCGCTGATCGCCTTCTGCATATTGCTGACCTTCAACCGGATGGCAATATCGCTCGGATTCCTGTCCCTGCTGCCGGTGGCCATCTATCCCTTTGCCAAACGTTTCACGTGGTGGCCACAGGTGTTTCTTGGCCTCGCGTTCAACTGGGGCGCGCTGCTTGCCTGGGCCGCGCATACCGGCAAGATCGAACTGCCTGCGCTCCTGCTCTATCTCGCGGGTATCTGCTGGACGCTGTTCTACGACACGATCTATGCGCACCAGGACGTCGAAGATGACGCAATGATCGGGATCAAGTCGACCGCGCGGCTTTTCGGTGACAAGACCGCCCATTGGCTGAAGTATTTCCTGGTGGGCACGGTCGCACTGATGGGCGCTGCCGTGATCGACGCAGCGGTGCCCAACGCTTCGCTGATCGCGCTGATCCTCGCCCTGACCGGTCCTTGGGCAATGGGCTGGCACATGGCGTGGCAATTGCGCGGTTTCAATCCCGACGACGACCGGCGGATGCTTTATCTGTTTCGGCTCAACCGGGACACCGGCCTGATTCCGCTCATCTTCTTCTGCGCTGCCCTGTTCGCTTGATTGAACCTCGGGGCCCGGAGGTCTATGACACCCCGGTATCAAGGGAAAGCGACACCACCCATGCGCCAGTCTCCGTTTCTAGTTGCCTTGCTGTCTTTTGCCATTGGCGGCGTGCTGTGTCTGGTGGCCGCCGGCTTCGCGGTAACGGCGGTCGAGGACGGCTCGGAAATCGGCGTGCGCAAAGTGCTTGATCGGGCGGAATATGACTGGGCCGAAGTGCAGGCCGACGGGCTGGAGGTCATCCTGACCGGCACCTCACCGACCGAGGCCAAGCGCTTTGACGCAATCAGCAGGGCTGGCACGGTGGTCGACGCCTCGCGGGTCATCAACCGGATGGATGTGCGCCCCACCGCCGCGCTGCAGGCACCGCAATTCTCGGCTGAGATCCTGCGCAATGACAGTGGCGTGTCGATCATCGGCCTGATTCCTGCCGAAACCGACCGGGCCGATCTGATCGAACGGCTGCGAAAGATCGCTGGCGACGCGCCGGTGACCGACCTTCTGGAAACCGCCAGCTATCCCGTGCCGCGCGGTTGGGATGATGCGCTGAACTATGCCGCACAGGCCCTGCAGCGCCTGCCCCGCTCCAAACTGTCCGTCGAGGCGGGGCTGGTTCGGATCACGGCGATCTCCGACAGCGCCGAGGCGCGCCAGCGCCTGGAAAAGGAACTCACCCGCGCCGCACCGGCGGGGCTGCGCATGTCGATAGACATTGCCGCCCCTCGTCCCGTCATCACCCCATTTACCCTGCGCTTCCTGATCGACGAAGACGGTGCACGGTTTGACGCCTGCTCTGCCGAGAGCGAAAAATCGCGCAGCCGCATCCTGAACGCTGCCTTCAGGGCGGGTCTGTCAGGCGATGACCGCTGCACCATCGGGATGGGTGTTCCCTCGCCACAATGGCCCCGCGCGGCGGAACTGGCGATTGCCGCGCTGGCGGAACTGGGCATGGGTTCGGTCACGATGGCGGATGCGGACATCACGCTGGTCGCCGTCGAAGGCACAAATCCTGCCGTGTTCGATCGAGTCGTGGGCGAGCTTGAGACCGAGCTCCCCGAGGTCTTTGCCCTGCACGCCGTCCTGCCCGACCCGCCGGGCAGCAAACCATCCGGCCCGCCGGAATTTGTCGCGACACTCAGCCCGGAAGGGCTGGTTCAACTGCGCGGACGGCTGAGCGACGAAACCCTGCGCAACGCGGTCGACAGCTATGCCAGAGCGCGGTTTGGCTCGGACGGGGTCTATACCGCGACGCGGCTGGTCAAGGACCTGCCACAAGACTGGCCGATCCGTGTACTCTCGGGCCTCGAGGCGCTGTCGCTGCTCAGCAATGGCGCCGTCATCGTCACGCCGGACAATGTCGAGCTGCGCGGCGTCAGCACCCGCGAAGATGCCAGCGCGACAATTTCCGGCCTGTTGTCGGAGAAGCTGGGCGAAGCCGAAAGCTATGACATCGAAGTCACCTACCGGCCACCGCCGCCGCCGGTCGACCTGCCACCCGACCCGGAACTCTGCGAGGCCGAGCTGGCCGAAATCCAGGCGGTCAACAAGATTCAGTTCGAACCGGGCTCTGCGACCATCGCCGCCGAGTCGCTGGACACGATGAACGACATTGCCGACGTGCTGAAAACCTGCGGAGAGATCAGGCTGGAGATCCAGGGGCATACCGACAGCCAGGGCCGCGAGAGCATGAACGAACAGCTCAGCCAGTCGCGCGCCCAGTCGGTGCTGAACGAACTGCGCGCGCGGCGGGTGTTGACCTCGACCTACACCGCGGTTGGTTATGGAGAAACCCGGCCGATTGCCGACAACGGCACCGAGGCCGGCCGGGAAGCGAACCGGCGCATCGACTTTCAACTTATCCGGCCCGAGCCGATCAAGGAACGGCAGACGACGCTCGAAGCGGTCGCCGAACAGGCCGCAGCAGAAAACGCCGACGAGGACGCAGACACGGACACGGAAGAGGCAGACCCTGCCAGCGAGGACGAACAAGGATCAGAAAATGAACAGAACTGAGTTCATCATAGCCACGGCCATCATCCTGTTTGTCGCCTTTGCGGCAGGCTGGTTCGCGAACTGGCTGGTGCATCGCTTTACCCGCGTGAAACAGAGCGACGTCGCCGATCTCGACCGGATGAGCCAGGAGTTGCACGAGGCCGAGGAAACCCGCGATCAGGCGATCACCTATCTGCAGCAACGGGAATCGGAATTGACCAATCAGCTATCCCAGACCGAAGCAGAGCTGAATGCCGCGATGGAGGGCCTGCGCGATGCCCGCCGCGAGGCAGAAGAGCTGCGTGCGCGGATTGGTTAAAGCGTTTCGCGATTGACTTGAAACATCTCGTATCACCTAACGCGTTGAAATCCTTGATTTCAGGCAGCGTCAGGTGATTCAGGTTTATCGCGAAATGCTTTAAAGCGAGTTTGGGTCAGTCCTGATTGCGTTAGCGCGCCGTTACCAACGCCCCAATGCGGCTTCGTCCTCGTCGCGGGCGGCAACCCAATCGGCGCTGTCCCGGGTGATTTCCTTTTTCCAGAACGGCGCGCGGGATTTCAGGTAATCCATCAGGTATTCCGCCGCTTCGAAAGCATCCTTGCGGTGGCGCGACGCGGTCGCAACCATCATGATCTGCTCGCCCGGTGCAAGGCGCCCGTGTCGGTGGATCACCAGCACATCGCCCAATGACCAACGCTCGCTCGCCTCGGTTGCAATCCGGACCAGCGCCGACTGCGTCATGCCCGGGTAATGTTCGATATCCATCGCGACCAGATCACCCCGGTCATTGTTGCGCACCACGCCGGTAAAGGTCACGATCGCGCCCATGCCGTCGCCTCCAAATCCCGTCATTTCGGCCGCGAGATCAAATGGGGAGTCCTGCACCAGCACGCGCATCGATTATCCCCCTGTCATCGGCGGAAAGAAAGCCACCTCGCGCGCCCCGGAAATCGGTGCGTCGAAATCTGTCAACTCCTGATCGATCGCCACGCGCAGGGCCGAGAGGTCCGCGAACGCGACTTCGTACCGCTCTTCCCGGCGGCGCAGTTCCGCCACAAGCTCGGCCACCGTGGTCGCATCGGTTTCGACCTTTTCCCGCGGCAGCCCGATCCGCTCGCGCACCCATGCAAAATACAGGACATCCATCAACGTACCTCCTTGAGGAAGGGCAGCGCCTTGCGCAGATAATCCATCCCCGTCACCAATGTCAGTGCGGCCGCAAACCACAACAGCCACAATCCGGCACGTTCGGCCCATTCCATCGCCGCCGCCTTCCAGCGCAGCCCGTTCGGATCCGCACCATCGCCGGCGAGGGTCTCGGCAACGACCTGCGGGTCAAGCCCCACCAGCGACAGCCCCAGATAATGCTCGAAAATGCCCTGCAGGAACAATACCGCGATGGCGATCATCTGCATCGTCGTCTTCCACTTGGCAAGGTTCGTCACCTTGAGGGTGCCGGCCGTATCGCCAAGATATTCACGCAACCCGGACACGAACACTTCGCGAAACAGGATCACGGTCGCCGGCAGAACCAGCCAGGGCGACATCGACGAAAATCCGACAATGACCATCAGCGCGATGATCACCATCGCCTTGTCCGCGATCGGGTCAAGCATGGCACCAATCTTGGTTTCCTGCTTCCACGCCCGTGCAAGATAACCGTCGACCCAGTCGGTGAGCGATGCGCTGACAAACAGCAGCAGCGCGAACCAATCCGCATAGGGCCGCTGGAAATACAGGAACATGACCGCAAGCCCCGGTGCCGCAAGCAGCCGCAGGATGGTCAGGATATTTGGCAGGTTCCACGTCATGAGCGAACCCTACATCGCGGGTTTGGAACATAAAAGCGCATGTTCATTCCATTTGACAGTCCGGCGGAAATTGCCCCCGAGCGCAATCCGCGCGGCTCACCCCTTGTCATGAAAAAAATCATAGATCGTTTCGGCTAGATGACCGGATATCCCGTCAACCGCCTTGAGGTCGTTCAGGTTGGCGCGACTGACCGCCTTGGCGCTGCCGAAATGCGCCAGCAATGCGCGTTTACGGGTGGCGCCCACACCCGGCACCTCGTCCAGCGGCGTGGCGCCGACCGCCTTGGCGCGCTTGGCCCTGTGGGTGCCGATGGCAAAGCGGTGTGCCTCGTCGCGCAACCGCTGCACGAAATAAAGCACCGGATCGTTATGGCGCAACGCAAAGGGACGCGCGCCCACACGATGAAATTCTTCCTTGCCATGATCGCGATCGACGCCCTTGGCCACGCCGACCATCGGTATGTCCTCGACGCCGTGACTGCGCATGATCTCGGCCACCGCGCTCACCTGTCCCGCGCCGCCGTCGATCAGCAACAGGTCGGGCCACTGCCCCTTCTGACGCTCGGGATCCTCTTTCAGCAGCCGGGCAAAGCGCCGGTTCAACACTTCTTTCATCATGCCGAAGTCATCGCCGGGCGTCAGGTCATCGCCCCGGATATTGAACTTGCGATAACTGTTCTTCATGAACCCGTCCGGCCCCGCCACGATCATCGCACCGACCGCGTTGGTGCCCTGGATGTGGCTGTTGTCGTAAACCTCGATCCTCTGGGGCGGTGCATCGAGGTCAAACGCCTCTGCCAGCCCGCGCAACAGCTTGCCCTGTGTCGCGCTCTCGGACATGCGGCGGGCCAGTGACTCGCGGGCATTGCGCAGCGCTCCGGCGGTCAGCTCCGCCTTTTCCCCGCGTTGTGGCACGAGAATTTCAACCTTGCGCCCGGCTTTTTCCGACAACGCCTCGCACATGAGATCGGCGTTTTCGATCGCGTCGGACAGGATCAGCTGCCGGGGCGGTTCCTTGTTGTCGTAGAACTGACCGACAAAGGCTTCCATGACCTCGGCCGCCGACACATCCGCTCCGATACGCGGATAGAAATCCTTGTTGCCCCAGTTCTGATTGGCGCGAATAAAAAACACCTGAACACAGGCCTGGCCGCCATCCATGTGCAGCGCGATCACATCCGCCTCGGCCACCCCGCGCGGATTGATACCCTGGGTCGACTGGACCTGCGTCAAAGCGCGGATGCGGTCACGCAGCGCCGCCGCGCGTTCGAACTCCATCGCATCCGAAGCGGCCGTCATCTGCTCCGCCAATTCTTCCTGCACCCGTGTCGACCGGCCCGACAGGAACTGTTCGGCATCGCGAACGCTCGCGGCATAATCCGCCTCGGAGATCAAGCCGACGCACGGCCCCGAACATCGCTTGATCTGATAGAGCAGGCAGGGCCGCGTCCGACCATCGAACGTCGCATCCGAACAATTGCGCAGCAGGAACGCCTTTTGCAATTGGTTGAGCGTGCGATTGACCGCACCCGCATTGGCAAAGGGCCCGAAATAGGCACCCTTTTCCTTCTTTGCTCCCCGATGCTTCTTGATCTGCGGAAAGGCATGATCGCGCGCGACCAGGATATTCGGAAAGCTTTTGTCGTCGCGCAGCAGGACATTGTATTTCGGCTTGAGCTGCTTGATCAGGTTCTGCTCGAGCAGCAGCGCCTCGGTTTCCGTTCGGGTTGTCAGGAACATCATGCTGGCGGTTTCGCGGATCATCCGGTCGATCCGCCCGCTATGCCCCGCACTCGGCCGGGAATAGCTCGACACCCTCGCCTTGAGATTGCGCGCCTTGCCGACGTACAGCACCCGGCTTTCGGAATCCAGCATCCGGTAGACACCCGGCGACGTATCCAGCGTCTTGAGATACGCTTGAATGCGCACATGCCCGGTTGGCGTCGGGGTGTCGGAGTGTTCGCTCTGATCAGTCATTGGCTATAACTATGATTCTCTGCATCTGGCTGCAATCTTGACCGGGCCAGATCAACCCAGAACAAATCCACGGTTTGTGTGGATAAGTCTGAAGATATGTTTGGGGTACTGGGAAATTTCCCTTAGTTTCGGCTGCTTTCGCCGAAATGACTAATATTTAGGCACATCGACAAGCCATTGTAATCAAAAGAAACTTTTTGGCATGCGACGCAAGTTAATGAAATATAACACAAAATTGTAACAGTTCAGTAACGTCAGGGTGACCGGTGCAAAACTTGCATCGGCGATGACAGTTATTCCACGCCAAGCACATCCGGGGTCCGCCAGCCCAGGTGCTGCCCGCCATCGACACAGAGCAGTTGCCCGGTCACCGCAGGGGCATCCAGAAAGTAGCCGAGCGCCGCTGTGATGTCGTTCGGATTGGCCCCGCGTTCGAGGATTGTCGCTGCCCTCTGGGCTGTAAAATGGGCTTCGGACTGGCGCTCGCCCTGCAAGGTGGGGCCGGGACCGATCGCATTCACGCGGATGGCCGGGGCCAGGGCGCGGGACGCGGTCTGCGTCAATGCCCAAAGCCCCATCTTGGCAAGCGTGTAGGTCATGAATTCCGGTGTCAGCTTGCGCACCCGCTCGTCGATCATGTTGACGACCAGTCCGGTCGCCACAGGCTCTCCGGCCTCGTCGGTGGCCACCCCGAGTCCCTGCGCCGCCATCGCCTGGATAAGAACAAAGGGCGCGCGCAGGTTGCTGTTCATGTGCCGGTCCCAGCCCTCGCGCGTCGCCGTGCGGATGTTGTCGTACTCAAAGATGGACGCGTTGTTGACAAGGCAGGTCACCGCCCCGCCCAGTGCCTCTGCCGCAGCGGGCAACAACGCCTGTGCCTGATCTTCTTGCAGCAGGTCGGCACCGAGCGCCACAGCATTGCGACCTTTGGCCCGGATCTCGGCAACCACCGCGTCGGCGGCATCCGCAGAACGCGCGTAATGCACCGCAACATCATGACCGCGGTCGGCGAGATAGAGCGCCATCGTTCGCCCAAGCCTCTTTCCGGCGCCGGTGACAAGACTGCGTGGCATTGGTGTCCTCTCGCGTGAAAAAGGGTGTCAGTTCAGGATGGCAAAGACATACACGGCATACAGCGCGGTCAACACGATGCCCCAGAGACGCGTGATGTTCACCTTGAAGAATACGAAGGGGAACATCAGAAGTGACGCACCCAGCATGACCCAGAGATCGAAATTCAGAAATTCGGGAGCAACCTTGATATCCCCGAAGAATGTGGCGATGCCGACAATGCCCAGGAGGTTGAACATGTTCGACCCGATCACGTTGCCAAGCGCCACATCCGCCTGACGCCGCAGCGCCGCCATCACGGTGGTCGCCAGTTCCGGCAGGGACGTTCCCACAGCCACAAGGGTCAGACCGATGACCGTATCGCTGACCCCATAGGCCTGCGCGATCAGCGACGCGTTGGTGACCAGCAGGTGCGCCCCCAACGGCAATCCGACAAGACCGAGGACAAGGTAAAGGCCAACCCGCCAATACGGCATGTCGGGATCGGCCTCGTCGATTTCCTCGAGTTCATCGGATGCGCCGTTGACGCGATGCGCGCGGGCGTCGCGCATCATGTCCATCAGCACGACACCCAGCATCGCCAGCAGGATCAGACCCGTACCAATGGTAAAGGTTCCAAGGAAAGCGAGACCGATAAAGAGCACCGACGCCAGGATCATCAGAACATAGTTCTTCCGGCTGTCGCATTCGCTCGTGTGCAAGGTCGTGATAAGCGCCGGAATACCAAGCACCAACAGGATATTGGCCGTATTCGATCCGACCACGTTGCCAAGCGCGATACCCGGCGCATTGTCCCTGACCGCGCTGATCGCGATCAGCAGTTCGGGTGCCGAGGTTCCGAAGGCAACGATCGTCAGGCTGACGATCAGCGCCGGAACGCCCAATCTCAGGCTGAGATTGACTGCGCCTCGCACCAGCGCATCCCCTGCCAGCAGCAGGATGACCAGACCCAGAATTGACAGAAGCCACAGGGTCATCGGCGCTCTCCCGATTTGCAATTACAGGGTCCCTTGCCGATGCGGTATCGCCCGCACGAAGGGCATTTTGCCGAAGCGATACGCCCGGCACCGGGCAGGCGCAGCTTGCCGAACATGGCAAGAACCCCCATCCCAATCAGAAAAAGGAAAACGATCTTGAGGATCAAATCAAAGACCAAAACGCGCAAAGGCGGCGCGCTCCTCGATGCCGGCAACCGCGTCATCCACCACCTGCGCCCCGAAACGGGCAAGGAAAGGCCGCCGCATTTGGTGTCGGCGGAATTTGACCTTGTCGCCAAAGCGGGCCTTCATCTTGGGCTTGAGATGGCCGATGCCATCGATCAGGCCGAGATCGGTAGCGCGGCGCGCCAACCAGATTTCACCCGTGAAAAGCTCTTTGGTGGTGTCGAGCTTCTGACCCCGCCGCGCTTTGACATGGGCGATGAAATTGTCGTGGATGTCACCAAGGATAACCTGCAAACGCGCGACGTCTTCCTCGTTTTCCGCGCGGAACGGGTCAAGCATCGACTTGGACTTTCCGGCGGTATAGACGCGCCGCTCGATGCCCTGCCGGGCGAGGAAGACCTGCGCGCCGAAACCCGCCGAGATCACACCGATCGACCCCACGACCGAGCTTTCGTCCGCCCAGATTTCATCTGCTGCCGCCGCCAGCCAATAGCCGCCGGATGCAGCAACATCCTCGACAAAGGCCACGACGGGCACCTTGGTTTCCTCCGAAAGCTGCCGGATGCGCGCACCGATCAGCGATGATTGCACCGGCGAGCCGCCGGGCGAGTTGATCTCGAGCGCCACCATGTCGGGTTTGCCACGGCGAAACGCCCTCTCCAGGACCGGCGCCAGCGCATGATCATTGAGCGACCGGCGCCCGGCCATGCCGATCGCCCCGTGCAAACGGACAACCGAGACGAGGGGCGGCTTTTTCAGAAAGGGGATGCGAAGGTTCATGCAGCCGATGTAGAACGCCACCCGCCGACAAACAAGATGCCGACCCGAACAGAAACCGGTGACACCCCCCAAATCACGCAACGCCGGGCAATTATGCCACGTCATTCCGGCATCACAACCGCCTGGGTTGAGCGGCTAGCTCCTGATGCGCCAGCCGGTCTTGAAGATCCACCAGATCAGCCCCAGGCACAACAGCGTGAACCCGGCAATTGCCAGCAGGCTCAGCGCCACAGGAACATCGGCGGTTCCGAAGAACGACCAGCGGAAGCCCGAGATCAGGTAAACCACCGGATTGAACAGCGTGATCGTCTGCCAGACCGGCGGCAACATCGAAATCGAATAGAATGATCCGCCGAGAAAAATCAGCGGCGTCACGATCAGCAGCGGCACCAGCTGCAATTGCTCGAAGTTTCCCGCCCAGATCCCCACGATGAATCCCAGCAATGCAAAGCTGAGGCAGGTCAGCAGCAGGAACAGCACCATCGCCACCGGATGCTGGATCGAGAGGTCGACAAAGAACGACGCCGTCAACAGGATCACCACCCCGATGAACAAGGCCTTGGTCGCCGCCGCACCGACGAACCCCATCACGATCTCAAGAAAATTGACCGGCGCCGAGAGCAATTCATAGATGGTGCCGGTGAATTTGGGGAAATAGATACCAAAGGCGGCGTTCGAGATAGCCTGGGTGATAACCGACAGCATCACCAGCCCCGGCACGATGAACGCACCATAGCTGACGCCTTCGACCTCCTCGATGCGGCTGCCGATGGCGGCACCGAACACCACGAAATAAAGCGACGTGGAGAGCACCGGTGACAGGAAGCTCTGCATCAGCGTGCGAAAGAAACGCATCATCTCAAATCGGTAGATCGCCCCGACGGCCGACAGGTTCATGATGCGTCTCCCTTGACCAGGTCCACGAAAATCTCTTCAAGGCTGCTTTGCCGTGTCTGCAGGTCGCGCAGGGTCAGCCCCGCCTCGGCGATCCCGTTGAGCAAACCGGTGATGCCGGTGCGTGGCGCGTGAATGTCGTAGCTGTAAACCAGCGCATCCCCGGTCTCGGCCAGTTCCAGATCAAGATGCGCAAGCCCGGCGGGAATGCTGTCCAGCCTTTCATTCAACTGCACCTCAAGCTGCTTGCGGCCCATCCGCGCCATCAGCGCCCTCTTTTCCTCGACCAGCAACAGTTCGCCGCGCGTGATGACACCCACCCGATCGGCAATGGCCTCGGCTTCTTCGATGTAATGCGTGGTCAGGATGATCGTGACCCCGTCCGCCTTGAGATCGGCAACGGTGTCCCACATATCCTTGCGCAAATCCACATCCACGCCGGCGGTCGGTTCATCCAGGAACAGCACACGCGGTTCGTGACTCAGCGCCTTGGCGATCAGGACACGTCGTTTCATACCGCCGGACAGCGTGGTTATCTGATTGTCCTTCTTGTCCCAGAGACTCAGGGTGCGCAGGACCTTTTCAACATGGGCATCATCGCGTGGCCTGCCGAACAACCCACGCGAAAATCGTACCGTGTTCAGGACCGTTTCGAACGGTTGCAGATTGACCTCCTGCGGCACCAACCCGATCAGCGATCGCGCACCACGGAACTCGGTGATGATATCATAACCGCCCACGGTCACCGAGCCGCCGCTTGGCGTCGTGATCCCACAGACCGTCGAAATCAACGTTGTCTTGCCCGCCCCGTTTGGGCCAAGCAACGCGAGGATCTCGCCCTGCTCGATATCGAGACTGACCCCCTTGAGCGCCTGAAACCCGCCGGCATAGGTCTTGTGCAGGTCTCGAATGGACAGAATTGCAGACATGGTCCCCCTGCTTGCTTGCATCTTGAACGGCACGACACTAACCGCCGGGTGGGCTTGGCACCATAGCCGGAATGCACATCGCCTTGCGCGCCTGTGCAGGGCAACGCATGCAGGAAAAACTTATCTGTCCCGCCGGCGGACATGCGACGGTTCGCCCTGTTCAGAAAACGGCGAAGCGCTCGTAAAACCGCCGCGACTGCAACACTCTCACGATGGGGATTGTTCCCGGGGACAGCCGCTCCACCAAACCGCGCACGCAATTTTGAGTTGCAGACCTCACACGATATTATACCTTCGAACAATATTAAGTACGGTTAGAGCGATTTAACGATGAGCATCTTTCATGAGCGCGTTGCCCGCGCCATCGAGACATCAAAAAAATACGGTGGAAATCGCGCGAAATTGTCACGCGCGCTGAACCTGAGCCCCAATTATGTTTCGACCATGCTCAGCACCAAGGCCTCGCCAAGCTGGGACATCTCGGTCAGGCTGGCCCGTGAGTTGGAAGTTTCGCTTGCCTATCTCGCGGGCAGCACGTCGCAGCCGTTCGATGTAACCGATCTTGGCACGGACGGTCCGATAACCGATCAGGCGATGAAGTTTTTCGACCAGATTGCGGGAAGCCTGCGCGAAGCGGCCGCCATGCGTGGTCAGGAGCCAACGGTCGATGACATGATGCTGCGCTGGTTCAAATATGGCCGGCGGCTAAGCGGTTTTGACAAGATCATTGAGTGGTTCGATCTCTACAAGGCACCGGGCGAACGCTCGAACCGGATCGAAGTCCTGCGCATGGGGTCCAACAGCCTCTCGGCCCGCACCCTGGGTGTCGCGGACAAGAAATCGTTGCAATATGCGCTGGACGAAGTGCGCGACAGCGACCTGCAAAAGCGCCTGTTGCGCGCCTATCGCACCGCCGCCGAAGGCCAGCCGGTCCTCACCGAAGAGGCGTTGAACGTGCTGGCCCCCGGCCATGCGGAGCAAATCCGCCTCGACTATCTCCGGCTGCTGCTGCCGGTGACCTCGGACACCCACGGCGATGTGATCATCAGCTATTCAAAGCCGCTCCGGTGATCGTATGAACGCCTGGGCCATATAGGCCAGGTCCCGCCGGTTGGTCATGACGCAATACTCGGTATTCTCACGCGGTGACGGGGGATCGACCCAGAACTGTGCATCGGGAATATAGCGGTTGAAGCCATAGTGATACCCGCCCCCCCTGCGCACGTCGTCCTCGCGCAGAAAGGCATAGGTCCAGTCCGGGTTCCACTTCAGCGCCGTGATCATGTGCCCGATCAGGACAAAGCGGCGGACCGTCTTGAGCGACCGCCCGGCCGCGCGCGAAAAATGCAGATCACCGAAATAGGCCAGCCGCCCCTTGAGTTCGCGTTCGAGCGGCGATGCGACCTGCGTGACCATCTCGACCTCGCCGTTTCCATATTGCCGGCGCATCGTGCGCCGCCAGTATTCCGTTATGCTTCCATCGCCCAGATCATCCAGCCGTGCACCGGCAAGCGCCACGGTTTCACCGTCCTTTTCAAGCCGGAGCCAGAAGCAGTTCTCGGCGGTGAAATCATTGAAAAACGGCGACATCTTTGGAGTGAGATAGGGTTTGCCTATCGCCTCGATAATCTCGGGTACCCTGTCAAAGTCTTGCTCGACATGAACAGCCAAGCCATCGCGCAGCAGCTTTTCACGGCAGATCGCGATCAACTCCGCCTTTTCGTATTCTCCCATTTACCCCTCGTCTCGTCGGATCGGTCCTTGTGATTTTAGGGCGCATTTATCTGCGGCCCACACTGGCAGTCGGGCCGACTTCGGACTTCCCCGCGAAAATCCCTTTGGGTCAGTTGCGTGTGCCCTCGGGATCGTCGGTTCCGGCGATCCGATTTCCGGCCCTGCGCGACACTTTGCCTTGCGTTATGCCATACACAACCAAAGGGGCAACAAGACAACCGGGTTCGACTGTTCTGATTCCGGTCAAAGCAGCAGATATGCCACGTCAGTTCCGAACCTCCGCGTCGCACGCGGGCAGCCCGGTCGGCGGCACGGCCGGAATTTCACCGCACCGTGGGACACGTGAGCCGCTTCAGGACAGGCGGTCTTGCATCCGCTTGTCCAGCATGCGCACCAGCTCGTCCTCGGTGATGCCGCTGTCGATGGCCAGCCTGCGCAGACCGAAATGCACATGCGCAATCTGCTGATAATAGTCGGAATAGAAATAGTTGGTTGTCGCCCCGGCGACCGCCCCCAGAACCGGTATGGTTTGCGCCGCCAGTTTCTGGCCAAGAACCGTCGCCAGCTTGGGCGCCACCGTGGCGATCAGCTTGTGCATCGCACCGCCCGTCAGCGAAAGGCGCAGGGAGAAGAAGCCAAGATCGGACCCGTCATCCGACGCGAGCGGTCCGGCGGCGGCAAAGACGCGGATACAGTCGAATTGCACATTCTCTGCGGACGGGTCGAAACCGTGCTCCGCTGCCACGCCTTGAATCGCGCGCAGCAGTACCGTTGTGGTTGCAGGCAATTCGACGAGCGCCGTGGGCAGTCCGCCAAAGCCACCCGCGGCACCCATCGCAGTTGTCATCGCGGTGTTGACCCACGCTTTCTGGTCGGGCACCGCCGTGCGAGACGTCTGCGCCGCCTGCATCGCCAGCGTCAACGCGCGCTGCGTCGCTGCGCCGAGGTTATTGCGCACCGCAGAGGGCAGGCGATCCAGCAGCGACTCGGCCTTGCCGCCCAACAGATTGAGAATCCGCACGCCAATCCCGTTGGCGGCGCGGTATGTCTCGGCCAGCCGGTCCAGTTCGGCCTCAACGTCCACGGGCTCGACGATTTCGATATCTGCCATCTTCACTCCTCTGCGGGCGTGTTCACAAGATCGGCATTTCCCCGGCGGATTTCAATGTCAGCCCTCTGTCCAGCGCGTGACGTCACCCCGGATTCCATCCCACGCACCGTCCCGGAGTGCCTGCCCCAGGACCCGGTCCGGGTTGGTCGGGGGTGGCATGACGACACCGGTCAGCGGTTCGAAACCAAAGCGAGAGTAATAGGGGTAGTCTCCTACCAGAAGCACACGATGCCAGCCATCGGCCGATGCGGCGGCCAGCGAATCGCGGATCAGGACACCACCCAGCCCCTCGCCCTGATGGGTCGGGTGCACTGCCACCGGACCCAGCAGCAGAGCCGCAGCGCCGCCGACCCGCACCGGCCAATAGCGGATCGCGCCGGCGACATTTCTTTCCTCGTCGCGGGCAACCAGCGACAGGCCAGCGACAGGGGGAATGTTATCGCGCAGTCGGTAGGAGGACAGTGCCTCGCGCCCGGGTGCAAAGCAGAGATCGTACAGCGCCTCGACTTCCCACCAATCCTGCCCGGTTTCAGGTCTCAGCTCAATCACGCGATCATCCCAACGGCGGTATGTGGTGGCAATCGCCCTAACACGCCGCTAGGTCTTGGGCAAACACTCGGAGTTTGCTCATGTTCTATCGCCCAGAAGACGGTCACGGCCTGCCTCACAATCCGTTCAATGCCATCGTGACGCCACGCCCGATCGGCTGGATTTCCAGCCGCGCGCCGGACGGAACCAACAATCTCGCGCCGTATTCGTTTTTCAACGCGGTGGCCTATGTCCCGCCGCAGGTGATGTTCGCATCCACAGGGAGCAAGCCGGATCAGGACGGCACCAAGGACAGCGTGGCCAATATCGCGGCAACCGGCGTGTTCTGTGTCAACATCGTCGAATACACCATGCGCGACGCCATGAACGTCACATCCGGCGGCACCGCGAAAGAGGTGGATGAATTCGACGCTGCCGGCCTCTCCCCCGTGGAATGCGAAACCATCGCCTGCGCCCGCGTTCAGGGCGCGCCCGCATCGCTGGAATGCCGCCTGACCCGCATCATCGACCTGCCAGGCAAGGCGAACCGGCTTGTTCTGGGTGAGGTTGTCGGCGTCCACATGCGCGACGATTGCATCCGCGACGGCCGCTTCGATGTCACGGCGTTCAACCCGCTGACACGGCTGGGATACCGCGACTACAGCCATATCACCGACATTTTCGAAATGGTGCGACCGGATGACTGAACCGGGCGGGCCGCAGGCAAAACCGGCCATCACAGTCACCGCTCCCAAGGAACGGTGACTGCTCAACCGTGGCAACAGGCGCTGTCCCATCGCATCGTCAGATCAGTGCCCGCCCAGCACCCCGGTACGCACCGAGTAATCGACCGCGAGTTCGTAATCCGGGTCATCGTCGCTATCGACAATGAGATGCCCCGCCTTGTTGAGGAGCCTGTGGCAGTCCCGGCTCAGGTGACGCAATTTGATCGCCTTGCCGGACGCCTCGTATTTCGCGGCGATGCTCTCGATCGCCTGCAGCGCTGACTGATCAACCACCCGACTATCGGCAAAATCGATGATCACGTTTTCCGGATCATCCTCGACAGTGAACAATTCGATAAAGCCGTCCGACGATCCGAAGAACAGCGGCCCCTTTATCTCGTAAACCTTGGCCCCCTTTTCGGTAACGGACTCCCGTGTCACCGCATGAATGCGGCGCGCGTTGTTCCAGGCATAGGCCAGCGCGCTGACAATGACACCGACGACAACCGCCACGGCGAGGTCTTCCATCACCGTCACGACCGTGACCAGCAAGATCACGAATGCGTCCATCAACGGCACCTTGCGCAGGATCGTCAGGCTGTTCCAGGCAAAGGTTCCGATCACCACCATGAACATCACGCCGACCAGCGCGGCAAGCGGGATCAGCTCGATCACGGGGGCGGCGAACAGGATGAAGACGAGCAGGAACAACGCCGCCGCAATACCTGCAATCCGCGTGCGACCGCCAGATTTGACGTTGATCATCGACTGACCGATCATCGCACAGCCGCCCATGCCGCCGAAAAAACCGGTGACCGTGTTGGCGACGCCCTGGGCGATACATTCCTGCGACGCCCCGCCCCGCTTGCCGGTGATCTCTCCGACAAGGTTCAGGGTCAGCAGGCTTTCGATCAGGCCGATCGCGGCAAGGATGACCGCATAGGGCAGGATGATTTCCAGCGTCTCGAGGTTCAGCGGCATCATCGGAATATGGAACGGCGGCAATCCCCCCTGGATAGACGCCAGGTCGCCGACGCGCGGCACATCAAGGCCCAACGCGATCACCAGCGCCGCGACGATTCCGATGCCCGCCAGCGGAGCGGGCACGACCCGCGTGATACGCGGCACGATCCAGATGATCACCATGGTCAGCGCCACGAGACCCAGCATCAGGTAGAGCGGCATGCCGCTCAGCCACTCGCCCCCCGAAATCCCGTGGCCGGTGTTTTCCATGCTGCCCGGCACCTTGAACTGACCCAGCTGCGCCAGAAAGATCACGATGGCCAGCCCGTTCACAAAGCCGAGCATCACCGGGTGCGGCACCAGGCGGATGAACTTGCCCCATTGCATGAGACCCGCAAAAACCTGCAACAGCCCCATGAGGACGACGGTCGCAAACAGGTATTCCACCCCATGTTTCGCGACCAGCGACACCATGACAACCGCGAGCGCCCCCGTCGCGCCCGAGATCATGCCCGGACGCCCCCCGATCAGCGCCGTGATCAGACCAACCAGAAATGCCGCGTAAAGTCCCACCAGCGGGTGAACCCCGGCAACAAAGGCAAAGGCCACCGCCTCGGGCACAAGCGCCAGCGCCACGGTCAACCCGGACAGCAGCTCGATACGCAGGCGCGCGGGGGTCAGCCGTTCGTCCGGCACCCATCTGAGATCGGGCATGGCAAGTCGGCTGGCGAATGCCGCCAAGGGCGCTTTTCGGGTCATCGGGGGTCCTGTCTCTGTCGGGTCGTCAAGGCGTCTCAGGCTGTGTCGAAACGCCCCAAATTCGGTCTGCGTCCGGATGGATTACATGCCGCCGCGAGGGCGCATCCAGCATCTTTCCGAACGGCCCCGCAGCAGAGAGCACGCCTCTTACACGCATCCTGCGGAAAAGGCCATGCCGTGACCGGGTTGTCTGCCATGCAGATCGAACATGCCTGTTTGCCGCTGTGCTCAACCCGCGAGCCGGTCCCGCAGAACCCGGCGCAGGATCTTGCCCGACGCGGATTTCGGTATTTCGTCCACGATTTCCATCCGCCGTACCTGCTTGTAATGTGACAAGCGCCCTTCGAGAAACGACTGCACGGTTTCCAGCGTCACATCCCCGGCGGGCACCACAAATGCCATCGGCACCTCGCCCGCCTCGTCGTCCGGCGCACCGATCACGGCGACATCGGCAATGTCGGGATGGGTCAGCAGCTCGGCCTCAAGCTCGGCCGGTGCGACCTGGAACCCCTTGAACTTGATCAGCTCTTTCAGGCGGTCCGTGATAAACAGATAACCATCCTCGTCGAAATAGCCGATATCCCCGGTGTGCAGCCAACCGTCGCTGTCAAGCGCCTCGGCCGTTGCCTCGGGGTTGTTCAGATAGCCTTTCATGACCTGTGGTCCGCGCACCCAAAGCTCTCCCGCTTCGCCACGGTTCATATCCTCACCGGTTTCGGTGCTGACAATCCGGCATTCCGTGTTCGGTGCCGTCAGTCCCGAGGCGCCCGTGCGCGCCTTCCCCGGAGGCGTGAGATGGCTGACCGGGCTAAGCTCGGTCATGCCGTAACCCTGCGTCGCGACACAATTCAGCCGCCTGCCCACCAACGCCGCCACATCGCCGCCAAGCGGGGCCGCACCCGAGTTGACATGCTCGACCGCGGACAGGTCGTACTTGTCGACAATCGGGTGCTTTGCGAGGGCAATGGCAATCGGCGGAACGATCCACATGCGCCGCGTGCGGTATTTCGCACACAGGTCAAGGAATTGTTCCAGATCGAAGCGGGGCATCGTCACCAGCCCTGCGCCGGCCGCAAGATGCATGTTTATGAGCACCTGCATCCCGTAGATGTGAAAGAACGGCAGGAATGCAACCGAGAATTCGCCCTCTTCGATATCCGACACATGCAGGGTCTGATCGACATTCATGACCATCGAGCGATGGGTCAGCATCACGCCCTTGGGCAACCCCGTGGTTCCCGACGAATACGGCAGCGCCAGGATGTGCCCGTCCAGATCGACAGGCGTCTGGCTGTCCTGCGGCGCGCCCATCAACTCTGTCAGCGGGCGGGCGCCCGGAGCCTCTCCGATCACGTAGATTTCGCTGACTCCAGTGTCCCGGATCGCCTCGCGCGCGGTATCCAGAAAAGGCGCGATCGTGATCAGGATCGACGCATTTGCATTCGTCAACTGGTGCCGCACTTCATGAGCGGTATAGGTGGGGTTGATCGTGGTGATGGTGCCTCCTGCCCAGGCAACCCCATGAAATACCACGCAATACTCTGGAAGGTTCGGCGCCATGAGAGCGACACAGGCGCCCGTGCCCAGCCCCCTGGCGTTCAACCCGCCTGCCAGTGACTTGATGCCGCCGACAAACTGGCCAACCGTCATCTCGCGGCCGGTCGGCCCATCGATCAGGATCACCCGGTCGGGAGTGTCACCCAGCCCTTCGAACACCCGTTGCGTGATGGTCAGGTCCCGGACCTCGACATCCGAAAAGCTGCTCTTGATGATGGCCATGCGTGTCTCTCCTCCCAGAAAGCCAGATGCCCGGTTTGCCGGGATCTGGCGATCACGTTAGCGGCGGCGGGCGCGCGAAGGCAAGACGTCTGTTTCCCGTCGATCAACCGCGCGCGTCCGGCAACACGGCGGTCACTTCGATCTCGATGCGGTATTTCGGATCGATCAGACCGCATTCGATCATGGTCGCTGCCGGCGGATGCGGACCAAATGTCTCTGACAGGATCGGCCAGCATGGCTCGAACTCTGCGCGATCCGGAAGATAGTAGGTGACGCGAACCACATCGGCCAGAGTCGCTCCCGCTTCGCGCAACGCATTGGTGATGATTTCGAGGGCCGACCGGCACTGGCTGACGACATCGTCGCCCTGACCTACCGTGCCTGCGACATGCACGAAGCCACCCGCCACGACGGCCCGGCAATACCCCACCCGGCGCTCGAATTCGCCGCCGGACGGGATACGCCGAATGGCCAAACTTCTAGCCTGCGGTCGCGGCCGGCTCTTTCTCGGCATCCGCATGGATCATCAGCGGAGCCGCTTCGGAGCGTGCGGCTTCTTCGTTCACGACAACCTTGGTCACGCTGTCGAGGCCCGGCAATTCGAACATCGTGTCCAGCAGGATGTCTTCGAGGATCGAACGCAACCCACGCGCACCGGTCTTGCGTTCGATCGCACGCTTGGCGATTGCAAGCAGGGCATCGTCGGTGAACTGAAGCTCGGTATCCTCGAGTTCGAACAGCCGCTGATACTGTTTCACCAGCGCGTTCTTGGGTTTGGTCAGGATCGTCACGAGCGCATCCTGATCGAGGTCTTCCAGTGTCGCCAGAACCGGTAGACGACCGACGAATTCCGGAATGAGGCCAAACTTCAACAGGTCTTCCGGCTCGAGATCGGTAAAGATCTCGCCGACGCCACGCTCGTCCTCGTCGCGCACATCCGCGCCAAAGCCCATCGCGCTGCCCTTGCCACGCTGTGCGATGATCTTGTCGAGACCTGCAAAGGCACCGCCACAGATGAACAGGATATTCGTCGTGTCCACCTGCAGGAACTCCTGCTGCGGATGTTTGCGCCCGCCCTGCGGCGGAACGCTGGCCACCGTACCTTCCATGAGCTTAAGCAGCGCCTGCTGCACGCCCTCGCCCGACACGTCACGGGTGATCGACGGATTTTCGGATTTGCGGGTGATCTTGTCGACCTCGTCGATATAGACGATGCCGCGCTGCGCGCGTTCGACATTGTATTCGCTGGACTGCAGGAGTTTGAGAATGATGTTCTCCACGTCCTCGCCCACGTAACCGGCTTCGGTCAGGGTGGTGGCATCGGCCATGGTGAACGGCACATCGAGAATGCGCGCCAGCGTCTGCGCCAGCAACGTCTTGCCGCAGCCGGTCGGCCCGATCAGCAGGATGTTGGATTTGGCCAGCTCGATATCGTTACCGGCCTTTTGCGCATGGTTCAGACGCTTGTAGTGATTGTGCACCGCAACGGACAACACACGTTTGGCCGTCGCCTGACCGATCACGTAGTCGTCGAGCACTTCGCAGATGTCCTTGGGTGTCGGCACCCCGTCCGTCGCCTTGAGCCCGGACGCCTTGGTCTCTTCGCGGATGATGTCCATGCACAGTTCGACGCATTCATCACAGATGAAGACGGTCGGGCCCGCGATCAGCTTACGCACCTCATGCTGGCTCTTGCCGCAAAAGCTGCAATAAAGCGTATTCTTGCTGTCGCCATTTGAGTTCGTTGCCATGATCAACCTTTCCGGCTTCGATTTTCAACGCTGTCCCGTCCTTGACAGGACAGATTCACCCACCTCGCGGCAGCTTAGGACAGCGCAAAGGGCATCACAATCGCAAATCGTGCCCTTTTCGCACCACCGGTGCGGCGCTGTCCTCGTGCCAAAAGATCAGGCCTCCTTGTCTTCGCTCTTGTCCCGGCTGGCCACGATCTCGTCGATATGGCCCCATTCCTTCGCTTCTTCCGGCGACATGAAATTGTCGCGATCAAGCGCTTTTTCTACGGCTTTCTTGGTCTGGCCGGTGTGCTTGACATAGATGTCATACAGCCGGTCCTTGAGTTTCTGGGTCTCTGCCGCGTGAATCATGATATCGCTGGCCTGACCCTGATAGCCGCCGCTGGGCTGGTGTACCATGATCCGGCTGTTGGGCAGGCTGAACCGCATTCCCGGCTCGCCCCCGGCCAGCAGCACCGAACCCATCGACGCGGCCTGCCCGATGCAGAGTGTGCTGACCTTGGGTTTGATATACTGCATCGTATCATAGATCGACAGCCCCGACGTCACGACTCCGCCCGGCGAGTTGATATACAGGCTGATTTCCTTGGAGGGGTTTTCGGCCTCGAGATGTAGCAACTGGGCCACGACAAGGTGGCTCATGCCGTCATGGATCGGCCCGTTGATGAAAATGATCCGCTCCTTGAGCAGGCGCGAAAAGATGTCATAGGCCCGCTCCCCGCGGCTCGTCTGCTCCACGACCATCGGGACCAGGGTATTCATGTAGGTTTCTGTGGGATCAAACATCTGTGCCTGCCTGCTGCGTTGGATGTCGGGAGGATACCCGATAATGTGTTTGCAGAGTCTTAGTATCGCCATCCGGGCGCTGCAAGGGCAGCGATCCAAATTGCAGCCGTTCTTGCTGTGCGGTCAGGCGGCGCTGTGGGGCAGGATGAACAGGCTGCCATCCGTCGGCGTGCTATTGACGCGCAGTGCCGGGCCGTAAGCCGACGACAGCGTGTCGTCGTTGAACACGTCACCCACGCGGCCGGCGGCGGCAACCCGCCCGAGCCGCATCAGCACGACCTTGTCGGCAAACATCGCAGTCAGGTTCAGATCGTGCATCACCGCGATGACGCCGCCGCCGCGGGCGGCAAAATCCTGGGCCAGCCGCATCACCATCAACTGGTGCCCGATATCCAGACTGGCCACCGGTTCGTCCAGCAAAAGCCAGCGGGGAACGCCATTGACCACGGGCTCCCACACCTGAACAAGCACCCGCGCCAATTGCACACGTTGCTGTTCGCCCCCTGACAGGTCCTGGTATCTGCGCGCACCATAGCCCGCCAGGCCCACCGCAGCCAACGCACGTCGCGGCAGGTCCGCGCAAGGCCGTGCTGCACGCGACGCCTGCGCCAGATGCACGACCTCGGACACGGTGAAGGGAAAGGCAAGCATGACCGATTGCGGCAGGACCGCCCGGATCGTGGCCAGCTCTGCCGCGTCGCAGGTCGCGATATCCCGCCCGTTGATCCGAACCTCGCCGTCATGCGGAATTTCATCGCAGAACGCCCGCAACAGCGTTGTCTTGCCCGACCCGTTCGGTCCGACAATCGCGGTGATGGCACCGGCAGTTGCGGTGAAATCGACATCGAACAGGATCCGCCGCCGGCCGAAGGTCACGGATATGCCCCGCCCCTCGAACATCACAGCATCAGATCCTTGCGCCGCTGCAACAGGATCCACAGGAATACGGGGGCACCAAGGATAGCGGTCACAATTCCGATGGGAAGTTCCGCAGGCGCGATCACGATCCGCGCCAGAATATCCGCCGCCAGCAACAGGCTCGCGCCCAGCAGTGCCGCGTTCGGCAGCAATGTGTTGTGATCTGGACCAGAGGCCAATCGCAGCAGATGCGGCACCACGATCCCGACAAAGCCGATGCCGCCGGACACGGCGACCGCCGCCCCCGTCGCCGCGGCAACCACCAGCACCGCCATGGTCTTGAGGCGCTGCACCGGGATCCCCAGATGCGCCGCCGGCGCCTCGCCCAGAGCCAGGGCGTTCAACCCCCGCGCAAGAAACGGCGACGCCATCAAAGCCACCAGAATGATCGGCGCGGCGACCATGACCCGTTGCCAGGTCGAACCGGACAACGAGCCAAGCTGCCAGAAGTTGAGATCGCGCAATTGCTGGTCATCCGCGAGATATATCATCAGCCCGGACCCTGCCGCCGTGATGGCCCCGATCGCGATACCGCCCAGAAGCATGGTCGCGACCGATGTCTGCCCGCCCCGCGTCGAAATCCGATAAAGAACGATAATCGTGATCCAGCTGCCGGAGAATGCCGCCAACGGCACCAGATGCGGTCCGGCCAGGCCTGTGAGGCCGGCCGGCAGCGCCGCTCCGAGCACGATTGCGACGATCGCGCCCAGCCCGGCGCCGGAACTGACGCCGACCAGACCGGGATCCGCCAACGGATTGCGAAACAACCCCTGAAGCACCGCCCCCGAGACGGCGAGGGCCGCACCGACAAAGATGGCCATCACCGTCCGGGGCAGTCGAATCTGCCAAAGGACGGCGTGATCCACCGGCACGAGGGTCCGTCCCTGCGCCAGATCGATCAACGCATACCACAGCGACGTGCCCGCCGCCCCCATCGCGAGGCTGGCCGTCGCCATGCAGATCAGGAGCATCGCCAGCAGCAGCCCCAGTCTTCGCGCCCGGCTGCGGCGGTCGTGGATCACATCCGCGTCGGCGGCCATCACGGTGGTCATGATCCGGTTGGACCGTAGATTCTCTCGGCCAGTTCCGTGACCGCCTGCGCCGTGCGTGGCCCGAACCCGAGCAGGTACTGTCCATCCATCCGGATCAGCGAATTGTCCTTGCCAGCGGGCGTCGCGGCAAGCGCCGGAACCGCGAGGATGGCGGCGTCATCCGCCATTCCTGCGCTGCCCCGGTTCATCATCAGGATAATATCCGGCGCGGCGGCGATCACGGCCTCTTCGCTCACCGGTTTGTAGCCCGTGAACCCGTTCATGGCGTTTACCGCCCCGGCAAGCTCGATCACCGACGAGGCCTCGGTCTCCTGCCCAGCGGCAAGGATACGTCCCCCCTGAAGGCTGAGCACGAACAACACCCGTTTGCGCGACTCCTCGGGAACGCCAGCGGCGCGCTCGGCAACCAGCTGCATCTGAGCGGCAACCTGCTGCGCCAACTGGTCGGCCGGTTCTGTCGCTCCCAACGCGTCGCCGACCGCGCGGATCTTGGCGGTGATCCCGTCGGTTGTCGGCACATCCGGGATCAGCACCAGCGGGACCCCCGAATCGCGCAACAGATCAAGCGTCTCGGGAGGGCCCGCGTCGGCTTCCGCGAGGATCAGACCCGGCCTGAGAGCCAGAACACCTTCGGGCGACAGGGCGCGCACATATCCCACGTTGGGCAATTTCTGCGCCTCTTCGGGAAAGGTCGACGTGGTATCGCGCGCGATCAACCGGTCCTGCTCGCCAAGTGCATAGACGATCTCGGTGATCGAGCCTCCGGCGGAGACCACATTTCCATCCCCGGCCTGCACCGCACCCGATACGAAAGCGAGCAGCGCCGCCGCCCAGAGGCAATGGCCCGTTTGCCACCGCATCAGACGGTCTCTCTGCTCAGATCCGGCAGGCCCGCAACAATCTCGCGCCAGGCAGGGCGATCATCGTTGCCTTCCTTGCCGACCGCAAAGATCTGGAAAATCAGGCCTCCCTCTGCGTCGAACGCCTCGACCGATACAGCCGGTCCCCGCTTGGTCGGCTTGTCCACCGCCCAGACCTCGGCCACGTGATCCTGGCGCAGGTGCAGGCTGAACCCCGCGTCCAGCACGTTCTGCCACGGACCCATCGGCCGCAGCGTCTGGATGGGTCCGGAATGAATCTGAATGCATCCACGATTGCCGACAAACACCATGATGCCGATGCCCTCGGCTTGTACCGCCTGCAACATGTCCACGACCGCGCCAGGCTCAAGCTGCCGCACAAAGGGCGCGCCCGCAATGCGATAGGCACCGAGACGGTTCATCCGCAACCGCGCGGTCAGGGTCAGAAACTGGTGGGTGTCGGTAAGGCGCGCCCATTCCTGACGCAATACATCGAGCTTTGCCGGGTTTGATCGCGCGGCCTCGACCGGCGGACGCGCAGCGACCGACAGGATTTCGGTCTGTTCCGCATGCCGCAGTTGCTCGACCGCCCGTGCCCAGGCGTCGAGATCGGACCGTTCGCGCAGAAAGATCTTGTGAACCGCATCGCCGGCGGCGTCGAACACCTGAATACTGCGGCGCAGACCTGCATCGGTCGGTTTTTCGACCGCATAGGCATGGTTCCAGTGCTTGGGAAAAATCCGCAGGTCGATTTCATCGTTCAGGATCATCGACGCATGCACGCCCGAATGGTAATTGGCATAGACCCCGGTCTTTTCATGAACGACCGACCGGTTGCGGGTCAGCGCCATCACTTCACCCAGTTCACAGGCCGCAGCCATGATCCCGTCCGGGTGCGCCTCAAGGCGGGTCGCGCCGCGCCCCACGCGTGCGGCAACGAGTTCCGCCTCGGAAATGCCGAGACTCTCGGCAAGGTCCCGTTCACGGGTCTTGGGGTTGTCCGCTTCTGCTTGCCGGATTTCCTCGGGCGTGGGGATGCCATCGAGTGCCATGTTCACCTCTGTCTTTATCGTGATTTCTGATGACGTCTGGCTAGGGCATGCCCATGGCTGGATGGCCGGCGGAACCGACGGCGCATAATGTTGATTCTTTTAGTTGGCCTTGTCCGCTCCTGCAAGACGAGATTCCGGACAGCCCTTCATACAAGGGCGGACCCATCTCGTGAACCGTCTGAAACCGGGGAGAAAATCGACCCGAAGAAATTCCGATCAAAAGAATCGGGTTTACAAATCCCAGCATTTTAGTCAGAAATATGGTCAACCCCAGCCACCCTGTTCGTTCAGGGCAGCCCGGACCCTGAGCAATGAAAGGAATGTTGATGACATATCCGGCACCTTTGCGTCCCGCGTCCGGGGACCAATACGCACCGCAACACACCCAGCACCTGGCCGCAGCATCCTGGCCGGATGTGCTGCAAGTCGCATCGGAAACCCTGGATGCCGATATCGCTCTGGTGGAACAGGTCCGCCGCCGCGAGGAGGTAAAGCAATGAACAGCACCGCTTCGACCCCCAAGATGATCGACATCAACGCGCTCACGGAAACGCCGGGTTACGACGTGCGCTCGCTCACCAATGGCGGTGATCAGGCGCTGCTGGTACTCGACGGTCAGGTGTATTCATTGCGCATCACGCGCGCTGGCAAGCTGATCCTGACCAAATGAGCCAGCACTTCGTCCCCTCCCGAGGCGCCGCGCCGGTCGGTCAGATGCAGGAATTGCCGCCGATGGAGCGCATGGCGATTCTCTATCTCCGGGCGTGGTGTGACGGGGGTCCGGGCAAGGCGCAGATGATTGATGATTTCCGCCGCGTGCTCGGCCCCGACGAGGGCGATCTGATCTACGAGGATTTCAACACCCTCTTGCGCATGATGCTGCGATGCGGTCGCTGCCCCTTGATGCGGCACGGGCTGAACTGCCGCTGCTTTGGCGGTCACGAAAGCGCGTTTGCGCATATGATCACTGCCGCCGCGACCCAGGATCGGGACGATGCGCTGTTGTTCGCCACGACGCTGTTGTCGGGCGGCGCGGCCTGGCATGCGGTCCAACTCGCCAGCAACCTCGGTCCGGTGCTGTTGCAGATCTCGCGCAGCATGGCGACCGAACTACCCGATACGACCCAATCCCACTCACGACATTTGCACTAACGGAGCAATCCATATGAAACGTCTCTTTCTGCCAGTCCTGGCTGCCACAGCCCTGACAAGCCTGCCTGCCCTTGCCGCAACCAAGGCCGAGGTGCTCGACACCTATGCCAATATTGCCGAGGCGGCCTATGGAGACAGCCTTGTCACCGCACGTGCGCTGCAAGCTGCCGTGGATGCTCTGATCGCCAATCCGTCGGCCGAGACACTCGACGCCGCCCGCGCCGCATGGGTGGCCGCGCGCGTACCCTATCAGCAAACCGAAGCCTTCCGGTTCGGCAACGCCATCGTCGATGACTGGGAAGGCAAGGTAAATGCCTGGCCGCTGGACGAAGGTCTGATCGACTATGTCGATCCGTCCTATGGCGGTGCGACCGACGAAAATGCCTATGCCGGGCTGAATGTCATCGCCAATCCCGCGTTCACGCTGTCCGGCGAAGAGATCGACGCGACTGAAATCACGCCCGAACTGCTCGAGTCCACGCTGCACGAGGCCGACGAGATCGAAGCCAATGTCGCCACAGGCTATCACGCGATCGAGTTCCTGCTCTGGGGGCAGGATCTCAATGGAACCGATCCGGGCGCGGGCAACCGCCCCTGGACCGATTACGCATCGGGTGACGCCTGCACCAACGGAAACTGCGACCGCCGCGCCGCCTATCTCGAGGCCGCAACCGATCTGCTGGTGAGCGATCTTGAATGGATGACCGCGCAATGGGGCGAGGCCGGTGACGGGCGAACCACTTTGCTGTCGGATCACGATGCGGGCATCAAGGCCATCCTGACCGGCATGGGCAGCCTCAGCTATGGCGAACTGGCCGGGGAGCGGATGAAGCTCGGTCTGATGCTGAACGATCCGGAGGAAGAGCATGACTGCTTTTCCGACAACACCCACATGAGCCACTATTACGACGGTCTCGGCATTCGCAATGTCTATCTCGGCGAATACGAACGGGTTGGCGGCGGTGTCGTATCCGGCCCGTCCCTTTCGGACCTGGTGTCGGATATCGACAGCAGCGTCGACACCGAACTCCGCGAGAGTCTTGACAATACCATGACCGAACTCGGCCTGCTGCGCACCGCTGCCGAAACCGGTCTCAGCTATGACATGATGCTGGCGCGCGGCAATGCCCGCGGCGAGGCAATTGTCATGGCCGCGGTGAATGCGCTGGTCGCGCAGACACGCTCGATCGAGCGCGTGGTCACCACGCTCGACCTGGACGAAATCGGGTTTGAAGGCTCTGACAGCCTCGATAATCCGGACGCGGTTTTCCAGTGAGTTCATCCTTCGGGGGGTAAAAGCCATGATTGTCTGTCATTGCAACGCGATCACCGATCACGAGATTCGCAGCGCCGTCGACTGGATGCGCGCATCGGATCCCGAGACAATCATCACCCCCGGGAAAATCTACCGCGCGCTTGGCAAGCGCGCGGAATGTGGTGGCTGTCTGCCGGTGTTCCTTGACACCATGAAGTCCTGTGACACAATCGGAGTCCCAATGGAATTGCGCGGGTTGACCGCGCATCTGCACAAGGACATTTCCGATGAAAGGCGACAAAAAGGTAATTGAATACCTTAACAAGGCGCTACGCAGCGAGTTGACGGCGGTCAGTCAATACTGGCTGCACTACCGTCTTCAGGAAGACTGGGGTTTTGGACGGATTGCCGACAAGTCTCGCGCGGAGAGCATCGAAGAGATGCACCATGCGGACAAGCTGATCGAACGTATCATCTTCCTCGAAGGCCATCCGAACCTGCAAAAGCTCGACTCCTTGCGGATCGGTCAGAACCTCAAGGAAACCCTCGAAGCGGACCTGGCGGCGGAGCACGAAGCGCGGACGCTTTATATCGAGGCACGTGATCATTGCGAAAGCGTTTCCGATTACGTCAGCAAGGGGCTGTTCGAAGAACTGATCGCGGATGAAGAAGGCCATATCGACTTTCTCGAGACACAGCTGGATCTGCACACGTCGCTCGGCGAACAGGGATATGCCCTGCTCAACGCCAAACCAGCGGACGAGGCAGAGGGATAAATTGTCTCACGCGGGTTGCGCAATCTCGCGTCGCCTCCCGCACCAGCGTAAGATTGAAAAGGCATCGTTTCGCGATGCCTTTTTGTTAACGGGCCCGACAGACCCGATCAGGACAGGAACAGAATGAGCAAGATCCGGGACATCGCGCTGCCCATCACCGCGTTTGCCGCTGCTCTGGCATCGACAATGCTCTGCGCCGAGCCATTCCCGGAAATAGGCGATCCGCATCTCGACATCGTTCCCCGAACCAGTGCCGAAGCGGCCCGCATCGCGAAAATAACCGCTATGCCCACGGATTTCGGCACAGCCGAGCCGTTCGAAGCCCGACCCGCCGGTGCCGCCACCGTGCGTGCCCGCAATGACAGCAACGCGTTTTCCCAACCATCCGCCAATATCAGCTTTGAACGCGAATTGCAGTTCAAGGTCGGCAATGGGCTGTTCCGCAAGCTCTGGGTCTCGTCCCCCTCGTCGACTCTGGGGTCTGACGGGCTCGGGCCGCTCTACAACGCCCGGTCCTGCCAGCGCTGCCACCTCAAGGACGGACGGGGGCATCCCCCAAACGGCCCGGAGGACGACGCGGTGTCGATGTTCCTGCGAATCTCGGTCCCGGCCACGCCGGATGACGCACTGTCGGCAATCGAAACCTATATGCGCCAGCTTGGCGATGATGTCGCGCGCACGCGCCCCGATCCGGTCTATGGCGGCCAGATGCAGGATTTCGGCGTCGCCGGGCATCCTGCGGAATACCGGCTCGACATCAGCTATGAAGAGATCGAGGTGCCGCTGTCGGATGGCGAAACCGCGTTCCTGCGCGCGCCGACCTATCGCGCCGCCGAGCTCGGATATGGTCCCTTGTCCGAGGGTGCGATGCTCAGCCCCCGGGTGGCCCCCCAGATGCTTGGCCTTGGCTTGCTCGAAGCCATTCCCACAGCAGATATTCTCGCCGCCGCCGATCCCGATGACCTCGACGGCGACGGTATTTCGGGCAAAGCCCAGATCGTCTGGTCAACCGCGTTCAATCAACCGATGTTGGGCCGTTTCGGCTGGAAAGCCGGGGCACCGACCGTCGAGGAACAATCCGCCGCCGCCTTTTCAGGGGACATCGGAATTTCAAGCCCGCTGTTCCCGGCCCCGGCCGGCGACTGCACGGGCGCGCAGACCGGTTGCCTTGCAGGTCCGCATGGCGATGGCGACGACCGGGTAACGGAAATCGACGGCGAAGGGCTGGATCTCGTTACATTCTACTCCCGAAACCTCGCGGTGCCGGCGCGCAGGAACGAGGGTGATCCGCAGGTTTTACGTGGAAAAGAGCAGTTTTTTGTCGTGGGATGCGCCGCCTGTCATACCCCGAAATTCGTGACGAACAGGCTTGTCGATCAACCCGAGCAGAGCTTTCAACTGATTTGGCCCTATTCCGATCTGCTGCTGCACGACATGGGCGACGGCCTGGCCGACAACCGCCCGGAAGGGCGCGCCAACGGGCGCGAATGGCGCACCGCGCCGCTTTGGGGTATCGGCATGACCAGGACGGTAAGTGGCCATACGTTCCTGCTGCATGACGGTCGCGCACGCAGCCTGCTCGAAGCGATCCTCTGGCATGGCGGCGAAGCCCAGGCCGCCCGCGATGCCGTGGTCGACATGCCCAAACAGGATCGCGATGCCCTGATCCGCTATCTGGAGAGCCTGTAATGCGTCTTGCCCCGGTCTTCGCCCTGGTCGCCATGATTCCCGCAGCCGCCCTTGCCGGACCTGCCGAGGTGGTGGAGGCCCATATTCTGCCCGGCACCGCCGCATTTTCCCAAGCCACCGACACGCTGGCGAAATCCGCCGGGGCCGACTGTCGCGCCGAAGCGCTGCGCGCGCCCTGGAATGCGACCTTTGATGCCTGGCTGGGCATCAGTCATCTCGCCTTCGGACCGATCGAGGCGGATGGCCGCGCCCTTGGCATTGCATTCTGGCCGGATACGCGCGGGCTGGTCCAGAAGACCGTCGCAGCCCTGATCGCCGACCAGGACCCGGCGGCGAATGATCCCGAGGAGTTTGCCCAGGTCTCGGTTGCCGGACGTGGCCTTTTTGCGCTGGAGCGGCTGCTCTACGATCCCGCGCTCGCCGACTATACGGAAGAGGATTACCGGTGCGGTCTGGTCCGCGCCATTGCAACCGACCTTGCCCGCACGGGGGCGAGTATCGACACGGAATGGCGAGAGGACCACGCGAAACGCCTGCAAACCGCCGGCGCGCCCGACAATGACACCTATCTGAGCGCGGACGAAGCGACGCAGACCCTGTATACAGCGCTCTTGACCGGGTTGGAGTTCACCGCCGATCAACGGCTGGGCCGTCCGATGGGCAGTGCCGATCGTCCCCGCCCCAATCGTGCGGAGGCACGCCGGTCCGCGCGCTCGCTGCGCAATGTGACGCTTTCGCTGACCGCCTTGCAGGATCTGGCGCAAACGCTGTCGGACGCACCGACACCCCGTACCGATGCCGCCTTTGCAGAGGCACTGGCGGCTGCCGAGCGCCCCGACCCCGCTTTTGCCGATGTCACGACGGTTCAGGGCCGGCTCCGCGTCGAAGCCCTGCAGCAGCGTGTGCGCGCCATCAGCGACGCCGTCCAGCAGGAGATCGGCCCCGCCCTTGGCGTCCGCGCCGGGTTCAATTCCGCCGACGGAGACTAGGACATGCAGAACCGCCGGCGCTTCCTGACCACGGCGCTTGCCGCAGCCACCTTGCCCGGCCTTACATGGGCCGACATCGGGGCACCCGCCTATCTGGCCGCCGCGCGTGAACCTGACGGCGCCTTCGCCCTGCATGGATTGTCGGGACGATCCAAACCGCTTTTTCGTATTCCCTTGCCCGGACGCGGTCATGCTGCCGCCGCCCATCCCCGCATTGCCGAAGCTGTCGCTTTTGCCCGCCGACCCGGTGCCTTTGCCCTGGTGATCGATTGCGCCAAGGGCCAGATCATCCACCGCCTGACGGCACCTGCGGGGCATCATTTCTACGGTCACGGCACCTATATCGCCGGTGGAGACATCCTCTGCACAACCGAAAACCATATCGACAGCGGCACCGGGCGCATCGGGCTGTGGTCGCGCAGCCGGGGCTATCTCCGCGTGGGAAGCTTCGCATCGGGCGGCATCGGACCGCATGACATTCTACGCCTCGACGATGATGTGCTGGCAGTGGCAAATGGCGGCATCCGCACCCATCCGGCCCACGGACGCGACAAGCTGAACCTTGATACCATGCGCCCGAACCTGAGCTATCTGTCCGCAGACGGAGCGCTTGTCGAACAGCTGGAACTTGCACCGGAACTGCATCACGCCTCGATCCGCCACCTTGCCAGCGGCCCCGACGGAACCCTGGCCTTTGCCATGCAATGGCAGGGCGACCCCGCCGAATCCGCGCCACTTCTGGGCCTGCATAGACGCGGAGAGGCGGCCGTGCTGGCACAGGCCGATCTGGCAAATGCCATCGCGATGCAGGGCTATGCCGGCAGCGTCGCATTTGACGGCACGGGCGCATTTGTGGCGATCACCTCTCCACGGGGCGGCAGGGTGCAGGTGTTTGATCGTGCGGGACGCCTGGTATCGGTGCAGCGTCGCGCCGACGCCTGTGGCATTGCCACCGATCGCGATGGCGGGTTTCTGATGACCGATGGGCTCGGCGGCACGTGGTCACTGACCGACCGGCAAATGCACGCAACCGGCAAATCCAACCTCGCCTGGGACAATCACCTCGTCGCGGTCTCCTGAGGCGCTTCGCATGCGGCCGGATTTGCCTCTGCCGTCTTGCCGGCCATCCGGATGATGAACTCGGCACAGTCCTGCGGCGCAGTCATCGGGATCATATGCCCCCGCCCTTGCAGCGTTTCAAAGTCCAGCCCGTGAACCTGCATGCCATGCCCGTGCACCGTCGGCGACAGGATCGAATCCGCCGCGCCGAACAGGATGCCGCCGGGAACCCGCAATTCATCGGCATAACGTGCCGTTTGCGCCCTACCCGCCGCCCTCAGAGCGACTGCGTCGGCCGATGCCGCGACAAACGCTCCGGGGCGCAACCCCAGTGCAGCCCCGGCACCGATCATGAAATCTTCGCTGGCCGCCTCCGGATGAAACACGATCCCCAGCACGCGGTCCTTGGTCGCCGCTGCCAGAGGAACCGCGATGGTCGCACCGATCAGGCGACGCAAGAAGGGGGATGTCACCAGAAGCCCCTTGAACACTTCGGGCACCGCCTCTTCATATTGTGTCGCCGGGCACAGCAAAGCCAGCGCGCCCACCTGTCCGGGCCTGTCCATCGCCATCGCAAGCGACACCGCACCGCCCAGCGAATGCCCCACGAGAACCGGGCGCTCGACACCCAGCCGGTCGAGCATCTCGCCAATCATCCGCCCCTGTTCACTCGGATGCGCGAGATCATCAGAATCCCGCGTGGAATAGCCGCAACCCGGCCGGTCCACCACGATCACCCGGTAGCTCTGTATCAGCAGCCCCGCGAGCGCATAGGTGAAATGCTGCAATTGCCCGCTCAACCCGTGAATCATCACCAGCGGCTGACCGTCCCGGGGACCAAGATCGACATAATGCACACTGCCCCCCGCAACCTGCATGATCTCGCCCGCCTGCGGCACCAGTCGCTCGGCCTCTGCCGCCATGCGACGCGTGCGAAATGCAGACAGCGCCAGCACGACGACGACAGCCAAAAACAGGACGAACAGGATGTTTGCGATCATGTAACAGGCTCCGGCGGATGACATTTGCGCATAGCTTACGCTATTTCAATCCGGACGTGAAACATGCCCCGGCCACCAGCGCGTTGACGTCACGCACCGGAATCCGACGGCAACCGCCTAGAGCGCCACCTTGCGGCTTTCCTCAAGGTAGATTTCCCGCAACCGGGCCGCAACCGGGCCGGGCGTTCCGTCACCAACTTGCGTGCCGTCGATCTCGACGACCGGCATGACAAAGGTGCTCGCGGACGTGATAAAGGCTTCATCCGCCGCCTGCGCCTCCGCCACGGTGAAGTTGCGCTCTTCGACCTGCATCTGGGCCTCTGCGGCAAAACGCAGAACCGCCGCGCGGGTGATCCCGTGCAGGATGTCATTCGATCGCTCGCGGGTGATGATCTTGCCGTCCTTGACGATATAGGCGTTGTTGCTGGTCCCCTCGGTCACGTACCCGTCCTGCACCATCCACGCATCATCGACCCCGGCCTTCCTGGCCATCATCTTGCCCATGCTCGGATAGAGCAGTTGCACGGTCTTTATGTCGCGGCGCCCCCACCGCACATCCTCGATGCTGATGATCCGGATCCCCTTGCGCGCGACGGGATTTCCGGCAAGGTCGGGCTTGTTCTGGGTGAAAAGCACGATGGAGGACGGGGTCTCATCCGGATCCGGAAAGGCGAAATCACGGTCCGCCGGCGCGCCCCGGGTAATCTGCAAATAGATCAGGCCCTGATCGATTCCGTTGCGCGACACCAGTTCCCGATGAATCGCCAGAAGTTCGTCACGGGTAACGGGGCTGGCCATCTCCAGCTCGCCCAGCGACCGCTCCAGCCGCGCCGCATGTCCGTCGAAATCGATCAGCTTGCCGTCCAGCACGCTGGTCACTTCATAGACACCATCCGCCATCAGGAAACCGCGATCAAAAATCGAGACTTTCGCTTCGTTTTCAGGCAGGTATTCGCCGTTTACATAGACGGTACGCATGGTCATCCCCACAGTTCGGCGCGCGGAGGATGCACCCCGGCGCCATCATAGATCAAAGGTTCCCGCCTGTCTTCGGCCAACAGGAGCGGGCCGTCAAGGTCGGTGATCATCGCACCCTGCGCCACCAGCACCGCCGGCGCCATCGCCAGCGAAGAACCGACCATGCAGCCAACCATCACCCGATAGCCCGCTTCCAGCGCCTGTTGACGCAGGCGCAGCGCTTCGGTCAGCCCGCCGGTCTTATCGAGCTTGATGTTGACCACATCGTATTTGCCCGAAAGCCCGGCCAGGCTCCGCCGGTCATGACAGCTCTCGTCCGCACAGACCGGCACCGGGCGATCCATGCCCAGCAAGGCGTCGTCCTGCCCCGCGGGCAGCGGCTGTTCGACCAGGGCCACGCCCAACCTCACCAGATACGGCGCCAGATCGGCATAGACCTCCGCAGACCACCCCTCGTTCGCATCCACGATGATCCGCGCCGCCGGCGCGCCCGCACGCACCGCCTCCAGCCGCGGCATGTCGTCGGGCGTTCCCAGCTTGATCTTGAGCAACGGCCGATGGGCATTCTGCGCGGCCTGCGCCCGCATCGCCTCTGGCGTATCGAGCGACAGGGTATAGGCCGTGATCTCGGGCCCCGGCGCATCGAGCCCGGCCAGCGACCAAACACGCCGCCCCGCCCGCTTGGCTTCCAAATCCCAGAGCGCACAATCCACCGCGTTCCGCGCCGCACCCGCCGGCAGCATCTCGTACAAGGCCTCGCGGTCGATCTGCTCCGGCAGGTCCTCGATCTGCCGCTGCACGCTGTCCAGCGTCTCGTCATAGCGCGCATACGGCACACATTCGCCGCGCCCCGTCACCGCTCCGTCACTGACCGAACAGGTCAGCACCCGCGCCTCCGAACGTGACCCCCGACTGATGGTAAACACCTGTGCCAACCGGAAAACATCGCGCGTCACTTCAATCTGCACGTGCCCGCTCCTTCATCTTTGCAACAATACTCCCGCCGGAGGCTCCGCCGGCAGCCACGCAAACCGTCTAAATCGACGCGAGCGCATCGGCCAGCCGGTCGGCACTCTGACGGAACGGATCAACCGCGGGAAGACCCATCCGCGCCTCGACCCCGGCAAGATAGCTCAGCGCCTCGTCATCTCCCATCCTCTGCGTGTTGACCGAGATTCCGACCACCTGACATGCCGGGTTCGCCACGCGCGCCAGCGGCAACACCGTATCGCGCAGCGCCTCGAGCGACGGCAATTCATAGCCCGGCAATCCGCGCATGTGCGCGCGGCTCGGCTCGTGGCTCAGGATCAGGGCATCGGGCTGCCCGCCATGGATCAGGGCCATCGTCACGCCGGAATAGGAGACATGAAACAGGCTGCCCTGTCCCTCAATGATGTCCCAGTGATCGTCGTCGTTGTCCGGCGTCAGATACTCGATGGACCCGGCCATGAAATCCGCGACAACCGCATCCAGCGGTACGCCATGGCCGGTGATCAGGATGCCGGTCTGACCGGTGGCGCGGAAGGTGCTCTTCATGCCCTTGCGCCGCATCGATTCGTCCAGCGCCAGCGCCGTATACATCTTGCCCACTGAACAATCCGTGCCCACCGCCAGTACCCGTTTGCCCGTACGTTTGACGCCATTGGCAATCGGATAGCCGACCGACGGAACCCGCACATCGTGCAAGGTGCCGCCAAAGGTTTGCGAGGCCGCCACGAGATCGCCTTCGTCCCGCAACAGGTTGTGCAATCCTGATGCCAGATCATACCCCATCTCGAGCGCCGCGATCAGCACCTCTTTCCACGCCGGGCTGATCACGCCGCCCCGGTTCGCCACGCCGATGACAAGGGTTTTTGCCCCTGCGGCACGCGCCTCTTGCAGGGTCATGTCGGTCAGCCCGACATCCGCCTGGCATCCGGCAAGCCTGATCTGGCCGACGGCGTTTTCCGGCCGCCAATCCTTGATCCCCTGTGCCACTTTCGCGGCAAGTTGATCCGGGGCGTCTCCGAGGAAAAGCAGGTACGGCGTCTCGATCATGGCGGGCTTCCTTCAAGGTGATTCATGTTTTTCGACAGATTTCACCAACGCGTCCGGAATTGCCTGCGGTTTCCACGCATAATTCCGATCTTTTCGGGAGATCCTCCGAACCAGACAGGATTTCCTGCAATTTTCCACGCAAACCGACGGAACCGCGATCCATTCCTTCACAGGGAAAGCCTGGCACCGGATCGACGAATGCCGGAACGTGAGAGTTTCTGCACCCGCACAATTACGCTTGCGCGGCGCAGCGCAATTTAATACCTCCTGAGGCGAAAAAATCGCAACCTTATTACTCAAGAGGCCCGATCATGAGCTTTCGCCTACAACCCGCCGCCCCGGCCCGGCCCAACCGTTGCCAGTTGTTCGGCCCCGGCTCGCGCACGGCATTGTTCGAAAAGATGGCCGGCAGCGCGGCGGACGTGATCAACCTCGACCTCGAAGACTCGGTCGCCCCCACCGACAAGGACATGGCACGCGCCAATGTCATCGCCGCGATTTCCGACATCGACTGGGGCAAAAAGACGCTGTCGGTGCGCATCAACGGACTCGATACGCCCTGGTGGTATCGCGATGTTGTCGACCTGCTGGAACAGGCCGGCGAACGGCTCGATCAGATCATGATTCCCAAGGTCGGTTGTGCTGCGGACATCTACGCCGTTGACGCGCTGGTGACTGCCATCGAAGCCGCCAAGGGCCGCAGCAGGAAGATCGATTTCGAGGTCATCATCGAAAGCGCTGCGGGAATCGCCCATGTCGAGGAGATTGCCGCCGCATCGCCCCGGCTGGTCGCGATGAGCCTCGGCGCAGCGGATTTTGCCGCCTCGATGGGGATGCAGACCACCGGCATCGGCGGCACTCAGGAAAACTACTACATGTTGCACGACGGCCAGAAGCACTGGTCCGATCCCTGGCACTGGGCGCACACGGCAATTGTCGCCGCCTGCCGGACCCACGGCGTTCTGCCGGTCGATGGCCCCTTTGGCGACTTTTCCGACGATGACGGGTTCCGCGCGCAGGCGCGACGCTCCGCGACATTGGGCATGGTAGGCAAATGGGCCATCCACCCGAAACAGATCGCGCTTGCCAACGAGGTTTTCACCCCGTCGGACGAAGCCGTGGCCGAAGCCCGCGAGATCCTTGACGCGATGGAAAAGGCCAAGGCCAACGGCGAAGGCGCAACCGTCTACAAGGGCCGTCTGGTCGACATCGCATCGATCAAACAGGCCGAAGTCATCGTGCGTCAGTCAGAGATGATCTCGGGCTGACGGAAATAATGTGGCGGGCGCATCCGGAAGCCCGCCAAACGATCAAGCCTCGAAGTCAGGAAAGCGCGATCAGCTCGTCTTGCGCAGGCGGATGACCACATCAACCGACGCGATCTCGGCCCCCTTGGGCGCGTCGGGCACCCGTGCGATCACCAGTTGCTCCGAAGGCGCATCGGTCAGGTGCCCCTCGTCCTCCCAGTAGAAATGCGGGTGATCATGCGTGTTGGTATCGAAATAGCTTTTCGAGCCGTCCACCGTGACTTCCTGAAGCAGCCCGACCTCGCAAAACGTGCGCAGCGTGTTGTAGACAGTCGCCAGCGACACCGCCGCACCGGTGGATTGCGCCGCTTCATACAGGCTCTCGGCTGTGACATGGCGATGCTTGCCGTCGCCCACGAGCAACTCGGCCAGCGCCAGGCGCTGACGGGTCGGACGCAGTCCGGCCTCTCCCAGCCAAGTGGCAGCATTTCCGATTGCGTTAGGGGTCATGGCTACGTTCCGCTTCTTCACCTTTGCCTTATATAAGGGGCGCACCAGGCAAATTTCAATTGAAATTCAGTCGCACCTATTTCATCCGCGCCGGTTTCACGCGTCAGCAGTCCCCTTGCAGACCGTGCAAACGCGGTGATAGACCGGAAAACAGAATTTGTGAGGAAAGGCAGCAGCATGGCTCAATACCCCAGCAGCTTTGACAAGGAAGGATTGCTGAAATGCGCGCGTGGCGAGCTTTTCGGCCCGGGGAATGCCCAGCTGCCGGAACCGCCCATGCTGATGATGGACCGTATCACCGAGGTCAGTGCCGATGGCGGCAGCCACGGCAAGGGCCATGTGATCGCCGAATTCGACATCACACCGGACCTGTGGTTCTTTGAATGCCATTTTCCCGGCAATCCGATCATGCCCGGCTGTCTTGGCCTTGACGGTCTCTGGCAACTGACCGGTTTCAACCTCGGCTGGCGCGGCATGCTGGGACGCGGCATGGCGATGGGCGTGGGCGAAGTGAAGCTCAAGGGCATGGTGCGTCCCGACCGCAAGATGCTGACCTATTATGTCGACATGACACGGATCATCGACCGCAAGCTCAAGCTGGGTGTGGCCGACGGGCGGGTTGTGGCTGACGGTGAAGAGATTTATGTGGTCAAGGACATGAAAGTGGGCCTGGCCACGGCCGAGGCCTGATTGCCCGATAGGGGTTGCCAAATAGGAGACCGCCGATGCGCCGCGTCGTAGTCACTGGGCTGGGTATTGTCTCGTCCATCGGAAACAATGCCGACGAGGTTCTTGCCTCGTTGCGCAACGGAACCTCGGGGATCGAAGCCTGCCCCGAGATGGCCGAACACGGGTTCCGCAGCCAGGTGGCCGGAACGCTGAAAATTGATCCCGCGGCCCATGTGGACAAGCGCACCCTGCGTTTCATGGGGCCCGGTGCGGCCTATGCCTATATCGCGATGAACGAAGCGATCAGCGATGCGGGGCTGGACGAGGATGACATCGTGAACCCGCGCACCGGTCTGGTCGCGGGCAGCGGCGGACCATCGACCAGCGCCATGCTGACGGCGCATCAGACCGTTCTGAAAACCGGCGCGACCAAGCGGATCGGACCCTTTGCCGTGCCCAAATGCATGTCCTCGACGATTTCGGCGAATCTCGCGACGGCATACAAGATCAAGGGCATCAACTATTCCATCACCTCGGCCTGCTCGACCAGCCTGCATTGCATCGGCAACGCGGCAGAGCAGATCATGCTGGGCAAGCAGGACGTGATGTTTGCCGGCGGTGGCGAGGAACTGGACTGGACCCTGTCCTGCCTGTTCGACGCCATGGGCGCGATGAGCAGCAAGTACAATGACGCGCCGCAAACCGCCAGCCGGGCCTTCGACGCCAATCGCGACGGGTTCGTGATTTCGGGCGGCGGCGGCATTGTCGTGCTGGAAGAGCTGGAACACGCCAGGGCGCGCGGCGCGAAAATCTATGCCGAAGTAACCGGATACGCGGCGACCAGCGACGGACATGACATGGTCGCACCGTCCGGCGAAGGCGGTGAACGTGCGATGCGGCTGGCGCTGCAATCACTGCCCGAGGGGCGCACGGTCGGCTATATCAATGCCCACGGAACCAGCACCCCGGTTGGCGATGTCGGCGAGGTCGAGGCCGTCCGGCGCGTATTCGGCGAGGGCAATACCCCGCCGATCAGCTCGACCAAGTCGATGACCGGCCACGCACAGGGCGCGGCGGGTGCGCTTGAGGCGATCTTCAGCCTGCTGATGCTCGACAACGATTTCATCGCCCGTTCGATCAACGTCGAAACGCTCGATCCGGCCCTCAATGCCTCGGAGATCGCGCTCGAAACCGTCGAGAATGCCGGGCTGGACAGCGTGATGACCAACAGTTTCGGTTTCGGCGGCACCAACGGATCAATGATCCTGTCGAAATTCAAGGAATAGGATCGGCAGATGACACAAGCACTTGCAGGAAAACGCGGTCTGATCATGGGTGTCGCGAACGACCGCTCGATCGCATGGGGCATTGCCAAGGCGATGCACGGTGCCGGCGCAGAACTTGCCTTTACCTACCAGGGCGAGGCTTTTGGCAAACGGCTCGAACCCCTGGCGGAGTCGGTCGGATCGGACTTCATGGTCGATGTGGATGTCACTGATGATGCCTCGCTCGATGCCGCGTTCGAGAAACTCGCCGCGCGCTGGCCGACGATCGATTTCGTCGTGCACGCCATCGCCTTCTCGGACAAGTCCGAACTGACCGGACGTTTCCTCAATACCAGCCGCGCGAATTTCAAGAATTCCCTCGATATCAGCGCCTATTCCTTTATCGACGTGGCCCGCCGGGCGCATCCCATGATGGTCGAAAACGGTGGCACCCTGCTGACGCTGACCTATCAGGGCAGCAACCGCGTCGCCCCGAACTACAACGTGATGGGCGTGGCCAAGGCGGCGCTGGAATCGGCGACCCGCTATCTCGCGAACGATCTGGGGCCGGACGGCATCCGGGTGAACGCGATTTCGCCGGGCCCGATGAAGACGCTCGCCGGTGCGGCCATCGGCGGCGCGCGCAAGACCTACAAGCACACCGACCAGAACGCCCCGCTGCGCAGCAATGCGACACTCGAAGCGGTCGGCGGCACCGCGGTCTACCTCGCCTCCGAGGCCGGGGCCTGCACCACCGGCGAAATCATCCGCGTCGATGGTGGATATCACGTCCTGGGCATGCCGCAGCCCGACTATCTCTGACGTCACAGTTCCGACGTCCGGCTTGGCACGGCGTACACAAAGCGCGCCGCGCGGCATCCGGCCATTAGCGTAGCTCCATGCGGCGAACTGCGCCCGAAACACCTTTTGCCCGTCATAGGCAGGTGTCATTTTCGGCTGCCGCCAGCCCGGCCCCTGCCCCACCACAGCAGCAAGACGCCGGCCAACGGCAAGGCGATGGTACGCCAGATATCCGCGAGGCTGGACCGCCAGCGCCAGTGGCCAAGACTTGCGATGTCATCACGTCGGTCTGCCAGTTCCATCGCCACCCCCAGCCCAGCGCCGCCGCAAGGGCACTCAGGAAAGGCGCAGCTCGCAATCCTCTGCGCGACCAGATTGCCGCCCCCGCCAGAAGAATCGCCCCGACGAGATAGTGCAGAATGTTGCGATCCAGCGGAACATACCCTTCCAGCCAGAGTTTGAACGCCTGATAGACGGATGTATCGCCCTCCACCGACGCCTCAGCCGGCCGATGCCGGAACGATCAGGCCCAATGGCGCGCCGACACTGTCATGCACGATGGCAATGCGCCCGACATTCGGCACATCGAACGGCGCGCGGGCGATCCGACCACCACCGACTTCGGCCTGATGCAACGCGGTTTCGAGATCATCTACGGCCATATACGTAATCCACCGCGCCGATGTCTGCGCGTGATGCGCCATCCGCGAGATATCGAGCATGCCCGCGACCGGTTGCGCCCCGAGATAGGCGACATGGTAGTCACCGCCATCCGCAGCCGGGATCGTCCGGAAACGCCATCCGCATACGCGCCGATACCAGGCCTGTGCATGGTCGACATCATGCGTCATCAACTCGTTCCACCAGATAGCGCCGCGAAATTCGGACATCACGTATTCCTTCCAAGATTTGGCCGCTCACGATTTGGGATGTGCGCAGCATAGACGAGTTCGGCCTGAAAATCATCCGTGGCGCCCTTTCCCCCTCTCCGCAACTGTGACAACCTGCGCGCAAAACGGAGTACCAGATGCCGATCACCACCTGCGTTTTTGATGCCTACGGCACCCTGTTTGACGTGTCCGCCGCCGCACGACAGGCCGCCGAAGAGGGCCGTTTTCCCGGGCTCGCCGACCGCTGGGCCGAGGTCGCGACGCATTGGCGGCTCAAACAGTTGCAATACACCTGGCTGCGTGCCGTGGCGGATGCCCATACCGATTTCTGGGAGGTCACGCAGAACGGGCTGGACTGGACACTCGAAGCGACGGGGCTCGACGCCGATCCCGCCCTGCGCCAGCGGTTGCTCGATCTCTACTTGGAATTGCAGGCCTATCCCGAAGTGCCCGAAATGCTGCGTGCGCTGAAAGACGCGGGCATGCAGACCGCGATCCTGTCCAACGGCTCGCCAGCGATGCTGGACGGGGCGGTGCAGTCGGCAGGTGTCGGTGACGTGCTGGACGATGTGCTGTCCGTCGAGAGCGTCGGCATCTTCAAACCCGCCGCGTCGGTCTATCAACTGGTCGAGGATCGGTTCGGATGCGCGAAATCCGAGGTGCTTTTTGTTTCCTCCAACGGCTGGGACGCGGGCTGTGCAACCGGTTACGGATTTCAAACCGCCTGGGTCAACCGTGCGGCGGAGCCGGTTGATCGCCTGCCATGGACCCCGGCGCATGTCCTGAGCGACCTGCGCCCGATCCCCGATCTGGCCCGCGGGCAATGAGCCGCTTTGCCGCGCCCGATGGCCTGAGCCTGCATTACGAAGACAACGGCGACGGGCAACCGCTCCTGTGTCTGCCCGGGCTGACCCGCAACACGCGCGATTTCGATTTTCTCGCTCCGCACATGGGGGCCTGCCGGATGATTGCGATGGACTATCGCGGACGCGGACAATCGGATTATGCGGATGATCATGCCACCTATTCCATTCCCCATGAAGCCAGTGATGTCATCGCGTTGCTGGAGCATCTGAAACTGGACAAGGTCACCGTGCTTGGCACCTCGCGCGGCGGGCTGATCGCGATGGCCCTGGCAGCCGCACATCCGGACCGGTTGTCGGCAGTGATCCTGAATGATGTCGGTCCTGTTATCGCACCCGGCGGCGTCGAACGTATCATGCAATATGTCGGCGTCACGCCACCCTACCGCAATCTGGCTGAAGCGGCCGAGGCGATGGCGGCGACGCAGGGCCAGCAGTTTCCGGGTCTCGCCGCCGAGACATGGCAGCGGCTGGCCGCGGCGCAATATGCCGAAACCGCAGAGGGGCTGGCGCTGCGCTACGACGCGCGGCTGCGTGATGCGCTGATCGAACAGGCACAGGCCGGCCCGCCGCCGGATCTGTGGCCGCTGTTCGATGCGCTGAAGCCGTTGCCGGTTGGCGTATTGCGGGGCGAAAATTCCGATATTCTCTCACCGGACACGCTTGCAGAGATGCAGGCCCGGCATCCCGGCCTTGTCGCCGTCACGGTCGCGAACCGTGGACATGTGCCGCTGCTTGACGAAGCCGAGAGTCTTGACCTGATCAACCACATCCTGAGAGACGCCAGATGAGTACGATAGAAATGATCCGGGACGCTGAAATGCGGTTGCGCGGCCACGCCCGGCGCACGCCTTTGCTGTCGTCACCATTTCTCGACGAGATCGCGGGCAAGCGGGTGCTGGTCAAGGCCGAGTGCCTGCAGCATACCGGCAGCTTCAAATTTCGCGGCGGCTGGTCTGCGGTGTCGGCTCTGCCGCCGGAGACACGCGCGCGCGGCGTCATCGCGTTTTCCAGCGGCAACCACGCACAGGGCGTGGCGCTGGCTGCGAAACGCCACGACACGCCAGCGGTGATCATCATGCCGTCAGACGCGCCCCGGATGAAGATCGACAATACCCGCGCCCTCGGGGCCGAGGTCGTGCTCTATGACCGCGCCAGCGAAGACCGCGATGCCATTGGCGCGCGGATTGCGAGCGAGCGCGGACTGACGCTGATCAAGCCGTTTGATGAGCCGCAGGTGATTGCCGGGCAAGGCACCACCGGCCTTGAAATCGCCGAACAGGCAACGGAACAAGGCATAGGCGATGCCGACGTGTTGATCTGTTGCGGCGGCGGTGGGCTGACGTCGGGCATCGCGCTGGCGCTCGCAGATCGCGCGCCCGGTCTGCGCCCGCGCCCCGTTGAACCCGACGGTTTTGACGATGTGACGCGCTCTCTCGCCAGCGGCAGAATAGAACGCAACGACCGCATGTCGGGATCGCGCTGCGATGCCATTCTGACCCCCGAGCCGGGCCAGATCACCTTTCCGATTCTGCGGCGCCTCTGCGGTCCGGGCCTCGTCGTGTCGGATGACGAGGCGCTGCGCGCTGTTGCGCTGGCGTTTTCCCGGCTCAAGATCGTGGTGGAACCCGGCGGCGCGGTTGCGCTTGCGGCGGCGCTGTTTCATGCCGACGAGATCGAGGGGGACACGGTGATCGCCGTCGCAACCGGTGGCAATGTCGATGCGGGCGTGTTCCGCGAGGCGCTGGAACGATTTGGCGACTAGATCGGGGCCGCCACAAAACAAAGGAATAGAGTCCATGCAGATTGCCGACCTTGGCGATGTCCAACTTCACTATCGTATCGACGGCGACCCTGACGGGGCACCGGTGGTGTTTGCGAACTCGCTTGGCACCGACCTGCGGCTGTGGGATCCGATCCTGCCGCTGCTGCCCGCCGGGCTCAGGATCATCCGCTATGACAAGCGGGGGCATGGCCTGTCCTCCTGTCCGCCGGCACCCTATTCGATGGGCGCATTGGTACGCGACGCAGAACAGCTTCTGGACCTGCTCGACGTCCGGGACTGTGCCTTTGTCGGCCTGTCGATCGGTGGCATGATCGCGCAGGGGCTGGCGGTCAAGCGGCTCGACCTCGTGCGCGCGATGGTCCTGTCGAATACAGCGGCCAAGATCGGCACGGCGGATATGTGGAACGCACGAATCGACGCGGTCAGGGAGGGAGGCATTGCCGCGCTCGCCGACCCGGTGATGGAGCGTTGGTTCAGCGAAGCGTTCCGCAACACCCCGGAACTCGCCCTCTGGCGCAACATGCTCGTTCGTCAGCCATCCGAGGGCTATGCAGGGTGTTCCGCCGCGATCGCCGGCACCGATTTCTATACTCCGACCAGCGGGCTGCGCCTGCCGACACTGGGTATTGCGGGCGATCGGGATGGCGCGACGCCACCCGACCTTGTGCGCGAGACGGTAAAACTGATCCCCGGATCGCAATTTCACCTGATGAAAGGCGCGGGCCATCTGCCCTGCGTCGAGAACCCCGCAGAATACGCCCGTGTTCTGAGGGGCTTTCTGGCGGATATTGGACATATCTGACGAAGCGGCTTCCCGGTTCTGCCGCAGCGCATATCGCTGGCCTTGTTGCTGATCGCAGTCACGATCGTTCTGCGCCGGGAAACCCGTTTGGGTCCGGCGCATCAATTTCCGTCTTGCGGAGCAAAGTGGCGCGGGCCACGGTAATCGCAAGAAACGGGGAGACACAGCATGCAAACGATCAAAGCGGCGGTTTGCCGTGAATTTGGCGCACCCTTGGTCATTGAAGAGATACAGCTCGCCGATCCAGGGGTTGGCGAGGTCGAAGTGACCCTTGATGCAGTCGCGATATGCCACTCGGACATTTCCTATGCCGAAGGCGCATGGGGTGGTCACCTTCCTGCGGTCTACGGGCACGAAGCGGCCGGTGTGGTTACTGCACTGGGCGACGGTGTGACCGGTTTTCAGACGGGCGACGCCGTGGTTGTCACCCTGATCCGGGCCTGCGGGACCTGTCCGAATTGTGCCGGTGGGCAGCCGACGATATGTGAAAATCCGCCCGACGGCGTCAACGGGCCGATTAGCACCGCCGATGGCGAACCGCTGCTTCAGGCGATGGCCTGTGGCGCATTCGCGGAAAAGGTCGTCGTGCATCGCAGCCAGATCGTGAAGATCCCCGGCGACATGCCACGCGACGCCGCCTGCCTGTTGTCTTGCGGCGTGATCACCGGCGTCGGCGCGGCGGTGAACGCCGCCAGACTGCGCGCCGGTCAGGATGTGGTCGTGATCGGCGCGGGCGGCGTCGGTCTCAACGCGATTCAGGGCGCACGCATTGCCGGGGCGCGGCGTATCGTGGCCGTGGACATGACCGAGGACAAGCTCGAAATCGCCAAGGAATTCGGCGCAACCCACGGCATACTGGCCACCGAACCCGCCCCCTGGCGCCGGGCCTACAAAGCCTTCGGCGGGCGCGGTGCGGATGCGGTCATGGTGACGGTCGGCGCGGCGCGGGCCTATGACGAAGCACCCAAATACCTGGGCTGGGGCGGCAAGGCGATCATGATCGGCATGCCTCATGCGGAGTCGCGCTCGGAGTACAGCCCGATGAACATGTCCTACCAGGGGCAGGCTCTGGTCGGCTCCAAGATGGGCGACACCGTCATCCAGCGGGACATACCGTGGATGGTAGACCTGTACCAGCAGGGCCGTCTGAAGCTTGACGAACTGATCTCGGGCCGCTGGTCGCTCGATCAGATCAACGACGCCATTACCGACACCAAAACCGGCAGCGCAAGACGCAACGTGATCCTGTTCTGAGCGCGACGGGGCACAGCACCACTTTTCCCAGAACAAGGAAACTGCCCATGAAACTGCGTGACCTTGATATCATCGTGACCGCCCCGCCTGCGCCGGGTTGGGGCGGACGGTACTGGATCCTGGTCAAGGTGACGACCGATACCGGGATCACCGGCTGGGGCGAATGTTACGCCTCATCGGTGGGGCCAGAGGCGATGCGCGCGGTCATCACCGACGTTTTCGACCGGCACATGCGCGAAGAGAACCCGGAAAACATCGAACTGATGTTCCGTCGCGCCTATTCCTCGGGTTTCACGCAACGGCCCGATCTGACCGTGATGGGCGCATTTTCCGGTCTGGAAATTGCGTGCTGGGACATTCTCGGCAAGGATCGCGACCGCCCCGTGCATGCGCTGATCGGCGGGCGGATGAACGACCGTATCCGGGCCTATACCTATCTCTATCCGCTGGCCCAGCACAATCTGACCGATTTCTGGACCTCTCCCGATCAGGCCGCCGAAGCAGCCGCCGATTTGCTGCGCCAAGGGTACACCGCGGTAAAATTCGACCCTGCGGGCCCCTACACAATGCGCGGCGGTCACATGCCCGCCATGACCGACATTTCGCAATCCGTCGCCTTTTGCCACGCCATTCGAGAAGCGGTGGGGGACCGGGCGGACCTGCTCTTTGGGACGCATGGACAATTCACCACCGCCGGCGCCATCCGCCTGGGTCAGGCGCTTGAACCCTATTCACCGCTCTGGTTCGAGGAACCGGTGCCCCCGGACAACGTGACCGAAATGGCCCGCGTCGCGGCCGCCGTGCGTATCCCCGTTGCCACCGGCGAGCGGCTGACCACCAAGGCAGAGTTTGGCGCGGTCCTGCACGCCGGCGCGGCATCGATCCTGCAACCGGCACTGGGACGCGCAGGCGGCATCTGGGAAATGAAAAAGGTTGCTGCGATGGCAGAGGCCTGCAACGCCCAGATGGCCCCGCATCTCTATGCCGGCCCCATCGAATGGGCCGCGAATATCCAGTTGTCCGCCTCCATTCCCAACATCCTGATGGCTGAAACCATCGAAACACCATTTCACGCAGCGCTTATCAAGGGAACCATCCGGGTCGAATGCGGCTTTGTGAGCCCGCCAACAACGGCGGGGCTGGGAATTGAAGTGGACGAAGATCTGGCCCGCGCGCATCCCTACACCGGTACCGGTCTGCACCTTCAAATGCAGGAAGAAGGCTGTGACTATGTCAATGGAAACGCATTTCAAGGGGGTGCACCGCCGACAGAGGGGTGACATCCGGTCGCAGTTTGAGTCAGTATAGGGAAATATTGTTATATTTTTCGGATATGATTAACGTGACCCTTCAAACCCCAAATTCATTTCCCCAATGTGTGCCGGAAGTCATGGCCAATCGCGCCCACGACGCGGCATCCTATCTCAAGACACTCGCCCATGAGGGCCGCCTGATGATCCTGTGCCACCTTGGCGCAGGCGAAAAATCGGTCGGAGAACTCGAGATCCTGCTGAATATTCGTCAGGCCGCAGTCAGCCAGATGCTGGCCCGGTTGCGTGACGAGGGTCTGGTGACGACGCGCCGCCAGGGCAAGACGATCTTCTATTCGCTTTCGGACAACAACACCGAACGGGTGATCGGTCTAATCTATGTGCTGTTCTGTGGCGAGGATTAAAGCGTTTCGCGATTGACTTGAAACATTTCGCATCAACTAACGCGTTGAAATCTTTTATTTCAGGCAGCGTTAGGTGTTTCAGGTTTATCGCGAAATGCTATAGCGCATCAGGCAACATATCTGTCGTCACGAGGCCCGACATGTTCCCGCCATTTGGCAGGAAACCCAAGCGTTTCGTGCGAGGCTCTACCCGTTCACATAGCCTGCCACCACCTGCAGCAACCGGAACGCGGTGGCCGCGTCGTTTTGCACCACGTCGAGAAACTCCTCGGCACCCACACGCAGGCATCTGAGTTCGGAGGTGGCCCGCATGCTGAGCGCGCGTGGCTCGTTGCGGATCAGTCCGAGTTCGCCCACAAACGCTCCCGGACCGACGGTTGCGATCAACTCGTCCTGTTCGTCGTCGTGAGGGTGGTACAGATCGGCGGACCCCTCGATCACCACATAGGCGCCGTCCTTGGGTGCATCGCCCTTGTTGAACACGATCTCGTCCTTGCCGGCAGCGAACCACCGCGCACCGAAGGCCAGCAACCGAAGCTGTTTCCGGTTCAGCCCCGAGAACAAGTCGGTTTGCTCCAGCGCCCGCAGTTTTCGCGCAAGATCCGCACTGCCGACGCTGTCCCCCTCACTGTCGCGCGCCACATCATCGCTGACCATTCGTCCTTGCCGCAGCTCGAAATGGCGATCGAACACGTCCTCGCGCTCGAAACTGTCGCTCAGGTAGATCAGCGTCGTGTCCGGCAGCAAGGCACGCAGCTTCTTGTGCGCGCCCACCTTGATCGCGATGTCGTAGCTGTCCAGCGCCTTGTCGAGGATGAGAATATCGGGGCGTTTGATCGCCGCCCGGCTGAAGGCAAGCGGTTCGGCGAACAGCGCAGGCAAATTCGCGCCCCCCAGGCTGATATCCATGTCATAGATCAATTCGACCACCAGCTTTTCCGCGTCGTTTTCGGCGAGCACCTTGGCGACGAGGTCATGGACATCTTCCGCCTTGCCGCCTGCGGTTTCCGAGATCACCCCGAACAGGGCGTTTTCGATCACCGTCCGGTCTGGCACGAAACGGTCCTTGTCAAGCGGTGCAAAGAGATCATCCAACGCACGCTGCATGTCTTGCGAATGACTTTGGCGCAGGTCGAGGATACGCGCCTTGATCTCATCGGGAAAGGCCGGTCCAAGCTGCTCCGCAGTGATCTGGAAGGGCACGCTCAGCATGATCGACAATTCCTGCGGCGTCAGTTCATCGGTCCCCCCCTTGCAACTCCGTTCGACGAGTTCGACCGCACATTCGTAGGTTTTGACATTGAGTCCGAGCTTGCGAAACAGCGGGTGATCCGTGCCATCCAGCCCGAAAGTCCGGCGCAGCAGCGCGAGAACATCCCGGCTCAGTGTCAGCAGATCCTGCTCAAGCCGCAACGCCCTGAGTTGCGCCATGAAGTCGGTCTTGCCGGCCAGCAACTCCTGGGTGATCTGCACCCGCGGCGTGGCGTATAACAGGTTCTCGCCCACGGCCAGGCCCGGATTGTATTTCTCCGGATCGAACAGCAGCACGTATTTGTCCAGCTCGGCGTCGCGCACGGCGGCCTGGACCTTCGGGCGCAACTCGATCAGACGTTTGGCCAGATCAGGGTGCTTTTCCGCGTCGAAACGCTGCTCGACGCCGCGCCGGAACAGATCGGACCCCGAGCCGATCCCCTCGATCAGTTCGAGCCACCATTCGCGCAGTGCGTCGGCGTCCTCCAGATCCGCCATCGCCTGCGCGGTTCCGCTCCCGGCATCCGGATCGGAGCCATTGCCGACCCTGTCCGCCTTTCGCGACTGCGTCTCGTTCCTCGTTGCATCCGGCGGTTCGGCCCTCAGTGACATCATGACATTCTCGCCAAACGTGCCCTGGAACAGCACTGGATGTGAATTGGCATAGCCGATCCGCGTCGCGATAACGGACTGATGAAACTCGCGCAGATCCTGGTCGCCGACGGTGATCTTTCCTGAAGACGGCAAATATTCGCGGATCATGAGTTCCGACATGACCTTGCGATCCTCAGCGCTCGGCGCGGTGATACCAACGACCGAACCGGCGGGGAAACTTGCCGAGATATCCTCGAGCACGATGTTGCCGTCGGCGTCGTGGGCGGTCACGTGGTCAAAAGCCAGATCTCCCTCCAGATGCGGGATCGGGTCAGGCGGATCCGAGATCAGCGTCTCGTTTACCATGCCGTCGGGCGCGAACCGCTCCAGGATCACATCCCAACGCACGGCCATGTCCTGGGTCTGGTTGTAATAGGCCAGAAGCTCTTTCCACGGGCTCGACAGGTCCTTGTAGGCCGCCAGCGCCGCAACCAATGCCCCAAGGGACACCGACCCCTGCAAGACGAGATAGCCACCGACCGAGAAAAAGAAGAATGGCGTGAGCTGGGTAATGAAGTTGTTGAGAAACTTCATGAAGAACTTTTTCTGGTAGATCAAAAAGCGGATGTCAAAGAGCCGGCCCAACTGACCCAGTGTCTGGGCCATACGGTATTGCCAGCCCCCATTGCTGCGCAGGGTCGATGCGCCGGCGGCACTCTCGCCGATCATGCTCGCCAGAACCCGAACCTCCTTGATCCGGGACTTGTTCAACTCGTTGATCTCGCGTTGCAGCTTGGGAATGAGCCAGGCCTGCAACGGGATCAGCGCCACCGCCGCGAGCCCGAACCAGAAGCTTTGCAGGAACAGGAAACCGAGTATGGTCAGCATCTGGCCCGCTTGCAGGACCGGCTGGCTGATTGCATCGCCCATGAGGCCGCCCATCGGTTCGGACTCGGCGGTTACCATCGACACCAGTTCGCCCTGGCTCACGCGCTCGAAATACGGCTGGGGGAATCGCAGGATGCGCGAGATCAGCTGATAGCGGAACCGGCGCAGCATGCGTTCCGACAGAACCCCCTTCATCGTGTTGATGCGCATCTTCAGCAGGCCATGACACAGCACCGACAAAAGGAACGCCCCGCAGAGCAGCCAAAGGAACGTCACCTGTCCGACCTGCATGCCAAAGACGTCGATCATCGGCGATTGCGCCCCGATGGCATCGTTGATGATCCGCTTGGGCAGTTCCAGCGTCAGGTAGAGCAGCGGAAATAGAAAGCTGGTCACCATCAGCAAAATCAGCTGATCGCGCTTTGAATACTTCCAGATGAAACCAAATATCGTAGGTTCTATTGAATTATTCCAAATGTGTTTCCGTACACGCCACCATTCCCGATGGCCCTCGCAAGGCCATGTAGTGCCGAAAGCCTAGCAACCACACCCCCCGTGGCGCAAATAATTTGGCCAAAGGCATTTGAGACGCAGCATGATTGCAGCGTCACCGGTAAAGTCCTAAGCTGAAGGGGGAGAGCACGGACAGGAGGCTGATTTGTCCGACGTGACCAGTACGATTTTATTGCTTTTGTGCTTGCTGCAAATAAAGCATATGTTTGCCGATTATTTCCTGCAGACCCCGCGCATGCTGGCGGATCGCGCAATCTATTTTCATGTAGGCCGGGCTCAGCACGCGGCCGTCCATGCACTTGGCTCCGCGATCGCTTTTTTCCTGGTCGGCGCGCCACTCGGGTTCATCGTTGCAATCTGCACCGCTGAATGGCTTGCGCATTTTCATATCGACTGGGCCAAGGCCCGCCACGGCGAAGCCAGCGGTTGCGGCCCCAGCGACGCCAAATTCTGGCGCGCCGCAGGGGTCGATCAGGCCCTGCACCAGTTGACCTATATCGCGATGGTCTGGGCCTGGGTTCATTTCGTGGTGCACTGAGCAGCAGCGGCACCCGGTATATTTCGCTGCGCCATCGCAGCGGCACATCAGCGACGCGCGAGCGGCAAACCGCCCGCGCGCAATAGCGCTTTCCGCCTCAGAGAATGAAGTCGTCGACCGTGAGATCGTGCACGCCGTTGAGTGCGATCCGGAAATCGCGCATGCCATCGCCATCCGTGTCCCCCCCGACAAAGGTCGACTGACCGTTGTTCCAGACCCGAAGCTCACCCGACTGCCCCGAGAAACCGGCGTTACCGATCAGTGTAAAGGCCTGGTTTCCGCCGATATCCTCGCGGGCGTCGATGCCGTTGAGTGCGATCCTGTCCCCCTGCCCCGCGTCGAAATCCTTGATCCGGTCGTTCCTGACATGTGCCAGCTTGGAAAAGACAAAGGTATCGCGCCCGTTGCCACCGATCATCGTGTCCCTGCCTGCACCACCGACAAGCCGGTCCGCCCCATTGCCACCGCTGAGAATATCGATGCCGGAACCGCCAAACAGCAGATCCGAACCATTCTGGCCAAGGATCGTGTCACTGCCGCCCCTGCCGTTCAGAAAGTCTCTGCCGTTGCCCCCCCGGACCGTGTCGCCAAAATCGGTTCCCGCGTATCTGTCATTGGCGCTGGTGCCGGTGACATCGTGCGCCTCGGCCCAGATATTGTCATAGATCGGCGTAGGGTCGGCCTGACTGCCGTTCAGACCGCCCCCCATCATGCCCGCGACAATCTCGTGCACATCGCCTTTCACCCCGACCGGGTTGGTGATGTTGAATCCGGATATGGTGATCATGTCGCCCATATCGGTGATCACACCGTTTTCCAGCGCAAGGTCCTGCGTCGCCGGATCCCACGCCTCATCGAGCGTACCGAAGCGGATGGTTTCGATGGTGCCGCTGACCGAGTGGTTCGAGAACGTGTATGCGAAATCATCCCCCTCGAGCAGAACAACCCGCGTGTCTGCCTCGCTCCCGTCTGTCGGAGTGTCCAGGTGCAGAACCTGCGTCGTCACCCCGGTCTCGGGCAGGAAGACCGGTGTCTGATAGGGTTCGAAGCCAACGAAATGCGCCTCGAGATCCGCGTTGAAATCGATACCCGCGCCAGTCACCGGGTTCAGGGAGAGTCGGATTGAGAGTGTCATGGATTGTCCTTTCTGTACGTCCGGATTCAGAATCGCACGATGAGCGACGCCAAAGCGTTGAACCCGGGTGACGGTTGGGTTTCGAGGTGAGCCGTGTAGTTCTCGTTGAAGATGTTGTTGAGCGCCAAGCCGAAGGTCGTGCGGTCGGACACCGCCTGCTCGTAGAACAAATCCACCGTCTGCCAGGCCGGACTGTGCAGGTCCCCACCCTCCTTGGTGCCGACCGACGTGAATCGCGCGCCCAGTTCGCGGCGGCCGTCCGGACTGCGATACCCGGCGGTCACAACCATCCGGTCAGGCGGTACGCTGGCCAGTTCAAGACCTGTCTCAAGGTCGATACCGTCCAGCAACTGCCCCGCGAATTCGCCGAAGAAACCGCCGGACAGATACGATGCCTCAAGCTCGAAGCCGCGAATGCGCACATTGTCGATATTGTTGTATTGATAGGAGGCGTCGAACAGGCCGCCGACACGGACCAGACCGATATAGTCCTCGATCTTGTTGTAAAAGCCGGTCGCCCGCAGTTGCAGGAAATCCCCGGTTGTGAACAGATCCTGTCGGCTGTAGCCGATACCGATCTCGATCGAACGCATGCGTTCGGGTTGCAGATCGGGGTTGGGGATGACCGGGAAATCCGCCGGTTCCGGATGCATGCCGTTGACCAGCGTTTCGTTCAGGGATGGAAATCGGGAAGCGAGCGCCATGCTGCCGTAAAGCACGACATCAGAGCCGACCGGAAATTCCAGGCCGATCCGGGGCGAGAGAGCCTCGCCGGTGACCGTCGCGTCCGGGCTGTCCAGCTTGTAGCTGTCGGCGCTCAACCCGAGAATGAACGTCGCGGTGCCGACGGTGATGCGATCTTCGATGGCCAGTGACCAGAGGTCACGATTGCCCGATGGCGTCAGGCTGTCATTCACCGGATCGTCGGTGGTGACCGTATCGCGGAACCCCTCGAGCGTCAGCCCGATATCATGATCCGTTGTACCGACCGCGAACAGGCGTGCCGCCTCGACCAGAAGACCGGTTGTCCCCGTGTCATAGGACCGATCCACACCGGTTGGCATCAGGTTCTCGTTCAGAAGACGCTGTGAGACCGTGGTGGAGACGTCGTAGAGCCGGCCATTGAGTGCCCAGCCGCCCAGAACATCCTCGGCCTGATAGCCGAAGGACACCGTGTCAGTCCGCATGTCGTTGTCCCGTGGCAGGCTGGACAGGCGTCCGGTGTAGTAATTCATGTCGAGCCGACTGGCGCTGAAGGTCAGGCGCGCGCCGCTCTGGTTGGTGAACCCGAGAGTCGCGAGGGCGCTCTGTGTTTCCTGCCATGCATAGACTTCGGTGCCATCGGGGGCGGTATAGTCACCCATCTCGGCCCGTGTTGCCGCAAAGGTAAGATCGACCGCGTCGCTTAATTGCCCGGCGACCGCACCATGAACCGTTGGCGCTTCGGTCAGCGTGCCATAGCGCATGCGGAATTCCCCGCCCACACGTCCACCGTCATCGGGCAGCAGGTCGCCGGCCCCGACGGTTCGCATTTCCAGCGCCCCGCCGATTGCACCCGCCTTTGCTCCCGGTCCGCGCGCGACCGTGATGCCGCGCAGCATCTCGGTATCCACCGCGAACGTACCATTGGCCTCGTGGCCGGAGCGGGCAAAATTCTGGCGCATCCCGTCAACGGTAACCGCCACCCGGCCGAAATCCTGCAACCCGCGAATGTTGACCGCAGTTTCCGCACCGCCCGCCGCGCCGCCAAGCACCGTGACGCCCGGCGCGCTCCGCATGATTGTTTGCAGGTTGCTCCCCTGATACTCGGTTTCAAGCTGCTCGTCGGATATCTCGGTTTCGTCCCAACTCAGGGCTTGGGGCAGATCCGCGTCCACCTCGATCGTATCCAGCACGAACGGGTCGCCATCCTGCGCGGCGACCGGGCTGGCCAGAACCACGCTTAGCGAGATCAGGTAGCGAATATCGGATTTCGGTAGCAGCATTTCGACCCCGTGGCGGGGCGCGCACCAAAGTTCGATACGCGCCCCGCCATGCCTCGTAGGCGCCTAGAACATGAAGATGTCGTCAGAGAGATCGGCCAGTTCCACACCGAAGAGGCGGATATTCGCATCCCCCGCCGACAGTTCGATCCAGTTCTGGCTCTCAATCACTGCAAAGTCGCCGAGGGTCGACAAACCAAGCGCAGTCACATCAATCATGTCTTCGGCGACGTCGAGGTCGCGAATTATGTCGCGCGTGTTGCTGGCAACGATCACGAACACGTCGGCTCCGGCACCGCCAAACAGCCGGTCGGCTCCCGCTCCGCCCTCAAGCACATCGTCACCTATACCACCGAACAGCAGATCGCGCTGTGCGCCCCCGGTCAGCGTATCGTTACCGGCGCCGCCCTTGAGAAAGTCCCGGCCATCACCACCCGAGAGCGTGTCGTCACCATACCCTCCGACCAGCTGGTCATCGCCATTGCCGCCCGTCAGCGAATCGTTGCCGCGCCCGCTCGACAGGCTGTCGTCGAGATCGAAGCCGATCAGCGTGTCATCTCTGGAGCCGCCCGTCACGTCGACCGCGTGTTCGGACCAGATCGCGTTCAGCGCATCCGCATCCGCGTCCTGCACCGCCTTGTAGAGCGCGTAGACCGGGTTGGTCGCGACATCGGTGCCGCCCCCCGGCTCGACATCGAGCATGAACCCGCTCACCTTGAGGCCGGCATCGAAATCGACAACGCGTCCGGCAACCCCGGTTCCCTGCTCTCCGGTGGTGACACCTTCGACCCAGTCGCCGAATACAAGCGCATCCAGCTGACCGGAAATCCCATGACCGTAGGACGCGCCGTGATGGAGGTAATCATAGGCAATGCCCTCTCCTTCGAGAAGGACCGACGACGACACCAGCGCCCCGTCCGGACCATCCGTGTAGCGCCCCAGCACCTGCGACCCGTTCAGATAATAGGTCGAGCCGTAAACCGAGTCAGGCGACCCGCCATAGAAATCCATCGAGTCATTGGTCAGGTTCGCAAAGAACTGGTCGAGGAAGTTCGGCATGTCAAAGCCACCGCGCAGGGTGCTTGCATCGAATATGAGAGTAGAGGGCAATGGTCCGCTCCTGTCAGCTAGTGAAGATCACGTGGGGATGCTGACTGGCGGACCGCTTGCTCGCATTGTTCAAAACGCTCCTATATTAATCTTAGTAAATCTGTCAATTAACGAATTTGTGGCAATGAATATGTGCTTTCGCGCATGGGTTGCTCGCTCAAAAGTCGCTCAATCCAGGTGTGCGAAAAGCGTGGCGTGGCTACGTCGCGTAGCGGGCCAGAAAGGTTTCGACCGCGTTCTCGACCACATCGTCGATTTCTTGCTGGCTGAATTCGGACTGGATACCGAATACCGCACGCGTCCAGAGCCTGGCACGACAGAGTTCGGAAAACTGCTCTGCCGCCATCTGCACGTCGGCGATGTCGAGTTCGCCCCGGGTGATCGCCTTTTGAAAATACGCGGTCAGCTGCTGGCAACCCATTTCGGGACCGCTTGCATAAAACGCTCGGCCCAGTTCGGGAAACCGGTCGCGCTCGGCCACACATATGCGAAAGCACTGCTGTGCAAATGGCGACAACAGGAACGGAACCAACTGCTGCGCGGCAATTCTCAGCACCTGCCGCGGCGGCGCGGTTTCGTCTATCAGACCAAGCGCACGTCCTGCCATGCGCCGGCATTCATTTGATGCGACTTCCATGAACAACAGGCGCTTGTCTGGAAAATAGCTGTAGAGCGTCGCCTTGGAGACCCCCGCCGCGCGCGCGATATCGTCGACGCTCGCCCCCTCGAAACCGTCAGCCATGAATACCTCCCGCGCGCCCTCGACCACCTGATCGAACTTGCGACCGGTTCGCACGATGGTATCTGGCTGGCGCATAAAGGCTCCGTTGGCTGATCTCCGTGCGATCAACTTAAACCGAACGGTTTAGTTTCGACAACTCCATACAGGGAAGCGGTTGCCATTCACGCGTCCGCTCCTATATTTAGAATCATTCTAAAGAGTGGATAAAATGCGATACCCCGGCCAACGAAAACGCTTCCGTGACCTTTCCGAGCAAGAGATACTTGCGCTTGCCATTGCATCGGAAGAAGACGACGCGCGCATCTATCGCGGTTACGCGGAACGCCTGCGCGCAGACTACCCCGCCAGTGCGCGTATGTTCGACGGCATGGCGGCAGAGGAAGACACCCACCGCGCACGCCTCATCGATCTGCACCGGCGCAGATTCGGAGACACCATTCCGCTCATCCGTCGCGAGCATGTCGCCGGATATTATGCCCGGCGACCGGTCTGGTTGATGGAAAACCTGGGGCTGGAACGAATTCGCGACGAGGCCGAGATGATGGAACGGGATGCCGAGCGCTTCTATCTCGCCGCGGCTGCGCGCACCAGCGATGCCGACACCCGCGAATTGCTGGGCAATCTGGCAGCGGCAGAGGCGGGTCACCGGGTCACGGCGACCGAACTTGAGACCGATAACCTCGACACCGGCACCCGCCAGCACGAGGACGCCATCGCGCATCGGCAATTCGTCCTGACCTGGGTACAGCCGGGGCTTGCGGGTCTGATGGATGGGTCCGTCTCGACCCTCGCACCGATCTTTGCAACCGCCTTCGCAACTCAGGACACCTGGACGACTTTTCTCGTCGGCGTCGCCGCATCCGTAGGCGCGGGCATCTCTATGGGCTTTACCGAAGCCGCATCGGATGACGGCGAAATATCGGGACGCGGATCGCCGATAAAACGCGGACTGGCATCGGGCGTCATGACCACCATCGGCGGGCTGGGTCATGCGCTGCCCTATCTCATCGCCGATTTCTGGACTGCGACGATCCTCGCCTTTGTCATCGTCTTTGTCGAACTCTGGGCCATTGCCTGGATCCAGAACAAATACATGCAAACCCCGTTCTTTCGTGCCGCTTTTCAGGTCGTCCTGGGTGGAGCCCTGGTGTTGGGCGCGGGGATTGTGATCGGCTCGGGCTAGCGCCCCTTGCGGCTCTCGGAACTTGAAGCTACGCCTGTGGAATGGTCGAGATTTTTCTGAGAACCCTGCCCTTTTTCGCGATTATCGGCCTGGGTTACTGGGCGGGCCGCATACGGTTCTTCAGCGAAGAGGCGACGGCTTACCTGACCAAGTTCGTGTTCTATTTCGCCCTGTCGGCAATGATCTTCCGCTTTGCCGCCAACCTGCAACTGGCCGAAATATTCAACGGGCGGCTGGTGTTGGGTTACCTGTGCGGCACCACCGTCGTCTATTGCATTGCGACAGCGGTCGGGCTGGCCCGCAAGCTCGACGTGCCCACCGCGGCCATCGAGGCGCAGTGCGCGGTCATCGGCAATGTCGGATTTCTCGGGTTGCCGATGTTCGTGATGCTGTTCGGCGAAGCGTCGATCGGCCCGATGATGCTGATCCTGGCAACCGACCTGATCGTGTTCTCCAGCCTGATCGTGATCCTGATTCATGGTGGACGCGATGGCCAGTTGTCGCTGTCGATCCTGCGGACCATCGCAATTGGCCTTGTGCGCAATCCGATGATCGTATCGATCGTGCTCGGTCTGACATGGTCGGGGCTGGCCCTGCCGATCCCCGAGCCGATGAACGACTTTCTGTCGATCCTGGGCGGTGCAGCGACCCCTGGCGCCCTGTTTGCCATCGGCGCATCACTGGCCAGCAAATCAGCGGAACGGGTCGAGATCGCGCTCTGGCTGACCTTCTGCAAGCTGGTGCTGCATCCGCTCTTCGTCGCCATCGCCGTGCTGGTCCTGTTTCCGCTTGATGACTATTCCGCGACCATCGTGGTCTCTGCCGCCGCCATGCCGGTGGCAGGGAATGTGTACATGCTCGCCCAGCACTATGGCATCGCACCGCATCGGGTATCGGCAGCGATCCTGTTTTCCACCGCGATCAGCATTCTGACGCTGCCTGTCATAATGTCGTGGGTATCGGGCGGTTAATCGGGCATGGACCAACGAATTGGATCGCGGACACGCCCGGGCACTGGACGCCACGCGGTGCGGCCGCTAGCTGATAGACAACATTCATCAACGGAGTGACCATGCAAACCGTATCGGAAAACGCCTGCTTTGGCGGCACGCAAGGGGTATACAGCCACAAATCGACCTCATGCGAGTGCGACATGACCTTTGGCCTGTTCCTGCCGCAAGAGGCGCAGGACGGACCGGTGCCGCTTTTGTGGTACCTCTCGGGTCTGACATGCACCCACGAAAACGCCATGACCAAGGCCGGCGCCCAGGGCTGGGCCGCAGAGCATGGCATTGCGCTGGTGTTCCCCGACACCTCGCCACGGGGCGAAGGGGTCGCCGATCATGAGGATTACGACCTTGGGCAAGGTGCGGGTTTCTATGTCAACGCCACTCAGGCACCATGGGCCCCGCATTTTCGGATGTGGGACTACGTGGCCGATGAATTGCCCGCATTGCTGGCCTCGAATTTCGCCATCGATGCCGAGCGCCAATCCATCACCGGACATTCGATGGGCGGGCATGGCGCGCTGACGCTGGCGATGAACCTGCCCGGCCGGTTCCGCTCGGTCTCGGCCTTTTCGCCGATCTGCAACCCGACGGGGGCCGACTGGGGCCGCAAGCAACTGGCCGCCTATCTCGGCGACGACAAAGCCGCGTGGGAACGCCACGATGCCAGCATCATGATGCGCAAATCCGGCTTTGACGGTCCCGTTCTGATCGACACCGGCAGCAATGATCAGTTCATCGACCTGTTGCGTCCAGAAACGCTTGCCGCCGCCATCGCCACGCGCCGCCAGCCCGCGACCTTCAGGCTGCAACCGGGCTACGATCACAGCTATTTCTTCGTGTCGTCCTTCATGGAGGATCATGTCACTTTCCACGCACAGGCCCTCTGGGCCTGAGACCGGTGGGCGCGCTTTACATCGATGCCGACGCCTGCCCGGTCAAGGCCGAAGCCGAGCGCGTCGCCAGCCGCCATGGCATAAGGATGTTCGTGGTCTCCAATGGCGGGTTGCGCCCCTCGGCCAATCCGCTGGTCGAAACGGTCATCGTGCCCGAAGGCCCGGACGCGGCAGACATGTGGATCGCCGACCGCTGCAGGGCCGGAGATGTCGTGGTGACCAGTGACATCCCGCTGGCGGCGAAATGCGTCGCCGCTGGCGCGCGGGTGATCCGCCACAATGGCGACGCCTTTACCGAGGCCAATATCGGTCAACAACTGGCGATGCGCGACCTGATGGCCGACCTGCGCGCCGCCAATCCGCTGGCAACGGGCGGCGGCGGCAAGGGCTTTACAAAGGCGGACCGCTCCCGTTTCCTGAACGCACTGGAACGAGAGATCAGGGCCGCCACCCGATCAAGACAGGGATCATGACATGCAACCAGAAGCCGTGGTTTTCGACATCGGCAACGTGCTGATCGAATGGCAGCCCGAGCGGTTCTATGACAGCGTCATCGGCCCCGATCGCCGCAAAGTGATGTTTGAGGCGGTGGATCTGCACGCCATGAATGACCGTGTGGATATGGGCGAGCACTTTACCGACACGATATACGCGACCGCCGAGACCTACCCGGAATGGCGCGACGAGATCCGCATGTGGCACGATCGCTGGATCGAACTGGCGCAGCCGGAAATTCCACATTCCATCCGCCTGTTGCGAGCCTTGCGCAGCAAGGGCGTGCCGGTTTTTGCCCTGACCAATTTCGGTATCCAGAGCTTCGATTACGCCGCCACCCATTACCCGTTCCTGCACGAATTTGACCGGCGCTATATCTCGGGCCACCTCAAGCTGATCAAACCCGATCCTAAAATCTACGAGGTTGTCGAAACCGACAGTGGCATCGCCCCCGGCGCGTTGCTGTTTACCGATGATCGCGCCGACAATATCGCGATGGCGCGGGACCGGGGCTGGCAAGCCCACTTGTTCGAGGGGCCAGGTGGCTGGGCCGACCGCCTGGTCACGGCGGGATTGCTCACAGAATCGGAGGCCGCATGACAATACCCTTCATCCCCTTTGCCGAGGGCGAAGCGCAGCTTGACTGGCTGGCGCTCACCGATGCGCTTGCGCGTGGCCATGATCTGCCCAGGGCGGAAATCGGCGATACCTTTCTCTATCGCGACCCGGATACGCTGCTGTCGCGGTCCGCATGGATCGACGGCATGGGGCTTGCCGTCAAGACCGCGACGATCTTTCCGGAAAACCCGGCAGGTGGCACACCGATGGTAAACGGCTCGGTCAGCCTCTATTCCGACCGCGACGGCACATTGTCGGCGCTGATCGATTTTCACCTCGTGACCAAGTGGAAGACCGTGGGCGACAGCCTGCTTGCCGCCAGACGACTTGCGCGGGCCGATAGCAAATCCATCCTGATCGTGGGCACCGGAACGGTTGGCGGCGGTCTATGCGAAGCCTTTGCCGCCGGGTTCCCCGACGCGCGGATCACGCTCTGGAACCGGACCCGTGCCAAGGCCGACGCGCTGGCGAGCACACATCCCGGCGTCACCGTCGCCGATGATCTTGAAACGGCGGTCCGCGCTGCGGACATCGTCATCACCGCCACAATGTCATCATCGCCGATCATCAGGGGTGAATGGTTGCAACCCGGTCAGCACCTGAACCTGATCGGTGCCTATCGCCCGGACATGCGCGAGGCCGACGACGACGCACTCCGCCGCTCACGGCTGTTTGTCGACAGCTTCGACACGACCATCGGCCATATCGGCGAAATCCAGATTCCTCTGGACAACGGTGTGATCACCCGCGACGACCTTGTTGCCGACTATTACGACCTGGCCGCTTTTGCGCGGGGTGCAGATGACGAAATCACCCTGTTCAAGAATGGCGGCGGCGCACATCTGGATCTGATGACCAGCCGCTATATCCTCGATCGCTGGCGCGCCAACCGCTGAGCGGGGATCAACTGGCAGGTGCACGAGGCGTGGAATGGCCGTGCACCAATTGCATTTCTTTGGAAGGGCGCTTATCTGGGCGCCACACCGGCCAACAGGGGCAACGCAATGAACTGGATTACCAACTACGTCCGTCCAAGGATCAACTCGATCTTTTCGCGCCGCGAGACCCCCGAAAACCTGTGGCAGAAATGCGACGAGTGCGGCACCATGCTGTTTCACCGCGAACTGCGCGACCATCTGAACGTCTGCACCAACTGCGGCCATCACATGGCCATCAGCCCGCGCGAGCGGTTCAAGGCACTGTTCGACGGCGGCGTCTTTGCAGAGATCGAAGTGCCCACCCCGATCGCCGATCCGTTGCATTTTCGTGACCAGAAAAAATATCCCGACCGCCTGAAGGCCGCCCAGAAGGACACCGGCGAAGCCGAAGCGATGCTGGCCGTAACCGGCGAGATCGGCCGGACACCCATTGTTGCCGTGGCGCAGGATTTCAGCTTCATGGGCGGATCGATGGGTATGTATGTGGGCAACGCGATCATTGCCGCTGCGCAAGAGGCCGTCAAACTCAAGCGCCCGCTCATCCTGTTTTCCGCCGCCGGCGGTGCCCGCATGCAGGAAGGTATCCTCAGCCTGATGCAAATGCCGCGCACCACGGTCGCTGTACAAATGCTGAAAGAGGCCGGCCTGCCCTATATCGTCGTCCTGACCCATCCGACCACGGGCGGCGTCACCGCGTCCTATGCCATGCTGGGCGATGTCCATATCGCCGAACCCAACGCGCTGATCTGCTTTGCCGGCCCCCGCGTGATCGAACAGACCTTGGGCGAACGGCTACCCGACGGGTTCCAGCGCGCCGAGTATCTGCTGGATCACGGCATGCTGGACCGGGTGGTCACCCGCACCGACATGCGAGACGAACTGATCGTACTGACCCGGATGCTGCTTGGCCTGCCCCCCGCGGTTCGCGGCGATCTGCCGCCTCCCGAACCAACCGCTCCCGAGCCCGAGAAAACCGTGGCCGAATCCCCGGCACCCGCTGAAACGCCCAGGGAAAAATGACCGTGGCCACATCCGACATCATTCTGGAACGGATGATGTCCCTGCACCCGAAAATCATCGATCTCACCCTGGACCGGATGTGGCGTCTGCTCGCCGCGCTGGGGCATCCGGAGCGCCGCCTGCCCCCGGTGATCCACATCGCGGGAACCAACGGCAAAGGCTCGACCCTCGCCATGATCCGGGCCGGACTGCAAGGTGCCGGACACACGGCACATGCCTATACCAGCCCCCATCTGGCGCGGTTTCACGAACGTATCCGTCTTGCCGGCGAGCTAATCCGGGAAGAGGAACTGACCGCCGTTCTTGACGAGTGCTACGCCGCCAATGGCGATGCGGAAATCACCTATTTCGAAATCACCACCTGCGCGGCCCTGCTCGCCTTTGCCCGCACGCCCGCCGATTTCACCCTGCTGGAAGTCGGATTGGGCGGGCGTCTGGACGCGACCAATGTCGTGTCATCCCCCCGGCTCTCGGTCATCACCCCGATTTCGATCGACCACGAACAATTTCTTGGCGATACGCTCGAACAGATCGCCGGCGAAAAGGCAGGAATCATCAAGCGCGGCGTACCCTGCGTGGTGGCTCCGCAAGAAGACGCCGCTCTGGAGGTGATCGAGGCAACCGCCGCACGGCTCGGCGCGCCCCTTCTGGTGCACGGACAGCACTGGCATATTACGCAGGAACGCGGACGGCTGGTTTATCAGGACGAGACCGGCCTGCGTGACCTGCCGCTGCCCAACCTCATGGGGCCGCACCAGATCGTGAACGCCGGTACGGCCCTCGCCGCACTTCGGCATCTCGATGCAGGGGAAGGGACCTGTGAGGCGGCCGTCACCCGGGCGGAATGGCCCGCACGAATGCAGCGGCTGCGGAGCGGCCCCCTCTCCCAGGCCGCGCCCGACGCCGAACTTTACCTTGATGGCGGTCACAACGCCGCCGCCGGGCATGCGCTGGCGGACGTCCTCGCCGCCCTGCCGCAACGCCCGACACATCTGATCTGCGGAATGCTGAACACCAAGGATGTCAAAGGATACCTGCGCCCGCTTTCAGAGCATGCGCAAAGCCTGACAGCGGTGTCGATTCCCGGCGAAGCGAATACCCTCACAGCGGACGAGACTGCAAAAGCCGCACAGGCGGTCGGTCTGCCGGCAACGACGGCCGCCACGGTGGCAGAGGCACTGCGCTCGATCACGGCCCACACCCCGCGTGCCCGTGTCCTGATTTGCGGTTCGCTGTATCTCGCGGGAACCATCCTGCGCGAAAACAGCTGACCTTCGCGTCGCAAACAAGTTGTTTTTGAGTATTTTGACAAAGATGAACCAAGCAGCCCGCTGAAACAGCCGGTCCAGACAGCGGTTTGAGAACATCATCACCTTTGGAACGGCTCGGTCGGTCCGAGCAATTTCGGGCGGTTTCGCAAGTGGATTTCCCGCCAGGTTATACCGCCACAGGGTTTGGTGACGAAGGGTTGAGATATGCCTGATCGGGGTCTGTCCGCCCAGCGATGAATGCAGTCTCCTTCCGTTTGGTACGCCAGAAACCGACCCAAGCCTGTCCGGACCGCCGACACGTTGCCACAGGCACGCAGATAGACCTCTCCTCTTATTTGATCGTCCGCCAGAGCCTTTCGACGAAGACATTGTCCCGTCACGCATCTTCATACGCAGTCGTGTTTGCGCTTTTCCGCGTCATCGGTGTGCAAGTGCGTGGAACCTTCTTGTCACTGCGCAGGAACCAACCCATATGTGCCGCCATGACAGACACAACGTCCAATCCGGTCGCGCAAGGCCGAATAGCAACCATCCTCGCGGATCGGCGCTTTCGCAATTTCATCCTTGGCGTGATCCTCTTTAATGCCGTTCTGCTGGGACTCGAAACATCGCAGAAGGTGATGGGCGTCGCCGGTCCGGTCATACTGTTCCTGGACGGTCTCTGCCTCGCGATTTTCGTCGTCGAACTGACAGCCAAGATCTATGTCCAGAAACTGCGGTTCTTCCGGGATGGCTGGAACATCTTCGATTTTGTCATCGTCGGGATTTCTCTGATCCCCGATGCGCAGGGGCTGTCGGTACTCCGCGCCCTGCGCATATTGCGGCTGTTCCGCGTGCTCTCGGTCGCGCCCAACCTGCGGCGCGTGGTCGAGGGTCTGATCATCGCGCTGCCCGGCATGGGCTCGGTGTTCCTGTTGACGGGACTGATCTTTTACATCGGCGCGGTCATGGCGACCAAACTGTTCGGTGCGGCGTTTCCGGACTGGTTCGGCACCATCGGCCTGTCGGCCTATTCGCTGTTCCAGGTCATGACTCTGGAAAGCTGGTCGATGGGAATCGTTCGTCCGGTGATGGAGGTCTATCCCTATGCCTGGGCGTTTTTCATTCCCTTCATCCTGACGACGACTTTCGTGGTTGTGAACCTCGTGGTGGGTCTGATCGTCAACTCGATGCAGGACGCCCATCAGGCCGAAGCGGATGCCGAAACCGGAACCTACCGCGACGAGGTGCTCGAACGTCTGGCCCAGATCGAAACGATGCTGAAACAGCAGGACGAGCGTCGGACCGGCGGTCAGACCCAACCGTAGTTGAAACTCACGCTGATCCGTTCATCCTCGGACATGTTCATCGGCACTTCGTGGCGCAGCCAGCTTTCCCATAGCAACACGTCGCCGACCTTGGGCGTCACGTAGATAAACGGCTGCAATTCGCGTCGCCCGTCCCTGATCCGCGTTGGCGCGGCCATCATGCGGGCCGAGCGGGGATCCTCGAGTTTGAGCGCGCTGGCACCCTCGGGCATCGACACGTAGGTGGTGCCGCTGATCACCGAATGCGGGTGGATATGGCTGGCATGCATGCCGCCCTCGGGCAGGATATTGATCCAGATGTCTTCAAGTTTGAGATCCCGCCCATCCAGATCAAATTCCAGATCCTTTGCAAACGCCGCCACATGCCGGTCCAGCGCCGCCACGAGGTCACCAAAGATCGGAAAGCGCCACGGCAGGTCGGTGAGCGAGGCATAGGACGTATAGCCCGGATAGCCGTTCTGCTCGCACCAATCCTGCCCGGCCTCATCGTCTTCTGCAATCGACAGGCAAGAGGTTTCAAGCTCATCGGGCGGGATGTCCCCGAATTCATTCAGGGCTGCGCGATAGAGTCGGGTGACAAAAAGCGATTCAATCTGTGACATGATGCCTGTCTAGACGAGCGGCCCGATCTTGACGAGTGTTCAAAGCCGGTCAGTACCGAACGTGTCGCAGGCCGCGATGTTGCGATCGTCATAGCCGCGCCGGAACCAGCGTTCGCGCTGCGCCGAGGTGCCATGCGTAAAGGTGTGGGGCCGCGGTACCTGTCCGGCCTGACGTTGCAGGCGGTCATCCCCGATCATGTTCGCCGCGTTCAGCGCCTCTTGCAGATCGCCCGGTTCCATCAGCGCGCCCACAGCGGCGGCCCAGACACCGGACAGGCAGTCCGCCTGCAATTCGAGGCGCACCGTCAAGGCGTTGGCCTCGACCTCCGAAGCTTGCTGGCGTGCCGCGTTGACCTTGCCGAGAATGCCGACCTGGTTCTGCACGTGATGCGCGACCTCATGTGCAATCACGTAGGCTGCGGCGAAATCCCCGCGCGCGCCCAGTTGCTGCGACATAGTGGAAAAAAACGCGAGGTCGAGATAGGCCTTCTGGTCAGCCGGACAATAGAACGGTCCGGTCGCACCGGATGCACCGCCACAGGGGCTTTGCGTGACCCCGGAGAACAGCACCATGACCGGAGGGTTATAGGTCGCGCCGAATTCGTCGCGAAAGATCGCGGTCCAGACCTCTTCGGTGGTCGCAAGCACGCGCGCGGCAAACTCGGCTTCCTGTTCTTCCCCAGGTCTGGCGACATAGGGCTGATTGCTGGCCGGTTGCTGGGTCAGAAGAGGCGTCACATCGATCCCCGCAAAATAGCCGACGGCCAGCACCAGCAACAAACCGACACCGCTTATGCGGCCAACTGTCCTGCCGCGTCCCCGGCCACTGTGGCGTCGATCCTCGACGTTTCTGCTGCTCCTGACACCACGCAAACGCATCCTGCACTCCTCGCTAACCACCCGGCCATGTAACATTATCATCGGGCTCGTCACAGAAAAACAACATCTTGCCGCGCTGACCACGCGGTATTCCGAGCGCTTTGCGCTGCCGCCGGTCGCTCCAAGGCGCCACCGACGGGATCGCCTGTCTGGCATGGACCTCGTCACCGCTGCCGACTACGCTCTGGCGGACTCCGAATCCGATAGGACTGCCCATGACCGACACAGACGCCCCTGCCTACCAGGTTCTGGCGCGCAAATACCGGCCCGAGACCTTTGCCGACCTTGTCGGGCAGGATGCGATGGTGCGCACGCTCAAGAATGCCTTTGCCACCGACCGCATCGCGCAGGCCTTTGTCATGACCGGTATTCGCGGCACCGGCAAAACCACGACCGCGCGCATCATCGCCAAGGGAATGAACTGTATCGGACCCGACGGCAATGGCGGACCGACCACCGAACCCTGCGGCACATGCGAACATTGCACCGCGATCATGGAAGGGCGTCATGTCGACGTGATGGAAATGGACGCTGCCAGCCGTACCGGCGTCAACGACATCCGCGAGATCATCGATAGCGTGCGCTACCGGGCAGCGTCGGCACGCTACAAGATCTACATCATCGACGAGGTGCACATGCTCTCGACCAGCGCCTTCAATGCGCTGCTGAAGACGCTCGAGGAACCGCCGGCGCATGTGAAATTCATCTTTGCCACGACCGAGATCCGCAAGGTGCCGGTTACCGTGCTGAGCCGTTGCCAGCGCTTCGACCTGCGCCGGATCGAACCGGAGGACATGATTGCCCTGCTGCAACGGATCGCGGCCAGCGAAGGTGCGGCGATCGCCGACGATGCCCTCGCCCTGATCACCCGCGCCGCAGAAGGATCGGCGCGCGACGCGACATCCCTGCTTGACCAGGCAATCAGCCATGGCGCGGGCGAGACCACCGCCGAACAGGTGCGCGCGATGCTGGGGCTGGCGGATCGTGGCCGGGTTCTCGACCTGATGGACATGATCCTGAAAGGCGATGCGGCGGGTGCGCTGAACGAGCTGGGCACGCAATATGCCGAAGGTGCGGACCCGATGGCGGTTCTGCGTGATCTGGCGGAAATCGCCCATTGGGTGTCGGTGGTCAAGATCACGCCGGACGCGGCAGAGGACCCGACGGTGGCGCCGGATGAACGCGCGCGCGGCAGCGCGATGGCCAACACCCTGTCGCTGCGGGTTCTGTCCCGGATGTGGCAGATGCTGCTCAAGGCACTGGAGGAAGTTGCGGCGGCGCCCAACGCCATGATGGCGGCGGAGATGGCGATCATCCGGCTGACCCATGTGGCAGACCTGCCAAGCCCGGAGGAATTGATACGCAAGCTCCAGAACAGCCCGCCATCTTCTCCCGGTGGAAACGGGGGCCTTGCGCAGGGCGCAAGTTCGCCTGCGGCGGGCGGGGGGGCCTCGGCTGTCGCCTCGGCCCGGGTGGGCGGCACCGGCAACACCCGGACAGCACCCGCAGTGGCCCCCGAGAGCGCACTGGCGCGGTTTCCGACCTTCGAGCACGTCGTCGAACTGATCCGCGCGAACAGGGATGTGAAGCTGCTGGTCGAGGTCGAATCCGGTCTCAGGCTGATCAGCTATCAACCCGGGCGGATCGAATTCTCGCCCGCCGATGGCGCACCGCCGGATCTCGCACAGCGGCTCGGGACGCGGTTGCAGGGCTGGACCGGAAATCGCTGGGCGATCAGCGTGAGCGCCAAGGGCGGTGCACCGACGATCGCCGACATACGGGATCAAGCGGAAAACGCATTGCGCGAAGAGGCCGAGGCACATCCGCTGGTGCAGGCGGTGATCACCCGTTTCCCAAACGCCCGGATTACCGATATCCGTACCCCGGAACAGATCGCGGCCGCCGCCAGCGCCGAGGCCCTGCCCGAAGTCGAGGACGAATGGGATCCGTTCGAGGACGGGTAGCGCGCACCGCTCCCTGATCCCGCCCGGATCCGTTCCGCCCCTTGTGAGCAGGCACCGGGACGCGTATCTGTGCAGCAAGCAATTCAGGAGAAATCACATGCTCAAGGGACTCGGCGGGCTTGGCGACATGGCCAAGATGATGAAGGCCGCGCAGGAAATGCAGACCAAGATGACCCAGTTGCAGGAAGACATGCACAGCCAGACCGTCACGGGCGAATCCGGTGCCGGTCTGGTCAAGGCGGTCTGCTCCTGCAAGGGCGAGTTGAAATCGCTCGACATCGACCCGTCAATTTTCAACAGCGATGACAAGGAAGTCGTCGAGGACCTTATCCTTGCCGCGATCAAGGACGCCCAGCAGAAGGCCAGCGACAAGGCGCAGGAAGAAATGGCCAAACTGACCGAAGGCATGGGTCTGCCCAAGGACATGAAGCTGCCCTTCTGATCGCGCGCCCGGCGGACGCCGACGCCGGGACGTACGAGCCCGTCGCGCCCCGCCAGCCCGGCTCCGGATACCCTGCAATGTCAAGCACCCGAGATATCGACAATCTGATCGAGCTTATGGCGAAACTGCCCGGTCTTGGCCCGAGATCGGCGCGGCGCGCGGTTCTGCACCTGATCCGCAAACGTGCGCTGCTGCTCACGCCATTGGCGGACAGCTTGCAGATTGTCGCGGAAACGGCGCGGGAATGTCTTAACTGCGGTAACGTGGGCACCACCGATATCTGCGACATATGCACCGCCGAAAAACGCGCCACCGGCGAATTATGCGTGGTCGAGGATGTCGCCGATCTCTGGGCAATGGAACGCTCGGGGGTGTTCAGGGGGCGCTATCACGTCCTCGGCGGCACGCTCTCGGCACTTGACGCAATCGGACCGGAACAATTGCGTATCCCGCGTCTGATCGACAGGGTGACAAGCGAGGGCATCACAGAGGTGATCCTGGCGCTGAATGCGACGATCGACGGGCAGACCACGGCGCATTACATCGCCGATCAGCTGGATGGACAGGTCCGCCTCACCTCGCTGGCGCAGGGCGTTCCGATCGGCGGAGAGCTCGATTATCTCGACGACGGCACGATCATGGCCGCGATGTCGGCGCGCAAGGATATCTGACGCGACCGACATGCACCGCCGATCCCGACAAGCCCCGCGCGTCAGCCGATCCCGAAAAACCTGCGGGCGTTTTCACCCATTGCCCCGCGCAACCGGGCCTCGGGCAAGTCGAGCGCGAGCGCCTCGGCGACAATGTCATCGCCATGGTCAAGATGCGGGAAGTCACTGCCGAACATCAGATGGTCTTCGCCAAGATAGGCAATCGTTTCGTTCAGAAATGGCTCGTCGGGTTCGAAACCGATGGTGCATTGCGCCTTGAAATACTCGGAGGGTTTCCTGCGGATGGTCGCGGCGACCTCGCCGGCGAGATGGGCATATTCAAGCTCGTCCAACCGCCAGAGCCAATGCACCATCCAACCCGCACCGGCCTCGAGAAACGCGACGCGAAGGTCCTTGTTGCGTTCGAATGTTCCGCTCTCGAGCAGCGACAGAAACGCCATCATCTGCTCCATCGGATGCGAACACGCGTGTTGCGAAAAACGCGACGAAAACCGGTCGGCGCCCGCCGTGGTCGTACGTGCATGCGCAGCTTCGTGGACCGCAACCCGCAAGCCGTTCTCGGCGCAGAACGTCCAGAACGGGGCGTCCGCCGGATCGCCCAGCAAGCGGCCGGCGATCGGGTTCGGCCGAACGACCACGGTGTTCCACCCCTGCGCGAGCGCAAACCGGGCCTGCTCGATCATCGCCTCGGGTTGGTAGCGCGCAATCAACGCCGCCCCGCGCAAACGGTCGGGATCGGCAGAGCACAGATCGGCAAGCCAGCGGTTATACGCATCGGCGAACGCCGCTGCGACACGGGGTTCGCGATGCGGCATCGCCACAAGATACCCGGCATAGGAGGGCAGCAGGAGCGCCGCGTCGATGCCATCCTTGTCCATTGCGCCCAGATGCCCCGGTGCGGTGGCACCAAGCGCCAGATCTTCGGGACGATCGACCGCGGCGGCAGCGATTTCGATCTTGGCGCTCCTGGATATGTCCATGACCGGTTCCCCCGCCACCAGGAGATCGGGAGGCAGGTGCAGAGGTCCCGCAGGTCGGGCCACGGTCATCCGTTCGGACAGCGGTTCGCCACGGTCGAGATAGGCCAATGTCGGAACGTAATCGGACATGCCCGAGGGCAGGTATTCCTGCCACAGATCCAGCGGTTCGTGCACATGACGATCCGCGTCGAATATCCAGAACCCGTTGCGCACGACAGCTGCCCCTCTTTGTTGTCAAACTATTGGCAAGGAAACAGAAAAACACTTGTACTGCAATCGGGTTGATCCCGGCACCTACAGGAAAAGATGTGCCGGGTTCAGGTCATCCTCGCTCAGAGCGCGCGCGCGCCAGCCCATTTGCACCGGCACATCATAAAGGCGACCCGGTCCGAAGCGGGGCCAGAAATGACGCAGCCCCGGCGCAAAGATCTTGACCACCGGCAATCCGGTCTCCGGGCGGGTCTGGTCGAGGATGAGGGTTTCGATCCCATGTTCCGCCAGCCTTTTGACAGACCAGTCAAACAGCGCGCCCAATGTCGCCAGATCTCCCACCGGGGCGTCCTTCAATACCGCCTCGCCACGCGGAAAGAGGAACGCGTCGTCCCCTGCTGCACCGGTATCCCAGGGCGGTGGACCGTCCCGGCCATTCGCGCGGAACAATTGCACAAGTTCGGTCATCGCACGTTCGATTGCGATTGCGCTTTCAAAATGACAGCCGAAACCGATGCACCAGCGCCCATCGCTTCGGGCCCGGGCGACCGCCGCCAGACAGGGTATATGCAGGTCTGCCGTGACATCGAGCAGCCAGCAATCCCACCCCTGATCGAGGAAACCTTGCGCCAGAGTTCTGACCCGCGCGTCCGCAACCGACAGTGGATCCAGTCCCGGACGCGGTATGCGGTTATACCACCAGATTGCGATACTGTCGCGTTCGACAAGCTCCAGAAACGCCTGTAGCGCCGCCTCGACACGTGTTGATCCGGCTGCACAGCCATTTGGATCGAACCGGCCATAACGCGGCTCTGGCGCGTTGGCGAAACACAACTCGCGCGGCATCCATTTCGCGCGATCCTCGGTCACCGACCACACCTGCACCCAGTCGAGTTCGCGATCCGGCGCCAGCGGCACAGGTACGTGACGCCGGTCATCGCCGCTGAGCGCATTCCATTTGTCCCGGTCACGGAACTGCGCCGCACTGAACTGCCAGAGCGAATTGGGATGAACGGCGTCCGCGCCAATCGTGTCCAGCGTGGCTCGGCGAGTCGGATACCCGTCGGGAAATTGCGCCGACATGCGTTCCACAGCTTCGCACAACACGCTGGCCTCGGCCTGCGCCCCGGTCAGACCCTTGCCCAGAGCCACGCCGTGGAAGGCATCGGCGTCGGGCGATGAGGACCGTGGAACAATCGGATAGGACGCCGCCCAGACATGCCGGGTGGTGTCGCCCGTGCCTGCCGCCGCGCGCGTGTCCAGTGGGCCGGCGCTGCTGACAAGCCCGGTGAGGTCGCTCACCAGCGGACGCAGCGACCGCACGACATCTTCGGCACTGCGGCCCCTGTATCCGCCAAGGCTCCGGCGCACCGGGGTTTCATCGCGCAGATCCATCGAATCTGATGCGCTGCACGCGCAGATGCAAACCGTTTCATGATCGTGGCGTCCCTCTGTGCCAAGCTCCACGACATGCTGCAAGGCAGGTTCAGGATCGCGCAAATAGGCGTATACGGCCCTGGCGGTTTCCATCGCCATTGGTGACGGCGGCAGGTGTTCTGCAACAGGACGCGCGATTTCCACCAGTGACTGGCTGGCCGCCCAGGTCTCGATCGGCCGGTTCAGCCGCAGGCGGCGGCGCAGGCAGGGCAGACAGGGACCGTCATCGAAATGCGGTCCGAAATAGCTGCGTGGCCCGACCAGTTTGACCGGCAAGCACGGTCTCCCACGCTCGACGGCCTGCGTCACGATCGGGGCGAGATAGTCCGAACACAGAATGAGCGAGACCGGCGCCACGTCGACAAGACTGCCCGCCGCGAGGACATCGCACATGATCGAGAGAGCGGCCCTGTTATCCGACACCAGATTCACCGGTCCGATCTGCCGCGAGGCCCAGTTCGCGTCGGACGCACATGGCCGGGCCTCGGAGCGGATCTCGACAATACCCTGAGCCCGGAGCCTGCTCAGCGCAAACAAGATCTGTGCCGCCGGGAAGTTCGGCAATTCGGCGACGATCTGCGCCGCTTCGCGGGTTCCGTCCGCACAGGCAAGAACCGCAGAGACAAGCGGCGATGCACTGTGCTGGCTGCCCGTTTCCGATACCAGAAAAGCCCCGCCACCCGGCGCAGCAAAGACCCGCAGGTCGCTTGAAAGGCAGACAAACTCCGGGCGAGTGATCGTATTTCGTTCAACCATTCATAGCACTGTATGTATACACGCAATAGTTTATCCGCTAACCTCTCACTAAACTACAGATCTGCGCTCGAAAAGGGGCGGGACGCGGATAGGATGACCAGGGATACGATGTCTACGGAACTAAATGACTTTCTGGCCGGTGTCGGGTTGGGGCACCGATTTGATGATTTCGTCGCCAACGGAATCGACATGGATGTCATCGCCGACCTGACGGCGGAAGACCTTGGCGAACTGCGGCTGAACCTCGGAGAACGCAAGCGGTTTCTCAAGGCGGCACGCGCAGCGGATGTGGCGAAGCCCGAAATAATACCGGTCGCAGGGCCCGAACGACGCCAGTTGACGGTCATGTTCGTGGATCTGGTGGGTTCTACGGCGCTCTCGGCTTCGCATGATGTCGAAGACCTGCGCACGGTGGTCGGGGCCTATCAGACCTGCTGCGCGGCCATCATTCAAAAGCATAACGGAACGATTGCCAAATACATGGGTGACGGGATTCTCGCCTATTTCGGTTATCCCAGTGCCGCCGAGCATTCGGCGGAACACGCGGCCCGTTGCGGACTGGAATTGATCCGAGAGGTCAATCGCCTGACTCCTCTGCCGGATGTGCAGCTTTCCTGTCGCGTCGCGGCGGCGACGGGCATGGTCATCGTCGGCGACCTGATCGGCAGCGGCGACTCGCAGGAACGGCAGGTGGTCGGAGAAACTCCGAACCTCGCGGGCCGCCTGCAATCGCTCGCAAATCCGGATCAGATGGTGATTTCCAACAGCACCTATCAATTGCTCAAGGGGCTGTTTGCATGCTCGTCCATCGGCAATCACGATCTCAAGGGTTTTGACGAACCCATCGAGTGCTTTGCCGTCAATGCCGAACACGAAGTCGCCAGCCGCTTTCGCGCCACGCGGGAAGGGCGCAGCCTGTCCCCCCTGCTCGGGCGCGAAAAGGAACTGGAGGCACTGGTCACGCAATGGAATGCCTGTTGCGCAGGGCACCTGGAATCCGGCCTGCTGGTTGCAGAAGCAGGTATCGGCAAGTCGCGGCTGATTGCCGAACTGGTCGAGCGGATTTCCGAGACCCCGCATGAGGTGATCGAACTGGCCTGCCATCCGCAATTCGCCAATTCCGCCCTGCGCCCGTTCAAGAGGCTGGCGGAGAGCCTGTTCGGCTGGTCCCGGAGCGATGATGCGAAGACACGTTTCGCGACGTTGAAAGACTATCTTGAACGCCACAACATGGTCTCCGAAACGGAGGTATTTGCATCGACACTGGGGATCCCCGCCGAGGGGATATACCAGCCCCCCACGGAATCGCCACAGATCCAGCGCGCTGGCCTCGCGCGCGGACTTGCCCGATTGCTCGCGGGTCGGGCGGCGGCCACGCCCCTGCTTATCCTGTTTGAAGACCTGCACTGGGCCGACAGCAGCACGCTCGAGATACTTGAACCCTTGCTCGCCGGACTCCGGAACGCCCCGATATTTCACGTGGCGACAACCCGTACCTCCGATGGTTTGACCATCGCCAAGGCCCCTGGCGTCAAGACGCTGCACCTGAGCGGGATCAGCGGAGAAGCGGCAATAGAACTTACTCAAAGCCTGACTGGTGGCAAATCCCTTTCCAAGGAATTGGCCGCGCATATCCTGTCACAGGCCGAAGGCAATCCACTATTTCTTGAAGAGTTGACCAAGAGTCTGATGGAATCCGAAGCCATCAGCGAGGAAAATGGGGTTTTACAAGTGAAACGCAATTCGATTGAATCCGAGATACCCACCACTTTGCAAGATTCGCTGATGGCTCGCCTTGACCGGGTGGCCACCGCCAAGGAATTGGCGCAGATCGGCGCGGTTGTCGGCCGCGAATTCAGCCTTGACCTGCTATCGCATGTCTGCGGCCAACCCCCCAATATCGTGGTTGCCGGAATTTCAGTGCTCGAGCAGGCGGAACTGGTTTTCCCGGTCGAAGACAAATCCGAGAAAACCTGGATATTCAAACACGCGCTGATCCAGGAAGCTGCCTATGACAGCCTGTTGCGCAGTCGGCGGCGCGAACTTCACGGGCTGATCGCGCAGGCTTACGAGGCGACACGACCGGACGAAATCGCCAGCCAGCCCGAGATCATGGCGCACCACCTGGGTCAGGCGGGGGAACATGAGCGCGCCATCGAATTCGGCCTGGCCGCGGGTATGGGTGCGCTGGTCCGCTCCGCCAATTCCGACGCGGTCGCGCATGCCCGCAAATGCCTGGACTGGGTGGCGCAGCTTCCCGACGATCCGGACCGATGCCGCCTGGAACTCAAGATACAGGGTATTCTGACCCCTGCCCTGATGCAGTCGCAGGGGTATTCAGCGCCGGACATAGAAGAAAGCACGAGCCGGGCGCTGGCGTTGCTCGAACAGCATGGCGACCAGCCGGAAGCCTTCCCCAATCTTTGGGGTCTGAATCTGTTTCACCACGTGCGATCCGAACGCAAGCAGGCCCGCGATGTCGCTGAACGCTTTGTCACGCTCGCCGAACAGATAGGTGACGGCAGCCAGCTGGTCGCCGGCCTTCCTCCCCTGAGCCAGTGCAGCTGGATCGAGGGCAATCTCCAGGCTGCCGAAACGGACCTGCTGCGGTGCATCGAACTCTACGATGCCGCCCTCCACTCCATGCATGGTGCGATGTATGGAATGGATTCGCTCAGCTACAGCCGGGCGACGCTGTCGCAGGTTCTCTGGATGACAGGACGCAGGACCGAAGCGGATGTCGCGGTGGACCAGGCCGTATCGCATGCCAGGGAACTCAATCATACCAATACGATTGGCATGTCGCTGCTCTATCGGATCATGCTCAAGCAACAGAACGGTTTGCGCGAAGAGGTCGCCGAAGAGGCAGCCGAGGCGCTGGAATACTGCAACCGGATGGGCGTCAGCACGCCAACCTCGTATATCGCGATGATTTCCAACTGGGCCAGAGGCGATGTCGCGGCCTCGCAGGAAATCTACGAAATCCACAACATGATCGGCGCGCAGCTCGGGATGACCTATTATCGCAGCCTCGGCGTCGAGAACGCGATCGATGCCGGCAATCTTGAGACGGCGCAGCACATCCTCGACGTGGCGCTCCATCAGGCCCGCAACACGGGCGAGGCCTATTGGCTGCCGCAACTTCTGCGCCTTCAGGCCCGCATAGAAGCCGATCCTGAAAAGGCCCGCGCGCACCTGCTGGAGGCAAGCCGGCATGCACGGCAATCGGGTGCCCGGATGCTCGATGCGCTGGCGACAGTCGACCTGCTCTGCCTTGAAACCGAAGCGGACACTTCAGGCGCTCTGGCGCATCTGAAAGGCCTGATCGACAACGAAAGAATCGAACTCCCCGCCTTTGCGCTTGCCAAACTCGAAACGTTTGCGACGAAGGCAAGCCAGGCGCCGGCACGTCGGATCGGCACTGCAACATAGCTCGTAGGATCAACAACTGGGAAGGTGAAACGAAATGACATGGTTTCTGAAAGACTCCGACAACGCACTTGGGCACGATTCAAAACCCGGTGCGCTGGAATCGACGATGCACTGGCAGGTGATCTGGCCGCGCGCCATCGCACTTGCCTGGGAAGACCCGGGATTTCACGCGCAGCTCAAGGCAGATCCGCGAACCGCCATCCGCGAAAAATTCGGCTATCACCTGATGGATGATCTGGATCTGACCATCGAAGACGCACCGGAGGACGCCAGGTTCGACCCGAAGCAGGCGACAAATTCGCCAGATGAAGAGCGTGACCCGTGGGCGGCGTTGCCGCACATGAAGCTAACGCTTTGCATCCCGCCTGCCCCGCCGGTCGAACTGCAAGGCATCGCCATCACATCCTACCAGGATACCGGCCGCACCTATCCGTTCAGCTGCTGTTGACCGGGTAAGCAACCGGAGCCATCTAGCAAGTATTGTAACACCCGGCACCGCGCGACGTGCCGGGCCCTGCTGATTGCTTTCACTCTGATCTTCCCCCTGCAGTGGTCCACCAACTGGGATAGATTGTCCGGCGAATTGGAGGATCAGCGATTGCTGGGAAAGAGAGAAGCCCGAGGGGATTGTATCGAAACTTTGGCAGGTTGAGGTTCTGCCAGAACAAGAGTCGACGATTGCCGAGGCTGTGCGTCAGATCGGCGTGACGCCGCAAACGTTTTACCGATGACGAAAGCTCTAGATATTTAGTCCCGGCATTTGGTGGATCGGGTTAAGGATGAATCTGTCTGGTTCTGATGTCCATGTCTTGCAGATGTATTCGTAGGGCGTGAGCCCGCTGAGCGTCTTGCCGGAATAGTTTGATATCATTCATGGGAACGACTCATTTACATGCAGTGTATTTGACCTGCCCCCCGCGAAATCCCTCATCATGATGTAGAGTCTGCCCAACCTTGAAGGAGCAGACGAATGCGAAAGAGCCGTTTTACCGAGGCGCAGATTATCGGGATGATCAAGGAGCAAGAGGCGGGCATGCCGACGG